>JBDGXD010000251.1:0-6713 GCA_039584755.1 Gemmatimonadota bacterium
TAGAACTCAAACTGATGCCACTCATCGAGCGTGATCTTGTACCTGTTGGGCTCGTCAACATAGTCCGCACATGCATCAGGCTTGCCCGCATAGTCACTCCTGGCCGATAACGGTCCTGCCTGCAGCCCGCCCGGCTTGAACAGCGGGAATCCCTGATTCTGCTGGTTGTCATCCCCGTAAGAGATGTAGCCAAGGATCTTCACGCCGGCAGGCTCCAATTCCCATTTGCCGCTCGCCGGGTTGCTCGGCATCATGAAATGGTAGGAGACGTACAGCTCACGCTGCTCAGGTATGTAGAAACCAAACGAAGCCGGTTCGCCCGAAGACAGCATCCCGGTGGGATAGGCCATCCCCATGGTCCCAGGAGGACTCATCGGAGCATCCGCTATACCGGTCTCTATATGCAGAGCCTTGGACAGATCACGCATATGCCAACGGGCGCCCGGAGCCGTATAGCTCGCCGCAGCACCAAAGTGCGCATCGTCGCCAAAGTACCCCGCCGGAAACGTGTGCTCACCCAGTTGCACCAAGCCCGCAGGTTCATTGGGATAAGCTGCTGATTGTTCTTGGATCGTAACGGCTGCTGTATCAGCCACACCCGACGTTTCCGTTGCGACGACCTCGTAGGTACCCACCAGCGATCCTGCAGTATAAAGGCCCTGGTTCGTGATCGAGCCGCCACTCGCAGACCAGACAAACGTTGCGTTCGTGACGAGCCCGAACTGATCCCTGGCAACTACCGCAAACTGTCGGGAACCACCAGCTCGTAGCGTCGCCGACACCGGCGTCACGTCGGCCGTAGTAATCACTTGCGTCACCACACTCACGTTCGCGCTGCCTTCCACTCCTTCCGATGTGGCGGTGATCGTCGCAGTACCCAACCCCACACCAACAACGCTGCCGGCCCCGTCGACGTCGGCCACAGAACCGTTCGAAGTGGACCAAGAAATCGACCGTCCTGTCAATGCATTGCCCGCAGCATCCTTGGGTGTTGCCGCAAGCTGTATCGTGGATCCCACACCCAGCGAGGGATTCACGGGGACGACGGACACCGCCGCTACAGGAGCGGTGCTATTCGTCGTGGTACCGCCAGCGACGTTTGAAAGCTGGTTGGAAAACACCGCGTTCGAATCAAGAGTTCCCCGAAACGCAACGCATTGCACATCGTACTGGATCCCCGTTGACAGGTTTCCGATCTCGAATTGCAGCGTAGCACCAACCTCGACACCCGCGACAACGAACTCGCTCACCTTGGCGGTGCTCCAATCAATTGGCGAAGGAGCAAACCGCACGGCGTACTGCGCCGCATTCCCAGCTCCATCATCCACCTCGGTCAACTCCAACGTCAGTGACGATTCGGTGTGGCCGACAGCATCCAAGTCCGTTACATCACGCGGCAGCGCCATACCTACGCTGACCACTGCGGTGTCGGCCAACCAAGTCCGTCTCGTGTGCGTGGCAACGATCAGATAGTCGCCTTGACTGGACGAGGACGTATACACGCCGTCGGTGCCGATCTGACCACCCGTTGCACTCCAGTTCACAGTTGTCAGAACACTGTCACCATCGAGCGTGGTGCCATAAGCGAGAAACTGTTGGGTCTGATCGAGGTCAAGCGCAACCTGTGGTGGGAAAACAACAACTGCCACAACGTCCTCATCGAGGGGTGTGTCGGTCGTGTCCACTGCGCACGCTGGCAACAGCGTCAGACCAAGTCCGGCGGTGAGGAGGCTACGACGAGTGATGGTGAACCGTCCCGAGTGATTGTGTGTGCTGGGCATTGTTATACTACCTGCTGTGAGTATCGGTTGCAACCGCGTGTAGCGGGAAACTCGACCTCAAGCGCTGTGCGTTCGGCGTTGTTGCTGTCAGTGTTGGACAGCAGAAGTCGCGCCATCGTCGACTGAGATCGGTTTACAAGCCAAAGGGCCGCCAGCCTCGACGTTGTCGATCGCTGGCGGCCCGGCTAGCATGGCAACTTGGTCGCTTTAGCTCCGAAGGCTCTGCGCCACCGCCTTTCGACGGCTTAGCTCTGAGCAGCGTTATGTCACCGAACACTCCGTGGTAGCCGCTGTGTCGTTCGAAGTAGGACTGTTTGCGGACAACTCTCGAAGAGTACCGCGAGCGTTCGCGAGACGTCGACGAACTCTGCTGAAGATCAGTTCGCCGCGCTGCGCAATGCTAGGCACAACTCGCAGCCTGCGCTGTGATCGCCATCACCCAGGCTCTGCAGGTCTTGCCACCACGTCCCCGTCGCGATTGACTGTGCACCTGCCACCGATCTCTGCCGGAGAGAACGGGACGAGGTCTGGCTCCGACTTTCGGACCATGACTTGCGTTGCGGCGTGCAACTTGCCATCTGGCTGTAGGCCGACGACAGTGGGCGGCGCCAGCCTTGGAGGGCATTGATGTCCCTACACAATAGGACAGTTCTGGTTGTCTCAACTCTGGTCCTGGTCGCAGCATTGACCAGGCTGGTGAACCTCGGCGCTTTGAGCTTCTACGCCGACGAGGAAACCAGTGCCATGCCAGCACGGTCCATGGCCGAGGGCAATGGACCTCGCATGCCTAGCGGGATGGAGTACCGCCGGGCATTGCCGCTTACTTGGGCCAACTCGGTGACGGCCAGGCTCGTCGGAGTGGACAACGAAGTGGCATACCGTCTTCCAACTGCCCTGCTCGGCATTCTGACTGTACCGCTTCTCTTCTGCGTTGGGCGAAGCCTCGGAGCCGGCCAGGTGGCGCTGGTCGCAGCGTTACTGCTAGCGTTTTCTGAATGGCACCTCGTGTTCTCGCGGCAGGCACGCATGTACGTGCCGTTCCTCCTGTTCTTCATAGCGGCAGCCTGGACGATCTGGAACTGGTCGGAGACCGGTAGGCGGCGCTGGCTGCTGGCCGCAGTCCCACTGGTGGCGGGCGCACTTGCCATGCACAAGCTCGGACTGATGATCGTCATGTTTGCCATTCTCCCGCTGGTCTTGCCTGGCAATCATCGGGTCCCCATGAGTAGGCTGGTAGCACTGGCGGTGGCCATCGCTCTAGCTGGCTGGGTCTATCACGAGTACTTCGTGGAAGCGCCATTCCGCGGCTGGTCAGCACCTATTCTGGCGACAATCCCGGCGGCAGATAGCGCGGCTGAGACTACCGAACAGAATGCTGGCGGGCTATCGAGGCTGTTCATCGTGCTGGGGATCATTGGAGCCGGAGTTGGGCTGTCAGCCGCCGCAGCGGTGAGGCAAAGCATCAGGCATGCGCCGTTGCTGGGCCAGGCGGCGTTGCTGCTCACAGCGATGGCGACCGGTGCACTCGCATGGACTGGCCAGTTGTACGGAGCGTGTATGGCCGGAATAGTCTTCCTGCTGCTCCTGCCAGGGAGCAAATCCGGCCTATTCAGGCGCACGCTCCTACCCGTCGCGCTCATGGCCTGTCCAGTCCTGGTGTGGCTCGCCCTCGCATTCCTGGGACAAGGATTGCGGGAAGGCCTGAAGTCGCTCTCAACGTTCCCCTACCCGTATCCGTTGTATTTGGCATACCAGTTCCCGGTGATCCTGGGGTTGTTCGGAGGGGTCTGCCTTGCCATAGCGTTCGGCCAAACGACTCAGGCGGATCGCCCTCTGAGAGCGACAATTCTCGCGGGGCTGTTGCCCGTCTTGGCGGTGGGCGCCGTTTCGCGTTGGGGTGGCACCCGCTACCTGTTTGCCGCGTATCCGTTCATCTTGCTGGCCGCTAGCCTTGGGCTGGTCTGGTTGATCGACTGGGTCAGCAGCCGATTCCCCAAGTGGGGCGCGAACGGCACACTGGCGGTCGCAGCAGCCGTGGTACTATCGGGCGCATTGGGTGGTCACGGTCTGCCCCAGATGTTGCGAGCGGTGACACTCGAGCACGGCGAGTCAGTCAATGAAGCCGTGCACATGTATCCCTTCCGCCCCGACCACAAGGAGGTCGGCCGGTATGTTCGGGATAACCGGTCCGAGCTGGATGTGGTAATTGCGGAGGACCCACTGCAGCAATGGTGGTACGCTGGTGGACCGATCGACTACTGGCTGCGGAGTTATCGTGACAGCCGGGCCTTCCTATACTCAGCCGCAGAGGGTGATCTCAGAGACATCTACGTGGGCAGCAGGTTACTGGCGGAGCCGCGAGACCCGGAAGACTTGCTTGCGGCTCCTGGAGGGCGGGTCTGGCTGATCACATCGGGAGAAACGTATTCAGCACGATCGTACTACTTGTCAGCAACGCAGGCACAATGGCTCGACTCGCTCGAGACTGCGCGGGAGCCACTGTTCGTCGGTCGGGACGGCGTGTCGCGGGTCTACTGTCTCAACTGCACCCACGAGGACTAGACGGAGAATCACTAGCAGCCACTACAGGCATGCCCTTCGCATATCAGTCCCACCGTCGGGCCGCAGGCCCGGACGTGGGTGAGCAGGTCGCCGGCCTGCAGCTTGCACCTATGCCTGCCGGACACGGCCCCGGCCAGCTAGGCAGGGGAAACCCGGCCAGAAGGACCATCCGGGGCGGCCTGACAGGAGGTACGATACGCCACATGCAGGTGAAAGAGCAGAAGGCATTGCTGAGCGGTGACTGTTGCGTGACCGCAACACCAGCTATCGAAGGCGCCCGTGATTCGGAGCCGAATCGTTCATGACGGCGCCTGAACCACATCTCTCGGTGGTAGTGCCCCTGTTCAACGAGGAGGACAGCGTCGCCCGCTTGGTGGCTGCCGTGGCGCAGGCGTTGGCGGCGTCAGAGTCTTGGGAGTTGATCCTCGTAGACGACGGGAGTACGGACGGGACGGTGCCTATCGCCGCGGGAATCGCTGCAGAGGATGACAGAGTGAGATTGATCCGCATGGCCCGCAACTACGGACAGACCCCGGCAATGCAGGCCGGGTTCGATCACGCTCGTGGGGAGGTGGTAGTGAGCATGGACGGTGATCTGCAGAACGACCCGCGGGACATCCCTCTGCTCGCAGCCAAGCTCGCGGAAGGATACGACTTGGTGGCAGGCTACCGAATGGGACGGAAGGACAAGCTGATCACCCGTAAGATCCCATCATGGATTGCCAACCGTCTGATTCGGCAGATCACCCAGGTGAGTATTCGCGACAACGGGTGTTCGCTCAAGGCATATCGCAAAGGGCTGCTCGAGAGGATCACTCTCTACTCCGACATGCATCGCTTCATTCCTGCTGTAGCGGCCGCAACTGCCGGTGCGCGCATTGCGGAGGTACCGGTGAGGCATCACGCACGCATGTATGGCAGCAGCAAGTACGGCCTTTCTCGTATTCTCAAAGTCCTGGCCGATTTGCTCACCATCAAGATGATTCGCTCTTTTCGTGATCGCCCGTTGGCAATGATGGCTGCCGGCTCATTGATGGCCACTGTGTTGGCAATCGGCACAGGTGCGGCGGCGGTAGTGGCCACGGTAGGGTTTGTTCCCGAAAAGGCAAACGCCGTTGTGTTCCCGGGCGCAGCGCTGCTGTGGCTCGGTCTTGCCGGGTACCTGCTGATGCTCGGACTCATCGCAGAGGTAGCCCTCTGGGAGCATAGAAAGAAACAGGGAGAAGAGCTCCCTCTCGTCCACGAGGAGCAGAGTTGACGGAACAGATTAGAGTGCTGGGACCAGAGACAGCTGGAGCCAGAGCGGAGGAGCTCGATGTTTCGGTCATTGTGCCGATCACGGAACGACCGGAGGAATTGGCAGAGCTTTACCACGAATACTCGGCAACACTCACCGAATCGGGGCAATCCTTCGAGTTCATCTTCGTGGCTGAACCATGGTGCGGCGGCATGACCAAACCGCTGCTCGAGCTGGCATCTCAGGGACACCCGATACGAGTGCTGCAGATGGGCCAGACCATGGGCGAGGCCTCTCTCCTCAGGTTGGCGGCGAGTCACTGCCGGTCACCAATCGTCGTGACGCTTCCTGCTTACCGACGTGTACAGGCGTCAGCGCTCCCGGATTTGATTCAGGGCGTGATCGACGGAGCGGATGTGGTAAACGCACGGAGGTGGCCTCGACGTGACGCCTGGTTGAATCGTCTACAAGGCAGGGTATTCCACATGATGTTGGGGGGCATCACCAACCAGCGTATTCATGACGTAGCGTCCGGAGTAAGGGCCATGCGTCGAGAGGTGTTGCAGCAAATCCCCTTGTACGGTGATTTCTTCCGGTTTCTCCCTCTGCTAGCCGCGCGCGAGGGCTATGACGTCAAAGAGCTTGCGGTCCCGCAACACGAACGCGACAAGTCGACCCGGGTGTACGGCCCGGGCGTCTACTTGAGACGGATCATCGATTTGCTCGGGCTGTTCTTTCTGCTGCGCTTCACCGAAAAGCCCTTGAGGTTCTTTGGCTTACTCGGAAGTACCTTGGCATTCGTCGGTGGCTCCGTGCTGGCGGTGATGTTAGTTCAGCGTTTGCAGGGACAAGGGATTGCCGATCGGCCGTTACTCCTATTGGGCGTGTTGCTAGTGGTGTTGGGAATTCAGGCCATTGCATTAGGGTTGGTGGGCGAGATCATCGTGCATCTCCATGCGTCGGGACGACGCAGCTACCGCTTGGCGGATGACCGTGACTCACATTCCGGGCAGGACACACATAGCCCGGGCGACTCGTTGGAAGCCAAGAAGATCTCGTGAAGCGACGAACCCAGCACACCGCATCGTGTGCAGAGCGGGTTAGGAAGATCCCTGGCGCTGTGTGTGGCCGGA
>JBDGXD010000252.1:0-6571 GCA_039584755.1 Gemmatimonadota bacterium
TTACCCCGGGCCCCGAATGCCTTAACCCGGGCCCCGAATGCATTGCCCCGGATCCCGGATGCGTTGCCCCGGGCCCCGTGCGTCTTGCCCCGGGCCCCGTGCGTCTTGCCCCAGGCCTCGTGCGTCTTGCCCCAAGCCTAGCGCGTCTTGCCCCAGGTCTCGTGCGTCTTGCACCAGGTCTCGCCCGCCCCGGCCGCGGGAAGAAGCAGGCTGACATTTGGTAGCGTACGCCGGGAAGCCGGTCATCCGGCCGCCGTGACCGCCGGGCCAACAACGAGCAGCCATGTCACAACCAATACGGTCCTTGTAGTATCCAACAAAGCGAGACATGGCCTGTTCTTACTGTCGATTCTGCAGGGGACATCGGATGTACGGCTTGGCCCAGGACACACGCTACACCCTTCGTGCAATAAAGCGACAACCCAGCTTCTTCGCGTTCGCGGCACTGATCATCGGTCTGGGCGTGGGGGCCAACACCGCGGTGTTCAGCGTCATGAGCCCCCTCATGCTAAGGCCTTTGCCATTCGACGAGCCCGAGCGTCTCGCGTGGGTCGCTCATGGATCAGAGGGCGGTATGTCTTTGGTGACATCACGCACGTCCAACCTGCGTGACTACCGCGAGATGAACCAGTCGTTCGAGGCCCTCACCGGCTACTTCGCCTTCTTCGAATACGAAAGCTTCAACCTCGTCGGAATCGGCCAGCCCGAACGTCTCGTCGGCGTTGGGGTCGCACAGAATTTCCTCGATGTATTGGGCGTGCGGCCGCTGCTCGGCCGCAACTTCGATAGCGAGGAAAGCGTCTGGAACGGCCGCCCGGCCGTGATCCTCACACATGGGTTCTGGATGCGGCGGTTCGGTGGCGACCGCAGCATAGTGGGAGAGTCCATCACGTTGAACGACCAACCCACCGCCGTTGTAGGTGTGTTACCACCTACGTTTGATTTTGCCTCGACCTTTGCGCCGGCCTCGCGCGTCGACTTCCTGCGACCGTTTCCCATTAGCGATGAGACTGACCAGTGGGGGAACACCCTTTCCATTATAGGGCGACTCAAGCCGGGTGCGACCATCGAGAGTGCGCAGGCCGATCTGGATGTCATCACCGCACGGCTGCAGGAAGCAGACCCCGCTCGCTGGGGCCTCGGTGCCGTGGTAACGGGATTGCACGACCAGATCGCTGGTGATTTCCGGGGCGCAATGGTGCTGCTGGCGGCCGCTGCCGGCGTCGTGATGTTGGTCGCATGTGCGAATCTCTCCAACCTGCTCTTGGCGCGCGGCCAGACACGGCGCAAGGAGATGGCCATACGTAGTACTCTGGGCGCTGACCGCCTGCGGCTCGTTCGTCAGTTGACGGTTGAGAGTCTCACCCTCGCCTCCTTCGGTGGTCTGCTCGGAGTCGTGTTGGCCTATGGCGTCACCCGCGCGGTCGCCGGCACCACCGCGGTCAGCATTCCAATGCTCAGTAGCGTATCCATCGACGGCACGGCTCTGTTGTTCACGCTCGTTGTCACCATAGTCGCGGGATTGTTGATCGGCATCGTTCCCGCACTGCAGTACTCTCAAGCAAGAGAAGCCGAAGTGATCAATGACTCGAGCCGAGGGTCGACTGAGGGCAGACGAAGCGCCGCCTTTCGCGAGGGATTGGTCGTCGGCGAAGTGGCGCTCGCCTGCGTCCTGCTGGTCAGCGGCGGGCTCCTGCTCCGCAGTTTCCTGAGCGTACTCGATGTCGACCTGGGCTTCCAACCGGCGGGTGCGGTCGCTTGGGAAGTCGAGACAACTCGAAGTTATGACAGCCTGAGCGAGCGGGCAGCCTTCTACTACGAGCTGCTCGACCGCGTCGAAGCGTTGCCGGGTGTCGACGGAGCCGGATTCACCGACACCCCGCCGCTCGGCCGGAACCGTAGTTGGGGTGTTCGGGCACTGGGCGTCGAGTACGCTGAGGGCGAAAGCCCCAGTGCGTTTCCACGCATAGTGGACTGGCGCTATCTCACCGTCATGGGTATTCCCCTGCTGGCCGGACGCCACTTCACCGCCGACGACAACTACGATTGGCCGCAAGTGGTCATTCTCAACGAGACCGCCGCCGAGACTCTCTTTCCCGGCCAGGATCCTCTTGGGCAGAGCATCGTCACTGGTGGCGGAGAGTGGGAAGTGATTGGGATCGTCGGCAACGTGCGTCATCAATCGCTGGAGGAATCGTCGGGTCTGGAGATGTATATGCCGATGACCCAGATCGGCTACGGCGCTCTGGTCATGGTCGTCCGGTCGCCACTTCCCGTTGGGACTTTGGCCGGAAGCGTGCGTGCCGCTATACAGGAGGCAGATCCGATGATGCCGACCGGCGACTTCTGGACCATGGAAGCAGTAGTCGACCGGTCCGTCTCGCCGCGGCGATTTACTCTCGTCCTTGTTGGCTCGTTCGCTGGCACCGCACTTCTCCTCGCGGCGCTCGGCATCTACGCCGTGCTTTCGTTCTCGGTGAGCCAACGCATTCCGGAGATCGGCATTCGCATGGCACTAGGAGAATCCGCAGCCACCGTGCTGCGCCCAGTGGTGGGTCGCACGATGGTGCTGGCGGGCACCGGTGTCGCCATTGGCGCGGTGGCTTCCTTCTCCGTGTCGCGCCTCATGCAGTCGCTGCTGTTCGGCGTCGGCTCGACCGATGTGCCGAGCTTCGCAGCGATGGCGCTGATTCTCCTGGTGGTTTCGGCGGTGGCCGGTTTCCTCCCCGCGCGGCGGGCCTCGGCAACCGATCCGATCGAGGCGTTGCGGGTCGGCTGACGAAAACGGACAACGGTAGACGATGGCGGGCGGCCACGGATCCCCCCGCCCCTTAACCCTTCCAAACGATCACGGATTTCATACCGGGAAGCGGTCGCTTCAAGCGACAGACAGCCGAGCCGCGGGTTTAGCCGCGGGAAATTGAGCGACCAATGCCTGTGAATGTCCACGGCCAAGGCCGCGGCTCGGCGCAATCTGTCGCCAAGGCAACATACGGCAGAAGGCGGCAAGCCGAGACGTCAATCTCCTACGGATCGCACCACCGCTTGTACAAACGCCTCCACCTGCCCGAGGTCGTTTTGTAGGATGTCGAACAAGATGTCGTGATCGACATCGAGGTACAGATGCACGAGCACATTGCGCAAGCCCGCCCACCGTTCCATCTGTTTGGCGAGGGCCTCGTCCAGCATATCTGACTCTGCCAAGATTTGGAACGATTCACGATAGGTGGTGGGCGTTCGCAGGCCCGAATCAGCGATAACGTGCGCCGCAACGTCCAGCACCGACTCGGCACACAACTGCAGCCAGCGCTCTGCCTGCGCCTGCAATCCCGGTTCGCGCAAGTATTCCTCACGTGGTGCACTAGCCAGTTGCCGCAGACGAGTTAGCAGCTCTTCAATGCGAGCGAGTCGCCGATCCAACACCTCACGGTCGACCAAAGCGTCCCTCCTTGACCCTGGCTCGTCGCGCACGCGCAAAGATGGCCCTGAAATGCCGCTCATCCTCGGCCATGGCCAGGGTGCGGACGAAGAACCGCACGTAGGCACGTTTGTCGCGTATAAGGACCGGTTTACCCTGCAGCGCCCGATGTGCCAACAGAGGCGGTGCATCGTTGAGCACGATCACGTCTGGTTGGCCCAGGTCTTCGAGCGCAGCGGCCACGCTCAGGCGTACATCGAATCGCTCCCGGGCAGCAAGCCTCTCATCGACATAAACTCCCACGTCGAGGTCGGAGTTGGGCCCCTGCTCCCCTCGAGCTACCGAGCCGAACAGCAGCGCAAATATGATGTCTGCGTCCGCCTCTAGCCGCACACGCACCGTATCGGGGAGGTTCATGGTTAGTGCTGAACGCTAGTGTTAGAGTTTGCCGCTCACAAGGGCAGCGGGATAACGGGGTCCCCGTACGCCGAGCCCACCGGGGATGCGTGACCGACGGGATAAGCTGGTCGAAGAAGACGATGGCAGACGATAGAACGATGACCGTCCGTCGCGGCCGTCCGGGGAACGTGACCGCCGGGATTGACGTGAGCTACCGGTCCCCCAATCCCTCAACCCTGGAATCTGCAGCCCTCGGCAGCACCCCTCCAGGCTCACCGAAGTGGAGCACCACTCCCTGCTCGGAAAGACTCGCGTCTGCACTCGGCACCACGAACTCGCGCTTGTCGGTCGCGTAGTAGAGGCATCCGTCCTCTTCCGGCGGGCGTTCACGCACGAATGCCTCGGCCTCACCGACTGCCGCAAGCCAGACTTGCTTCGCCTCAACCAGATCGAATGGTTCCACCAAGTTCAGCCGGGCGAAGTCCTCGGGCCGGTATCGACCACGACGTTTCAGCAGTTCGAGCAGGGAGAACGGGGTGAATCCGGGGTCCTTTCCGACTGCCGCCCAGCACAAGGCACCGAGGGAGAGGACGCGTTCGTTTACGAACAGGATGTCGACGTAATCCCGCGGCTCGTCGCGCCCGGCCAGGACCAGAGCCTTGTTGATTGCGAGATCCACGGGGTGCAGCAGTAGGCCACCCAGCGGGTCGCGCACGAGAGGCATGAAGCGCCAGGCCGAATCATGCGCCCAGTCCACGCGGGTCGCGTGCTCCCCACGACGTACGACGGCTCGAATGAAGCCGGGTAGGCTCTGCTCGACATCGACTCCGTATCCCGAGCGCTCGAGCCGTTTCCGGTCGGCTGCGAACGCCCTGGCTACACGCTCTTCCGAATCGTGAAAGAAGTCGAGGTCATCGCTGTAGCGAGTCGAATTCGGAGCGAAGTGCATCGCCGCACCCCCGGCGAGGTAGCGGTCGTCGGTTGGTGCCTTGGCGAGTTCCGCCAGCAGGATGCGTTGAAATTCCGTTAGCGGCACAGCTTCGCCCCGATACGCCACGCGTCGCGGTTGCCGTGTTTCATGAGCTGTTCCGCGACCCACTGAATATCCGCTGCGCTGATCACCAAGTCGGGTCGGTACGACCAAAAGCAGATGCTGCGAAACCGCCGGAACGCGCGCCGCGCTTCCCGGACGCGGACCATTGTGCGCGCCGTTTCCGGGTCGAGCGTGCGGCGGCTCCGGCGACCACCACGCGCCCCGATCTCAGCGAGGTAGCGGTCAATCTTGTTCATAGCCAAACATAAGCGGCTTATGATCTAAGATCAATAGTACCTGTGTATTACGCGACACTTATGGTACGACGCCCCGACGGAGGAAGAAGACCATGTGAGGCGATGGAGACGACGACCGTGACCGGGGCACCGGGCGACCTTCCCCGTGGCCAAGGCCGCGGCTCGGCACAATCTGTCGCCAAGGCGACCTCACGGCGGGCGGCTAGGTGGAGACGATGCGACCGGATGGAGACGCCGACCGGCAGCTGTGGCCGCCGGGACGACTCGACCGCCGGGGAAAGACGGTGGGGTGGAGTGGCCGGGAAGAGGCGTTGATAGAACTGAAGCGGAAGGCGACAAGCCGAAACGCTAATCTCCAACGGATCGCAGCACCGTTTGGACAAACGCCTCCACCTGCCCCATGTCGTTTTGTAGGATGTCGTACAAGATGTCGTGATCGACATCGAGGTACAGATGCACGAGCACATTACGCAAGCCCGCCCACCGCTCCATCTGTTTGGAGAGGGCCTCGTCGAGCACATGTGACTCTGCCAAGATTCGGAATGATTCACGATAGTTGGTGGGCGTCCGAAGGCCCGAATCAGCGATCACGTGCGCCGCAACGTCCAGGACCGACTCGGCTCACAACTGCAGCCAGCGCTCTGCCTGTGCCTGCAGTCCCGCGTCGCGCAAGTACCTCTCCCGCGGTACGCCGGCCAGCTCCCGTAGACGGGTTAGCACCTCCTCAATGCGAGCGAGTCTCGGCTTGCCCTGCAGGGCCCGATGTGCCAGCAAAGGCGGCGCATCGTTAAGCACGATCACGTCTGGTTGCCCCAGGTCTTCGAGCGAAGCAGCCACGCTCAGGCGTAGATCGAATCGCTCCCGGGCAGCAAGCCTCTCGTCGACATAGACTCCCACGTCGAGGTCGGAGTTCGGTCGTTGCTCGCCGCTAGCAGCCGAGCCGAACAGGAGCGCAAAGAGGATGTCTGCTTCCGGCTCTAACCGCACACGCAAAATATTGGAGATGGTCATGGTTAGTGCTGAAGGCTAGTGCTTGAGTTTGCCGCTCACGAGGGCCCGGGATACCGGCTATCCGGGACACCGGGCGCTCGTACTCCGCGACCGTGGGTGCTCCCCTGGTCACCCCAGCCGAAATTGTCCATGAACACGAGGACGATGTTGGGCTTGCCGCCCTGCGCTGGCTCGTCCGGCACCGCCGGCCCGCTCTGGGCCACCGACCAGGCCGGAATGGCTAGGAGCAAGCACACAAAGAGTCGGGAAGACATGCTGCCTCAGCCTTTGGGGAACTGCAGATGCAGACCCGCGAACAGCTGCACCTTCGGTTGTCCCGTGCCGTCGTGCAGGATCGTGAACTGCGGCTCCACGAACATGTTGTAGACGATGTTGCCGGCCCTCATCACCTTTCCGACGCCGAACCCCAACGGCATGGCGTAGTGCCTGGACTTCAGATCGAAGGTCCAGATG
>JBDGXD010000253.1:0-10208 GCA_039584755.1 Gemmatimonadota bacterium
ACAACCCACGTCTCGTGAATGAATCGCGGCATGCGGAGCTGATGGCCAACCCGCCGGAGGTAACGTATCCCCGAACCGATGGCGTGTACGTCGAGTGGAGTGCCGCGTGCAAGAGTGGTGGCAAGGCGGGTTCGGATTTTGCGGCCCATTCAGGGCCCTTGACCGAGATGGTGCTGCTGGGCAACCTGGCGGTACGGAGCGCCAAGACCCTGGAGATTGACCCGCACACGGGAATGGTCACGAATACCGACATACCAGAGGAGTTCCTCAAGCCGACGTACCGGGCAGGTTGGGGCTGGTAACACCTAAGGCAGCTCAGCCAGAAGACCGATCCTGGAGGAAAGATCGTTCAAGCCTGGCCACCGCCGGGACATTCATGACTGTGATTCAACCAGGTAGCCTGCGAGTAGGCATCATTGGGCGAACATTGCGGCTGATGTTGGCGCTGTTATTTGGCTGGATGTCTTTTACGACAATGCGCTTGGAGAACACGACTTCAATCTTCGGATTCTGGCCGTGTCTCTGGCCGTTGGCCTGCTATACGTCGTTCTTCATCTTGTTCTCACCTCCCACGCCAGCAGGGTGAACCGCTGGTCCGGCGCAGCTATCGCCGTAACTCCGGTCATCCTGCTATTCGTGGTCGGCGGTCCGATGGTTCAAGCTGGTGTGTTGATATACGTTGCTGTTTCGCTGCTGTTTCAGGTCATTCGAGCCGACGGCAACTGCGAAGTCTTGGCAATCCCCAGTGCCCTGGTGAAGCCGCCCACTCATTTGGCGGGAATCCTCTTCGCGCCAATTGATTTGATTGAGAAGCACTTGACCGGTCCGGGCGGGCTTCCCGGTTAACGAACCCTCCGTTACGCCGCGCAAACGCAACGAGCACCCAGACCGCTGCTCCAGCACCGTACCCTCAAGTCGACATGACCCGTTAGATTGGTCGGTTCTCAAACCAGGCCATGACCTGCGAGGCGATGATGACTGCAAGCCAAACTGAACTGACAACGCTTGGTGGCGGGTGCTTCTGGTGCCTCGAAGCCGTCTTCACCCAACTGAAGGGCGTGGAAAGTGTGATCTCAGGTTATGCCGGCGGGAATGTGCCTAACCCGTCCTACGAACTGGTTTGTGCGGGTACCACCGGCCATGCCGAAGTCGTGCAGGTGACATTTGATCCCCAGGCGATCTCGCATCGTGATCTACTACAGGTCTTCTTCACCATGCACGATCCGACCACTCTCAACCGTCAGGGCGCCGATGTGGGGACACAGTACCGCTCCGCGATCTTCTACCACTCCGACGAGCAGTCCACCACTGCAAAACAGGTGATCGAGCAGTTGACTGCGTCGGGCGTGTGGGATGATGCGATAGTAACCGAAGTGTCTCCACTCGACACGTTCTATCCCGCCGAGCAGTATCACCAGGACTACTACGAGCGAAACACAGCCCAGCCCTATTGCCAAGCCGTGATCGCTCCCAAAGTGGCCAAGTTGCGCAAGCAATACCTGGACAAGCTGAAGCAGTAGCACACATCTTACCGGGACTCCCTCCGTCCCGTAGTTTAGGCGTGTCTGCCCTACTGCAGGCACACCCACAAATCCTGGTTCGTCCAAGATCCATGAAAACTCTGGTCTCTCTCCTAGCATCGTTCATGGGACAACGTGGTCACCGCCCGCGGGCGCGAGCGTTTGGGTGGTATGTGATCATGCTGACCTCGATCGTGCTGCTGTACGGTTGGCTGTTCCACATCATAATGGCACATGAAGGACAGCAGCACTCGTGGTTCACCGGGGTCTACTGGGCCTTGACGGTGATGTCCACACTTGGGTTTGGTGACATTACATTCACCAGTGACATAGGCCGGGCCTTCAGCACCTTCGTGCTGGTCACAGGCATCGTGCTGCTGCTCATCATTCTGCCGTTCCTGTTCATCCGTGTGGTTTACGCTCCCTGGCTGGAACAACGCAGCCGGGCTCGTTGGAAGGCACTCCGCAGAATCCCAAGGGACGTGGAAGGACACGTCATTATCTGTGCCAATGACCCCATCGCACTCGGCCTCATACGGCGACTCGACCTGACTGGTGTGCCCGCCTATTTGATCGAGCCGGATCCCAATCGGGCGCTGCAGATGCACGATGAGGGAGTTCCGGTGATCGTGGGGGACGCAGACTCGGTAGAAACGTACGACAACGCGAGGTTGGAACAGGCGCGTCTTGTGTTTGCCAACTCCAGTGACACGGTGAACACAAACGTCGTCCTCACGGTGAGAGAACGGTCGCCTTCCGTGCCCGTGGTTGCCGTCGCTGATTCGGTGGATTCCGTCGACATCTTGGAACTGGGTGGCGTGAATCACGTGCTCACACTGACGCTGCTGCTCGGGGAGCACTTGGCCAAGCGAGTTACTGCAGGCAACGTGCGCGCCAACATAATCGGGCATTTTCACGATTCGTTGCTGGTCGAGTTCCCCATCAAGCATACGCCGCTGGAAGGACGGACCATCCGTGAGTCCAGATTGCGCGAGGAACTCGGCGTGAACGTCGTCGGTGTGTGGAACGAAGGGCGACTGCTACCCGCCGATCCCGATCTCGAGCTGTCGTCACTCAGCGTTCCGGTCGTGATTGCCAATGAAGAGCAGGTTGAGACCATCAACGCTATGCTCATCATTCATGAGGCCAACACGAATCCTGTGATCGTCATCGGTGGAGGTCGCGTGGGACGTGCCGCCACCATGACGCTCAAGCAGAACGATGTCAGTGTGCACGTGGTCGAGCGCGACAAAGGCCTCGAGGCCGAACTCATCGATATCCCTGACCGGATTATCATAGGTGACGCGGCCGATCGCAAAGTGCTCGACTCAGCCGGGATCCAGGACGCACCTTCGATTCTGCTCACGACACACGACGATGCGATGAATGTCTACCTCACGGTATACTGCCGCAGGCTCAATCCGGATGCTCGCATTCTCACTCGCGTCACCCACGAACGTAACATCGACGCCATCCGGCGTGCCGGAGCCGACTTCGTCTTGAGCTACGCGTCGCTCGGCGTGCAGATAGTGACCTCCATTGTGCGGGACCGAGAGTTGATGGTCCTTGGCGAGGGCGTTGAGGTGTTCTACATACCGCTTCCCAGATCACTGGCCGGTAAGACGATCGCGGAAACAGAGATCGGAGCGCGCACCGGCCTCAACGTGATTGGCATCGACCGCGGCGGGCAGGTGCGAACCGACCTCACAGCCGGCGAGGTGTTGGAGGCCGACTCCACATTGGTGACGATCGGCGGGCCGGAGCAGCGAGGGGCGTTCCGCGAGTTGTACGAATGACGTGATGCAGACCGGTGTGGTCATCGCTCCGGGGACGCATTGCCTCACCGTAGGTTTTCGAATGCGGTGACTCACCGTCTCTTTTCATATCATACTGGAGGCAAGAAAGTGGTCAGAAGATCACGCCGATCGATAGATTCAGCCGGGGTCGTCCGTGTTCTAACGAGAGATTGCCACCGATGAGGTCTACCCACACTATCACACCGTGTCCTTGACCTCTAGAGTCCTCGTCGGCCTCGTGGCCGGTCTCGTCATCGGTGTCATCCTGTCGGTGATCCAGCACCCGGTCTCGCTCGGTGCAGTCGCAGTGATCGAGCCGATTGGCGCGTTGTGGGTCAACGCGATACGCATGACCGTGGTACCGCTCGTTGTGTCGCTGCTGGTGACCGGCGTCGCCTCGACATCTGCCCGCCGCGCCGGCAGCATCGGTGGACGAGCACTCGCACTCTTTATCGTCGACAGCGAGGCCTTCGCGGCTCTACGGGAAGCCGGGTCAGCAACACAGGTGGAACTGCCCCCATTTCGTGATTGGGTCGTCAACCTGATTCCGGCGAACCCCATACGAGCGGCGGCCGACGGTGCGATGCTGCCACTCATAGTGTTCTCGGCCATTCTCGCCCTGGCCATCACACGCCTCCAGGGCGAACACAAGCGGACCCTGGTGGACCTCTTCGAGGCGGTATCTCGCGCCATGTTGGTGATCGTGAACTGGATCTTGCTGGTTGCTCCAATCGGTGTGTTCTGTCTGGTATTACCGTTGGCGGCCCGCACCGGCATCGATCTAGTCGGAGCAATGGGCATCTTCATACTGACTGCCTGCGGCTTGGTGACGGTCGCGCTGGTGGCTCTCTATCCAGTGGCCGTGTTCGGCGGTGGCGTCTCCCTCAAGCGTTTCGCCCGGGCGTGCGCTCCGGCCCAGGCAGTCGGGTTCAGCACCCGGTCGTCGCTGGCGTCGTTACCTGCAATGCTCGATGCCGCAGACAACGATCTGAAGCTGCCCCCACAGGTGACCGGGATAGTATTACCAGTTGCCGTCGCGCTGCTCAAATACGCATCGCCGCCGGTTCGCATCACGGGCACGTTATTCGTCGCGCACCTCTACGGGATCGATCTTGGCGTGCTGGAGATTGGCACCATCGCCGGAGCGCTTGCGGCGTTGAGCTTTTACTCGCCCGGTATCCCGAGCGGCGGTCTCTTCATCATGACACCGGTGTACATGGCCCTGGGGCTGCCCGTGGAGGGAGTCGGACTGCTCATCGCGCTGGACTTGATCCCGGACATGTTCATCACTACGGCGAACGTCACCGCCGATATGACGGTTGCAGTTGTATTGGGACGTTCGAGCGACGGTGACTCTGGCGGGTAACGGGTCGTTCGCAGCTAATGTCTCACGACCGCCATTAGTAGCTCACCTACTCTCCAATTGTCTTTGATGCCGCCGAATTGCTCGGCGCCGGGACCCGATGCAAATAGCGGAACCATCTGGGCCGTGTGGCCGCCGGTGGTGTATCGGGCAACGAGGGCCGAGGAATCACCCATGTGCCGGGCTTGCCGTCTCATGAGATTTGAGAGTCGCGCCATGTACCAGGCAGCGCTGTCCGCCAGCGTGGCGAGTTCACGGTCTGCGAAGCTACTGGCTTCGGCCAGTTGAGCCGCAGTCGAGTCGGCCGCTGCAGCCGCTCGAGTGAGCAGTCGGCGTGACCCCATCTGCTGGATCGCCAGGCCGCCCGTTTCGTGGTCGGCCGTAACCACGATCAGTGTTTCCGAATGTCTGCTCTGGTACTCCAGTGCTACCGCGATCGCGCTATCGAGGTCGAGCATCTCGGCTACGATGGCGCTGAGCGGCTCGTGGTCGTGGGCACGCCAATCCGGTTGAGATCCTTCTACCATCAGGAAGAAACCGTCAGGGTCGTGGTCGAGCACCTCGAGCGCTGCCCGCGTCATCTCCGGCAGGGTTGGTGTCCGCCGGGGCTCCGCAGGCATATGCTCTACCGCGAACAGACCGAACAACCTGCTCACGTCGCTTGTCCTCAAATCGCTCAGCTCAGCTGCCGTCTCGACGTACTCCCACCTGGCCGCGATGTCAGATAGCAGATCGAGCGAGTCCGGTCGGCGCGTTCCATCGAAATACCTGCGGCCGCCGCCGAGGATCACGTTCACATCCGCCGCCACGAGCTGCCTGGCGATCTCCCACTGCATGTTTCGGTTCGGCACGTGGCTGGCAAACGCTGCCGGTGTCGCGTGGGTGATGGAGGATGTGGCGACAAGCCCGGTTGCCATCCCGCGGCGCTGTGCGACCTCGAGCACCGTGGTCACCGAATTGCTGTCCGGATCCACTCCGATCGCACCATTGTAGGTACTGACGCCGGCGCTATACGCAGTGGCCGCCGCCGCGCTATCGGTGATCTTGCTGTTCGAGGCTCTGGTATCCACCAACCCCATGACGGGGAACCGCTCGACCGCGAGATTGTCGGCGGCAAACGCCGCGCCAGTCCAGTGGCTGGCCCCGGCGCCGTCACCGATGATCAGAATCACCCGAGTGGGCGGTTCCTGAGCAACGGCCTGCGGCGAGAGCGTAGCACACGATACCACCACCGCCCCTACCAATAGGACAACTACAGATCTCAGCCGTGTCACCCGCATCTCCTATCTGCTTGCTTTCCATGAAACCGCATTCCTCGTCGCACAGTGCGGTCATGGCGAAATGGCATCATCGCCCCTCAATGTTTCAACGATCTTGATGATACTCGGAAATACCCGATCGCGCATGCGTCTTGGCACGGCGTTTCTCCTCTTCTCGAATTGTGCTGGCCTAACGTGGACGACACTCTCATATACTCGAGGACCCTGGCTCTCACCTTGGCCCACAATTCGCGTGTCCTTCCGGCGGAGCGCCAAGCAGTTCCGAGGAGTATGCTCAGTTCACTGTCAGTAACCACACGGTCGGCATCAGCGGGTTCGGATCGCACCTCGCGTGGTACCCAACCGAGCAACTTTTGACTCGTGTTTCGGGATATGGACCCAACGGTGCCGAAATCGGAGTACTTGGATCGGCCCGCAGCCGAACGGTGTGTCGAGCGATCCGTAGCGTGAACGGGATTGGCACTTAAGGGTGACAGCTCCAGACTAGATGAAACAAGAAGACGAAACGAACACGGTCCATGGACCGCCTCAAGACGGCCCTCGCCGACCGTTACGCCATGGAGCGGGAGATCGGCAGCGGTGGGATGGCGACGGTCTATCTCGCCGAGGACCTGCGGCACCACCGGAAGGTGGCGGCGAAGGTCACGATGCCGGAACTCGCAGCGTCAGCGACGCATACGGCGCCAGAGGCAGTTGATCCAGCCTTCGTCCGGTGAATAGGTCGTAGTAGAACATATTCTGCCGGCCGTATGCATTGACCACGCCGGCCTGCACGACGATCTGCCCGAACGACACGTGAAACGCTCGGGTCAGCGACAGGTCGAGGCGGTGCACCCAGGGCAGTCGCCCCGTGAAGGGCTTTTCGAGCAGGAGACGCGTGGTACCGAGGGTGGTTTTGACCTGGGACAGCTCCCTGGCGAAGTCGAAGGCCTCGTCGAAGCCGATGGGCCGAGTGAAGGGGAGCCCCGAACCGAGTTGCCACCGAGCCGAGGCGGTGAAGCCCCCAAAGTACAGGTTGAGAATGGCGTTGATCTGATGGCGCCGGTCGTGCGGAGGATGGTAGCTCTGCACCGGCTCGCCGAACCAGGTGGTGAACTGTCGCTGTGAAGTCTCGTAGAGCGTCCAGCTGTATCCGTAGCCGAGGAAGCCGCTGAAGTGACGGCTCGAGTACTCGACCCTCACGTCGGCTCCCAAGGTCTTTCCATCGGCGCGACTGAGCTGGGTGGGGAACTGGGCTACCGCGCTCCACACCGTTACAGGGATTCCAGTCAGTCGCTTGTAGTATCCGTCCACCGACCAACGGAGACCGCCGCCGAGGGGTTGTTGCCAGCCCAGCATCCCGTGAAGTGCCTTGAGGGGCTCGCCGTTCGGCGCCTCCATCCAGGCGACGAACACCGAGCTGACGTCACGCATGTCACTCACGCCGAAGACATACTGGCGGTACAGGCCCAACGCCCCTTGGAGCGCTCCGTTCGAGGGGCCGAAGGGCTCCCATCGTACCCGGAGCCGCGGCTCCACGGTGGCTCGCGGGGAGGCGATGAGGGCCACGCCCGGCCTCACCTCGATCCGGCTTCCGACACGCAGGGTGGGTTCGGCGTACACGCTGACGCCCCAGACGTCGTCACGCCCCGACGTTCCGCCGCTGAGCAGCTCCGCCGTGCTGTAGGTCATGGCCTCGAGGTAGATCTCATAACCGGCTTCGATCGGTACCGTGCCGATCCGGCCAGTCGCGTGCAGGTCGTGCTGCATTCGCCACACATTCGAGTTGAGTCGCGATGAACCGCGAGCCACGGCGTCACTGCCGGACCTGGTGTAGCCCCAGTGTGCCTCCACCAGTGCGCCGCTGGGCCGGAGCGAGACGCACCGCACGCCGAAGACCAGGTTGTTCCACCCAACCTGCGACTCCTGCTCTTCAGGATCGATCCGCCCCCGGTCCTCAGTGTGGAGGGCGAGAGCGGAGCATCGGTCGTTGCTCCGGTGAGTAGTTGTCACTTTGAAGAGCTGGCTCTCGAACGTGAGCCGCTGCGTGGCGCCCAGCAGGGTGCCGCTCGTCTCCTCGACCAGAGAGCGACGCACGGAGGCGAGCAACGTCGCCCCCTCGACCGGACCCTCGGCGAGCGCCTCCGTGATGAACGGGCTCACCGATGCCATCGCGCGGAAGCCTTGCGGATAGCCCTCGCGGAGACGGACGTCCAACACCGAAGACGTGCGGCCCTGATACCGGGCGCCGAAGCCGCCGGGATAGAAGTCGGCACTAGAAACCAGATCCTCGGGAAACACCGAGTAGAAGCCCAGGATATGGAAGGGTTGGTAGATCGGGATGCCGTCCACCAGTACCAGGTTCTCAGCGGGCGTCCCACCGCGGACGAAGAGTTGTCCACCCCGATCGCCGGTGGTGGTGACTCCGGGGAGGGTCTGGAGGTACGTAACCAGGTCGCCCGACCCGCCAGGTACGGGCACCAACCGCACATCCTCGGGAGTTACTACCTGGCGCCCCTGGTCGCTGACGGCGGCGCCGCCTTGTTCCGCGGTCACCACGACACCTTCGAGCACCAGGGCGGTCTGCTCCAGCCGAACGCTCACCCTCCGTTGCTCACCGGCCGCCAATGTGATTATCTGCTCGTGTTCCTGGTAGCCGACTCGCCGAATCCGCAGCGCGTAGGTGCCTGCACTGACGCCTAGGATCTGGTAAAAGCCGTTGCGGTCGGTAAGCGTGCGATAAGCAGGCTGCCCGCCGGTGGCGAGAGTGATCACCACGTTCTCCAGGGGACGGCCCGTACCGGAGTCGGCCACTATTCCCAGAATCGTTGCCTGTTGGGCCGCGGCCGCTACCGGGGCGCAGCACAGCGCGGCCGCGGCCGCTATGGCACCGCGTTGCAACGTGGTCATTGCGCCCCCGGGGGCCGCTGCCCGCACGGCGTCAACCGCTGAAGATTGATATCGTACTCCAGCTGCTGGCCCGGCATGTACGTCAGGGTGTCGCTGTGCAGGGTGTGGATATCCGCCCACTCGGTGTGGTCCCACCTCCAGGCAGGTAAGTTCCACACCGAGTCAACGGGAATCGGAGGGGCACGCACCCACAGGAAGTGTGAAATCCCCGGCTCCAGCGCTCCGATCAAGAACTCCCCGGCTTGGTTGCTGAGGATGGTTCTGACCCTCGCTGGTTCCCGGTCCATCTCCGTCAGTTGCACCGTGACCGAGTCGATCGGCCCGTCGCCGCAACGCGTCTCGCTGACATTGCCGCTCACCGTCGCCGTTTCCGGGTTATAGCGCAACCGGCAGTAATCCGGGACCGGTGCCCCATCGCTCTGGAACTCGCAGTCTTCGTAGGGAATGACCTTGGTAAGAACGCCTCCGAGGAAGCCCACCGCATTCGTGACGTTGGATGTCCAGCCCGATTCGCCCAGTGCTCCTGGGGAATACCCGGCGGCCGGCCACTCCGCTTCCGATCCGACAATCAATAGTTCCCGGTTCGGGACAATCGGTAAGCCGCAGGCGGCGCGGGGAGCGACTTCCCCCTTTTCGATCGCGATCAGGTAAGTCTCGTCATCGGCCGAGCGCCCTGCGTACTGGCTCCCGACGCCACTCGGCCCGCAAAGGTCGTAGAAGTGGGTGGTCACCGTGACGAACGGCAGGTGCTTCACTCCGGTAATCAACAGCTCGTCGGTATCAAACCGGCCGGGAGACTGCCTGATCGCCACCTCGACCTCATAGTCGAGAGGAATCTCCGCGACCGCTTCCGCCGGTTCCTTGCCCTCGCGCCTCGCCGACAACCGGTAGGTGGCCCCGGGTTCGATATCCTCCAGCGTCCAGAAGTTGTGGACGTCATAGGGCGAGAAGCTGAAGAGAGAATCCCGCAGCTCGACGATCCGGCCGGTCCCAAGGTGCTCGAGGGTCACCGTTGCTCCGAGCGCGTCCTGCGAGGTCACCTTCAGAGGACGGATCGGCATGACGCGGATCCACTGCGTATCCGCCGAGGCATCGAGGTAGCCGAACACCGAGAAGCCGAGCTCACTTGGCGCGATCGGATCGAAGCTCTCGTCACAGGCCGCCGCCACCACCACGCAGAGACACGCCGCAAGAGAAGACGAACAGGCCCCGCAGAGCGCGCGAAGCTTGCGAGTGTGTGACGAACCGTCAAACATATCTGTCCCCTCTGCGGTCAGTCTGTCTGCGTGCTAGTTGCGTGCCAACGATACGCTACGTCGTTCCACCTGAGCTCGTTCCGGCACTGGAGCAGGTGTTGAAC
>JBDGXD010000254.1:0-6496 GCA_039584755.1 Gemmatimonadota bacterium
GAGCGTAGTACCACTCCGCGTAGGAAGCGTAGCGTCCCTCGGTGACACGAATCCACGCGGGCACCGAGTAAACCCCCCAGTGAATGAAGATTCCGAACTTCGCATCCGGAAACCAAGCCGGGATAGGGCGGCTGTCGAGTGACTCCCATGTCGGTCGATAAGTCTGCGAAGCTGCCGTCGTGAAAGGTGAGTGCATGAGTAGAATCAGCAGGAGCAGTCCCGTAACAGAACGGGAGACAGTTGTCTTGAGCATGGCAGCCTCTCCTCGGGCTCACGATGGCCATTGCCGGAACGCACAAGAGGGACGGTAATATCGCGAAGAGCCGGACGTAGATCCGTCTCCTGTTTCGGTCGAGCGACCGACCACACCAATCCGAGCAGGAACAGGAAGTATGCGACTACTACGGCACCGTCCAGAGTGTGGAGGCCGCTCATGGATCCCTCTCCTCAGTTCCGAGTTCGTTTAGGATCGAGTCCCCATATTCAAACCTCGTAGGCCGGTCAGGGCAACGCCCGACATGATTCAGATGGATCAGCAGTCAACTAGCCGTACGACCGTGGCAACGCTACTATATCCGTGCCTTCGTTAAGCTGAGGGAATTACCATGGCGTATCAACTGATAGACCTGCGATACCTGCACGAGGCCCGTGATCCGGAGAGGATGCTGCAGAACCTGAAACGGGATTTCGATCTCAAGATCTCAGTGGGCATCTGGTACTTCACTCCGGGAGGCGGGCGCTTCCATGACAGATTTGTCGATGCTGCGTCCATCGAGGATCGGATCGAGATGGCTGCCGGTATGGCGAAGCTGGGAGTCACCGGTATCGAGGCACACTACCCCGACGAAGTGAACGAATCCAACTCGCATCTCTACCGACAGCTCGAGTCCGAGACGGGCATCAGGCTGGTGGCCGTGCCGTTCTCTCATTTTTTCGACAAACGCTTCGAGTTTGGCAGCCTGTCCAATCCCGATTTGGCCACTAGAGAGCATGCGACCAAGATCGCCATCGACGCACTTCGCTTTATAAAGGAATATGGGGCTGATATGGCCATATCCTGGCCGGGCATGGATGGATACCGCTACCTGCATGGCAAGCCGTTCATGCACATGTGGGATCTGTTCGAAGAAGCTATGGCGGCGGCCATGGATGCAGTCCCGGGAGTCCGGATTGCCATCGAGCCCAAGCCCTACGAACCGGCGGCAAACAACATCTATCGTACGACGGCGGAGGGAATCCTGGCGGCTCAGCGGATCGAGCTGAGGCTCGAAAACCCCGAGAACAAGCGACTGTTGGAGGAGGGGCACGCCATGGTTGGATTGAATCCCGAAGTCGGACACGTGAAAATGGGATTCGAGATGCTTCCCGCAGCATACTCATTGGTGGCGCTGGAGAATAGGCTGGCGCACACCCACTGGAACAGCCAGCCGGACGGCAACTACGATCAGGACAACAACGTTGGGGTTGTGAACCTACACGAGACAGAGGCGTTGCTGCACGCCCTATGGGCCATCGGCTACCGCCAGTACTTCGGCATCGACATCAATCCCGAAAACATCCCGGTCCACAAGGCGATAGAGCTCAACGTTAGAGCCCTACAGAAGATGAAGGACCGTGTGAGCCGCCTGCCGCACGAGAGGATTCTCGAGTGTCATCTCAATCCTGCAGTACATCGCGGCGAACTCGAAGAGATTCTGATCGAGAGCTGGTAGCGGCCGTGACCAAGAACGGGCTCTACGCTGGACTGGATGTCTCGACTCAATCCTGCAAGCTCGTCGTGATCGATCTCGGGGCCGGGAGTACCGTCTACGTCGACTCCGTGGATTACGATACGGATCTGCCCGAATTCGACACGCGCGATGGTGTCGTTCAGGGCCTCGGCGAGGGTGTGTCAGAATCAGATCCGGAGATGTGGATCAAAGCGGTGAATATGGTCTTCGGGCGGCTGAAGGATTCCCCGACTGTCGATCAACGTCAGATCAGGTGTATCTCGGTATCGGGCCAACAACACGGATTGGTAGCGTTGGACCACGAGGGAAATCTCACTCGGCCGTACTCGAAACTGTGGAACGACTTCTCGACATCAGAGGAGTGCAGGTTGCTCACGGAGAGCGTGGGTGGTGTGGATCGCATGATCGAGGAAGTTGGCAATACCCAGAGAACCGGCTACACCGCTCCCAAGATCCTGCACATGCGCCGTCATGGTCCGGGGTGTTATGCGGAAACGGCGACGCTGTTTCTGGTGCACAACTTCGTCAACTGGTATCTGACTGGAGGGCCTCGGGGAGGAATCGCCGTCATGGAACCGGGGGACACCTCGGGCATGGCACTCTGGGATCCGGTCAGTCGCAACTGGTCTCGTGCGGTGATGGACGCGATCGATCCGAATCTGCGCCTCAAACTGCCACCGGTTGAGCCCTCCGACCGGACCATTGGCACCGTCGCGTCTCACCTCACCGAGAGATTTGAGCTGTCGCCGCAGTGCGCACTCGACGCCGGTAGCGGTGACAACATGTATGGGGCAATTGGCACCGGCAACTTCTCTCCCGGCATCGTCACCATAAGTCTTGGTACCAGTGGGACGGCATACACCTTCATGGAGCAGCCGTACGTGGATCCCAGCGGGGAGATCGCTTGCTTCTGTGACAGTACCGGCAACTACTTGGCGTTGCTATGCGTATCCAACATGGCAAACGGCTATGATGCAGTCCTCGAAGCGTTCGACATGAGGCACGCAGAATTCGACGTCGTGATTGGACGGACCACTGCGGGCAACGACGGACGCCTGCTCATTCCGTGGTATGGGGGAGAGAGAACTCCGGACGTGCCAAATGCAGCTCCGATCTATCTTGGCTTCGGTGTCGATGACTTTGGCAGAGAACGCCTCTCGCGTGCCGTGCTGGAGGGGCACGTCCTCAATCTGTACAACGGCTTCAGTCGGTTACCGATAGAGCCACAGATCATACACCTGACCGGTGGCCTGTCCAAGTCCCCATCGTGGTGCCAGATGATTGCCGACGTGTTCGCGGTGGAGACCGTCGCGGTGCAGGGAGAAGGCGCCGCGTTGGGAGCCGCAATCCATGCAGCTTGGGTGTGGCTGAAAGAGCACGATGAGCAGGCTTCGCTTGCCGCGGTCGCGAAGCCATTCGTGATACTGAATGAGTCCACACGCAAGCAACCGATCGCTGAGAACGTGGCTGTCTACCAGGTGCAGCAGCGTCTGTTCAGCGCGCTGGCCGACCGGGCCCGAGGGTTGGATGCAGAAGATATCTTCGAACTCAGGGCTGAGTTGCTGGTTGTTGCGGGCTCGGCGCTAGCGTGACTTGACTTGAGAGATGATCCGCGTTGATCTGTGTGCTCAGTGCTATCTGCGGCCTAGAACGGAAACACCAACGGTGTAACCACCATCGCCACCACCCAGGTAAGCAGCAAGAGCGGCAATCCAACTTTCACGAAATCCATGAAGCGATACTTGCCCGGGGCGACAACCAGCGTAACGACCGGACTCGACATAGGCGTCACATAGGCAGCTGACGCTGCTATGGCCACCGTCATGACGAACGCGTAAGGTGCCACGCCCAGAGCTTCGGCTGCACTGATGGCAATCGGTGCCATGAGCACTGCCGTTCCGGTGTTGGACATGAACATCCCCAGAATCGCCGTCAAAGCGAAGATGCTCGTCATCATTAGGTAGGGCCCTGACTGGCCGAAGCCCGATACCAGCCAATCGACTATGAGCGTCACGCCTCCGGTCTTTTGTAGGGCGTCGGCCACGGGCAGCATCGCTGCGATTAGCACCACACTGTTCCAGTGAATGGAGCGGTACGCTTCCTCCATTGTAAGGCAACGGGTCAACACGGCTGCCAGTGCTGCCATCAGCACGGCCACCGTCACCGGCACAATCTCGAGTGCAGTCAGTGCCACCATCGTCAGCAAGATCGCCAATGCCACCGGTGCCTTGTTGCGCGCCGGTGCAACCTGATCCAGCTCAGTCGGCAGCGTTAGGACCAGGTAGTCGTGCACGTCGCGCCGCAACTCCACAATCCTCTTCCAGGGCCCCAGCACGAGCAACGCATCACCGAGCCTGAGTTTCACATCGAGGAATTCGGTCAACACCTCACCACTGCGGCGGAGGGCCAGAACCTGGAGGCCGGCGCGGGTGCGGAATCTCACCTCGTGTAAGGTCTTGCGTGTCAAGCGTGACTCGGGGTGAATTAGGACGGTTGCCAGGCCTACCTCGTTGACCCAGCGCTTCCGTTCCGCATCACCGATCACCACTCGTTCGAGTTTGAAGACTTCCTCGATAGCAGTCACATTGGATGGATCTGCCTGGATCACGAGGATATCGCCGGCTCGTATCATCTTGTCCGAACTCGGTGCCGCGGTCGTTGTAATTCCAAAACGACCGCTGCGTTCGATTACCACAACTCGTGCTCGATGATTACTGAGGCGCGACTCGCTCAAAGCAACTCCCACAAGCGGTGACTGAGCGTTGACACGAAGACGGTGAAACTTCGAGAGCAGATCGAACTCGGCGATCAGATCCTGCAGGGTAGCGGTTGCAGGTTTTGGCGGCACGATCTTGTCGCCGGGCAGCAGATGCCGGCCGATGAATACCATGTATAGAACGGCCACAAGCAACACAACCGCGCCAATTGGGGTGAAGCTAAAGAAGCCGAATGGCTCGTAGCCGGTGCCATCCAGTTCTCCGCTCGCCACCAGGTTGGGTGTAGTGCCGATCAGAGTCAACATGCCGCTGATCAACGCACCGTACGATAGCGGTATCAGTAGACGCGATGCGTTGATACTGGTTTTGCCGGCAACGTTGACCACGGCGGGAATCAGGATCGCAACCACAGCCGTCGAACTCATGACACTGCCCATCACTCCGGCAACGAGCATCAACAGAACCAACAAGCGGACTTCACTGTTCCCACCCACGCGCGTCATCCAATTGCCGATGGCGAATGCGATCCCAGTGCGGGTGAGCATCTCACCGACGATCAACAGTCCCGCCACGATCAGGACCACGGGATTGCCGAATCCAGCCAGTGCTTCACGCTCGGTGAGGATGCCGCTGAGCATGAGGGAGAGGACAACCAGCAACCCGACTACGTCGAACCGCACCCGGCCGCTGGCGAATAACACGCTTGCTACGCCGATTATGAGGAATACAAGTACTGTATCACCGTTCACGAGCCCGAGAGACCCCTTCGCTAGAGCTTGCTGACAGCAAGAACACCGCCAACAATCTAGCGCCGTTTTTCTCTGATGACCGTCGACTGCCAGCTAGTCGCTAATCTCAACCGGCGACGAATGCGCGCAGCAGTCCAGGAACTGTTCCATCCGGTCCGGATTGAACCCCACCATGAAGTCGTTGCCTCGTGCGATGGCGGGAACGCCTGCCCCGCCAGTGAGGGAGCGCCACTCCCGCAGCAGATTCACGTCCTTGGTGATGTCCAATTCGTCAAACTCGCAACCGTGTTCCGTGAGCCAATCCTTGGCCGTCTTGCAATAGGGTCACGTAGGGGTCGTGTATACTCTAATTCTCTCCATGGTCTGCTCCTCCGAGGATGGTGTGTGAAGCGTCTCCAATCGATTCTCAATCGAGCGACACACCACCGTAGCCGATACCGGTCAGGTGTGCCATGTCACGCTGCCAGGTTGTCAGGTCGTCTGCTGAAAGCTGATTCAAATGGTCGTGGCCGCAAGCACGCGCCATTACTTGCATCAGCTCCGTAGCGGCCCGGAAGAAGCTGTTCAGCTGCAGGGCCCCCTTTTGGATCTCAAGACGCTGGCGCAACTCAGGTTTCTGTGTGGCGATCCCGACAGGACAGTTGTCGGTGTGGCAGGCCCGCATTCCCAGACACCCAATGGCCTGGATTGCAGAGTTCGATACAGCTATCGCATCTGCGCCGAGCGCCAGCGCCTTTACGAAATCGGCCGGAATCCGCAGGCCACCAGTTATCACCAGCGTCACATCGCGCCGGTCCGACTCGTCTAGAAAACGCCTAGCGCGGGCCAAGGCGGGGATCGTGGGCACGGAGATGTTGTCCCGAAACAGCAGAGGGGCGGCTCCGGTTCCACCGCCGCGACCGTCGAGGATGATGTAGTCCACACCAATCTTCAACGACGCTTCTATGTCTCGTTCGATGTGCTGAGCCGAGAGTTTCACGCCGATGGGAATTCCACCGGTCGTCTCGCGGACTTCTGCGGCGAAGTCACGATAGTCGTCGATGGACTCCCAGTCGGGAAAACGCGGTGGTGATACTGCTGGTTCACCTTCCTGCAATCCTCGGACTTCGGCAATCTTGCCCTTTACTTTGGCACCCGGCAGGTGGCCGCCGGTGCCGGTCTTGGCGCCTTGACCACACTTGAAGTGAAAAGCCTGGACCTGCTGCAGCTTGTCGATGGAGAAGCCGAACCGCGCCGAAGCCAACTCGTAGAGGTACCTTGAATTGTTGGCCTGTTCTTCGGGCAACATCCCGCCCTCACC
>JBDGXD010000255.1:0-6466 GCA_039584755.1 Gemmatimonadota bacterium
ACCGAACTCAGGCCTTCGGGAAAAGTGGCGTTTGGATCAGTCAGCGAATGCCTTTGGCTTTGAGCCTCGATCGGAGTGACTGCCGTGAAGCCAAACAGGATGGCACCGGCCAAAGACACACATACTCTTCGCGACGCGTAGTACATCGACACCTCATTACTGGTAGAGTCCACTTTTCGAACTGCGTAATGTACCAACTAAGTGGGATGTCCGGTGGAGCGCGAAGGTCGCGACCGGACACAGCACGTCCGTCAGACCGCTGAAGGTCCCCATCTGCTGGCCAGGCACACAGCGTCGCTGCATCTTCCAGTATCCAGCAACCTGCTTCACACACAAGGGGACAAGTCATGTCCACGAATCGCAGAGACTTCCTGGCAAACTTGGCATTGGTTGGGGTCAGCGCTCCCGCCTTGGCGAACGCAGCTACTACGCGGAGCAACCTAGCAACACGATCAGACAAGCCGACCGGCACCCAAGGGAACACTGGTGGCCAACACACGGTGTTGAGCCAGGACCATCCCTACATATACATCGACCCCTGTATGCAGATCTGGCCCGATGCGGACCTGGCTGTCGCCCATCGGCACGGCGTCACCGCGTACGGTGTGACTGCGTGGGATCCGCAGGTAGATGCGCAGACCGCGTTGGAGGGCCTCATGTATTGGCACTGGGCCGTGCGGGGACATCCCAACCTGCTGCTGATAGAGACAGCTGACGATATCAGACGAGCCAAACGAGACGGGAAGGCCGGTCTGCTGCTGGCCGCTCAGGGCGGCGATTGGATCGGACGGGAGCTACATCGCGTGGAGGCGTTCAAACAGCTCGGACTGCGCCTGATGCTGTTGGCATACAACGCTTCGAACCAGCTGTGCGACGGCTGCCTGGATCGTACTGATGGTGGACTGACTCGCCTCGGCCAATTGGTCGTAGACGAGTGCAACCGTGTTGGCGTCGTGCTGGATTGTTCCCACACGGGCAAACGCGCGACCCTGGAAATCATCGACCACAGCAAGCACCCCTGCATCTTCAGCCACTCCAATCCAAACACAATAGCGCCGAATCCGCGCAACATCGACGATGAGCAGATCAAAGCCTGTGTCGCGCGGGGAGGCGTCGTTTCCTTGGTGTCGTGGGGACCATTGGTCATGCGACCCAACACAACCCACAGACCAACACTGGACGAGTTCATCGAACTCATTGACTACGTAGCGCAAATGGCTGGGAACACCGATCACATCGGAATCAGCACGGACATGTCACTTGGCACCTACCCAGATCACGAGAGCGATCCCTGGGGTTCGCCCGAATTCCCCAACATCACCGAACGGTACGACCGTTACGTCAGCGACGACATCCGGTCACCCCTGCGCAATGTGGAAGGTTTCTCGGACTTCGCCGAGATCGCGGCGGTCGCCGAACGACTGATTGCGAAGGGCTACTCCGATCAAGATGTGCAGCAGATGCTGGGAGAGAATCTGTTGCGGGTGTTTGAAGAGGTCTGGCTTTGATCCAGACATGCGCGCGTTATCTTCCTCCGCTCTAGAACCGGATACGATCTGCTTTGCCACGAGGACAAACATGACCCACTCGCACCCGCTTTCACGAACGATCACTGGATTCGCACTCGCTGTTGCTCTTACAGCCACTACGTCGGCAACCGAGGCACAACAAATCGACGATCCCACCCTCTCCGGGATTCGGTTTCGCGAGATCGGCCCGACAGCCATGAGCGGAAGGATCGTCGACCTCGCCGTGGTCGAGATCAATCCGTTCACGTTTTACATCGCTTCAGCGACTGGCGGAGTGTGGAAGACGGTCAACAATGGAGTGACGCTCACTCCGGTGTTCCACAGAGAGGCTACCCACTCGGTGGGCGATGTCGCCGTGCATCAGATCGACACCAACGTCGTCTGGGTGGGGACTGGCGAGCGGGCAAATCGGCAGAGTTCGTCCTGGGGAGATGGTGTCTACAAGTCGACTGACGGCGGAACGACATGGACCAACATGGGGCTCGAGGACAGCCACCACATCGGCCGTATAGTGTTGCACCCGACCAATCCCGATATCGTCTACGTGGCTGCGATCGGTCACCTTTGGGGCCCCAATGAAGAACGCGGTCTCTTCATGTCCGACGACGGCGGCGAAACGTGGACCAGAACCCTATTTGTCGATGAGAACACAGGTGTGATCGATGTAGCAATCGACCTCTCCGATCCCAATATCCTCTACGCTTCAACATATCAGAGACGGCGTCGCCCATATGGGTTCCACGGTGGCGGTCCCGGCAGTGGTTTGTTCAAGTCAATGGACGGAGGTCGAACGTGGAGTGAGCTAACCAACGGGCTGCCCGACGGTGACAAAGGTCGAATCGGTATCTCGATCTACCGTTCCAACTCCAATATCGTGTACCTCTCTCTGGAACAAGGCTATCGTTACAATGCATCGACCGCATACATCGAGCGACGCGCCGGTGTGTACCGGTCGGAAGACAAGGGAGCGACTTGGCACTTCATGAGCGATTGGAATCCGCGACCGATGTACGCCAGCCAACCGCTGGTGGATCCCAACGACGATCAACGCATCTACATGTTGAACACCTATAGCTACTCCGATGACGGAGGGAAGACCTTCCAACGCGCGAGACAGTCCTTACATGGTGACGACCGTCTGGTATGGGTCAACCCAGCCGACTCACGTCACGTCATGAAGGCAGATGACGGAGGCCTCGGCATATCCTACGATCGCGGCATCAATTGGCTGTACGCGACGCATCTCCCTGTCAGCCAGTTCTATCGCGTTTCTGCCGACATGCGTAAGCCGTACTGGGTTTATGGTGGACTACAAGACAACGGCAGTTGGATGGGACCCAGCGCTACCTATTTCTACGATGGCATTCGATTCGAAGACTGGATCAAGACTGGGGGCGGCGACGGATTCGTGAACCTAGTCGATACCACAGACAACCTCACATTGTACAACGAATCACAGTACCTGGGTCTCTCACGCATGAACCTAGCGACCTTCTCGACTACCTGGATCCGGCCCGACAACCCGAGAGGTGCCATCGGTGCACGCAGGAATTGGGACGCATGGGGCCCGGGTCTAGCTGAACCGGAACTGGCAAACGCCATGGCGCCTGCGAACTGGGACGGGCCATTCATCATATCATCGCACGACAACAACACACTCTACGCTGGCACCAACCAGATCTGGAGGAGCAGCGACCGCGGTGATACGTGGACCTCGCTGGGTGATCTGACCACTGGCGTGAATCGTAGAAATCTGTTGATCATGGGACAGCGAGCACACGATACTACACTGTCACTCGACGACGGGATTCCCTACTATCCGACCGTGTCTGTGATCGCCGAGTCCCCATTGCAACGAGGCGTTCTCTACGTGGGCACCGACGATGGTAACCTGCAGATCTCCATCAACGACGGGCAGAGTTGGACCAACGTGACCGATCGCGTACCCGACCTGCCACAATCCACTTGGATGTCCGGGATCGAGCCTTCACGCCATGCGGCGGGAACGGTCTATCTCGCCGCCAACAACTACCGTAACAACGATTTCAGTAACTACCTGTACATGTCCGCTGACCGAGGCAGCAGTTGGTCATCGATCGTTGGGGACTTGCCGCCCGATCGTGTCGTCCGCACCGTGCGTGAGGACCCCCGCAATCCCAACGTGCTGTATGTCGGCACCGAGATAGGATTGTTTTACACGAACGACGGGGGAGTCCACTGGCTTGAGCTGAAGAACAACATGCCGACGGTTGCGTTCAACGACCTTCTCGTCCACCCCCGTGACAACGATCTCATCTTGGCAACCCATGGACGGGGCATCTGGATCCTGGACAACATTGCAGCCCTACAGGAGTTGACGCCGGACGTTCTGGCGACTGACGCTCACCTGTTCACGGTTGAGCCGGCAGAGATGGTGCGGATCAGTGGAGCTGGAGGACACACGGGGGACATGCACTTCGCCGGTCAGAACCCGCCCTTCGAGGCAATCATCGACTACTACCTGCGAGATGAGGTCGACTCCGACGCCATTTCGATCACGATCCACGACGGTGCCGGGAACCAGATCAATAGCGTGCGGCCAAAGACGACCAGAGGTGTCAATCGAGTCACCTGGAACTTGCGCCACGAAAACATCGGCCTGGCGATGCCGGTCAGTGGAGCGAATAGAGGTCCAGCCGGCCCCTGGGTCCTCCCCGGTGAGTACACAGTACGCCTCGAGGTCGGAGATACACGGATGGAGCAAACGTTCAACGTGTCTGACGACCCCCGCATCGAGGTCGATGACGCCACCAGGGCGGCATGGCACCATGCGGTCAGTGACCTGGCGGCCGAAGTAAAATCCTTCCTGCCGATAGTGGATACTGTTGCCAAGATCCAGGAGCGACTCGACAGTCTCTCGGCTGAAGCCAAGTCGGTCCACGCCGAGTTGATCGCCGAGATCGACGCGGTGTATTCCAAACTCGATGAACTGAGGAGTCGTTTGACCAGGCTCTACGGGCAGGTGAGCAGAACACCAGCTCCATTCACGGCCGACCAGCGTTCGCAGCAAGCGTATTTCGCGGATTGGATCCACCGTCTCCAACCCAGCGTGGCGCGGATTCTAGGTATGGAGATGCCCTGAACTGACAGGGAGCGGTTGGCAGGGAGCGGGGGGCAGACCCCGACCACCCCCTTCCGCTCCCTGCTCACAGCACTGTGTTCCTAGTCTTCTAGCGTGAACCCAATCTGGATCACGACCTGCCAGTGGTCCAGTTTCTGGTCCTCGATGTGCCCCCGCACCTCCTTCACTTCGATCCAGCGCATGTTACGCACTGTCTTGGCTGCGCGCGCAAGCCCGGTGTGCACAGCATCCTCGATGCTCTTGGGCGACGTACCCACGATCTCGGTCTTCTTATAGACATGGTTGCTCATTTGTACCGTCTCCATGTTGCATGTCCTGGGTGGTCCAAGGGCGGATCCACACGCGAACCCTCCCTATTGTTGTAGAACCTCACACAACCTGCGCCGTTCTCCGCCGGCCTGGGCGAGTTTACGGCAATCACAGAGAATCGCGCACAGACCGCATCAATCCGGGCCAGTCGCGTGACACCCCGGGCGGCAGCGCGTGGTTAGCCGTTCATCGCCTGCCTCAGCTGTTCACTGCTGCCCCTCCTGCCCCCTCTGCGGCCATCTATCCTTCAGGCTCTCCCAGCACCAGCGGTAACTTCACCAGCCCACCTCGCGTCGACATCACGTGCACCGTACCCTCCACACCTGGCAATCCGTAGGTACGTACTTCGAACGTGACCGACTTGTTCTCACCCGGCTCCGTCCACCCCGCGCTGATGACTTTGTTGCGGCGACTCGGTGTCACAATTCGAACTTGCTCCTCACCTTGCTTCATGAGGTCGCGGTCGAACTCGAGCCTGACCCGATCTTCTTGTACGATCTTTACTAGCTGAGCCTGTTTGAGCGCTGTCGGAAGTTGTCCCGCATTGGTCCAACTGACCGTTACCTCATAGGTGGTGCTATCGCCACTTCCGCGGTGAACCCGCACGCGAGTAGCGACATCGTCTATCTGTGGTAGGTGTGTAGCCATCGCCAGATTGAACAACGCCTGATTCTTGGCCCAGCGCTCCAGCTCCTCGGCTGGACCGTTCTGCGAGAAGAACTTCGGATGGAATCCGCCGATTTCCACCTGACCCAATGTGGGATGCTCGAACGGCTCCCATTCACGGAACCCTCTACCACCGTTCCCCTGGTCGTCCCACGTCAATCCATCGAACTGATCTAGCAGGCCGTCGTTGTTGAAGTCCTCCATGGCCCCACCGTTCCACAACTCGTCGCCATACCAAATCGATCCGTAGTACCAGTAGCCGAAGTCAGGACTGTGTCCGAACAGCGGTCCCGGGCTCGCCGAGTCACCCGTGAACGGGTTTACCGGCACGCGCATTCTATACGTGTAGTACACATCGCCAGCCCACGGATACCCGGTGATCCCCATTCCCAGGCTGTCGAAGTACATGTAGTAGGCGAGGTCCTCGGGATACATTCTTTCCTCGCTCTTCGACGTGGAGGGTGGACGCAGATGCATCGGAACGCGAGTGTCTTGAGAATTAGCGATGGACACGTTGGGGTGACTGAGCAGGAACAGAACAACCGATCTCGTCTCCGCTTCGCTCAGTGGAAAAGCTCCTGCACCAAACTGAGTGTAGCCCCGCCCCGTCTCGTCACCACCCGTATCCGGACGCCAGTTTTCAGGATAGTTGCGGTGCAGGTCAAGACCGCCTATGCCGTCCTCATTGAACCGACCGTCACCGTCATTGTCTATCCCCTCCGACACAACGATCCACTCGCCCTCACCCGGACTGGCGCGCCGCATCAAGCGACCGGAGGGATCACGGTCGTCAAGGATCATCGTTGCCTCTTCGTCAGCGTCCGGTTCGGGTCTGTACCTG
>JBDGXD010000256.1:0-9920 GCA_039584755.1 Gemmatimonadota bacterium
CCGGACTTAGTCGGTGCGGCGATCGGGGGCGCTGCGCTGGGCGTGTTGACCGACTGGGTCGTGTCGGCCATCAATGCGTCGTCCGATGGCTCGGTGGGGAATAATCAACAGCTCACAATTCCCTTTAACGTGAGCTTTTAAAGTGTTACAAGGTAACCATTTAATAGCCATAACGCACCACCCTCCAGCAGCCGATCGCAGGTTATCCACACTAATCCTGGTCGCCGGTTTGGCAGCGTCGGCCTGCATGCCGGGATACCGCACCGTGGCCGATCCCCCTGAAACCCGGTCGTGTGCTGCACCGCCTACCGAACCACCTCGGGCCACTGTGAGCTGGTATTTCGCGGACGGACCTGGCGATAGCAAGGAGCACGACCGCTGGTGCCAGACGATGGGGCCGGTGGAGGCCGAGGAGTCCCCGCAGGCCGTATTCCACGGCTGGGGCCCGGGTGACTCACTGGCGGTCGTGGTATGGAACACCGACGCCGGAGCCGGCTATCTCCAAGCGTTCCTGCGCGATGAACTCGGTCTCGACTGCTCAGGTGAGACTCCGCTGTTGAATCCCGAGGCACCTCATTTCGTGCTGCTGATCCAAGAGGCGCTGCGCCGCTCCAACGAGATCCCGGACACTCCCGACAAGCTGTGGGTCACGCCACCCCCCGTAAAGGAGAATCCCCGTCCGGGCAGAAGGTTGGGAGCAACCGAGGTGGCTCGCGCTTGCGGACTGGCATACATCTACGCGTCCGCATCACGCAATGGCTGGCAGCCGCGCGACGGCGTGCGGGAAGACAAGGGCAACGCAATCATCTCTACGCTCCCGCTGTCGGACCTGATTGTCACCGAACTGCCGTTCGAAGCCGCCCGCCGAGTGGTGCCGCTGGCAACGGTCCATGGACCGAGGGGCGACAGCTTGCGGCTCGCCAGTGTTCACCTGATCACCACCCCGCCGGCATGGCGCACCTTGAAGACCGGGAATTCGGCGCGGTTGCGGCAATCGTTGGGGCTGGTGGATGCACTCGGGCTCATTGAAGGATTGAGAGCCGGGTGCTCAGTTGAAGAGGTGCAGAGTGCAGAGTGCAGAGTGCAGAGTGCGGACGGATACCCGATCTCGACGGTCATTGCGGGCGATCTGAACACGTGGTCGACCCGTGAAACAGCGCTGCGTCACTTGGTGGAATACTTCCCCGATTCACCTCCACTGCTCGAGGAACCGACCCGCGGGCCCTTCCCCACCGATCATTTGCTGTTCCGGATGGGACGGAACGGTATGCGGGTCCTGCCCCACACCTACAAACGCATCGCCAACGCGTACTACTCCGACCACAACGCGATAGTAGCCTACTTCAAGTTCGCGAGGTAGCGCTTCCAGCCGACACCTCGCGACAAGCGGTCACTCGCCGTGTAGAGTAGCCATGACCGCCGGCCACGGCCTCCCGCGCGCACGCCAGCCTACTGAATCGGTGCCGTGAGATACGCCGGCCGTGCCATGCCGCGAAACCAAACGGACCGCGACACCGCAGTGATTGCACGGACCGCGACACCGCAGTGATTGCCCGGAAGCTACCGACGATCACGCGAGCCGACTCGTTCTCGGAGTACATCGAATAGTCCTGTCTGGTCCCGAGGCCCCGGCACAGGTGAATTCCACGCGCCCACGTGTTAGAATGCTGGGCTACTGACCGTGCACCATAACTCAGCGCTGACCATAACCAGAGGACGAACATGAGCCACAAACTTCCCAAGCTGCCCTACGCGTATGACGCGCTGGAGCCGCACATCGATGCCCGCACGATGGAGATCCATCACACCAAGCATCATCAGACCTATGTGACCAAGCTGAATGAGGCACTCGAGGGTCACGCCGACCTGCAGAAGCTCACCGCCCTCGAGCTGGTGATGGACCTCGGCGCGGTGCCTGAGGCCATAAGGGGCGCGGTCCGCAATCATGGCGGCGGTCACCTGAACCACTCCATCTTCTGGACCATCATGAACGGCAACGGCGGCGGCACGCCGAGCGGCGCACTGGGAGACGCGATCGACGAGGCCTTTGGGTCGTTTGCCGGCTTTCACGAGCAGTTCAGCAATGCGGCCGCGACCGTATTCGGGAGTGGCTGGGCGTGGCTGTGCGTGAATTCGGACGGCAAACTCAGCGTGGAGAAGACGGCCAACCAGGACAATCCCCTCTCACAGGGCAACGTGCCGATCATGGGCATCGACGTGTGGGAGCACGCCTACTACCTGAACTACCAGAACCGGCGACCCGACTACATCAAGGCGTTCATGAACGTGGTGGATTGGGATGCCGTGGACGGGTATCTCGCCATGGTCTACGCGCATCGGGACGCGGCAGATCTGGCCGAGTGGGCCAAGGGCAAGTGGAACAAGCTGCAGGAGCGACTCAGCGAGCTGATGGGCTGAGGCTCTCAGCTGCGAGGGAGCGCTCTCGAGGCATTCCCTCGACACCGTAGCGCTAAAAAAAGAACCCCGTTCACTGCATCTGAACGGGGTTTTGCTATGTGGGGCTGGCAACGGACTACTCAAGCGAGCGGCCCCACCGTCAAGCCAGTGACAGCGGGGCCTGAATAACACTCTGGTGTCTGGTCGCCGCTTGCTAGAACCGCACCGCCAGTCCTGCAACGAGCGGGAAAAAGAACGTGTTCGACGAGTCAGTCTCGGATTCGCTGGTGAATGCATACGAAGCGTTTGCGGCACCCATGATGCCGAACTGCGGGCTGACCCAAATATACGCCTTGATTCCGCCGTTCAACGCGAACTTCGTCTGCGAGTCGGATTCACCAGCCTCCGGCTTGGTCTTGAAGGTCGCGCCGCCGCCTCCGGCGAAGAGAATCACTGAGGCATTCGGTACGGCTGCGGTGACGTCATAACCGACCATTGCGAAGTAGCTCAGCAGGTCCTGATCCGGGAAGATGCCCTCTTTGCCCTTCATCAGGCCCCAGTTGAAGTTACCCATCAGCACGATGGCCGGGGTGGTGTACAAGCCGAATCCAGCGCCAAAGCCGATGCTCGCCTTGACGACGTCCGCGTAGTCCCCGGTGGGAATGATGAACGCACCGTAGCCCTCTAGGAACAGAGGTCTTTCCACCTGTGCTCGAGCCGGCGTGGCGCTCACCACAAACACCATCACCGCCACGGCTGCCAACAGTCTGAACGGCCGCATTTCTCAACCTCCGATCGTTAGGCCGGGGTTCCCCATCACCCCAGCGGTGTACACTGATCGCAGACCCGCTCGGTCAGCGATCCGGTGGCTCGCAAGTCACTCCGAAATGGAGTCATGCTTATCTCAGGCACTCAGATTGGCAGAATGTGACAGTACCACCAGGGCAAGTCAAGACGTGAGGCACGTGGCTTCCGGACCATATCCGGTGCGGCCAGCCTCGTGCACCCTGCACTCTGCACTCTGCACTCTGCACTCTGCACGAGAGAACGCGACTGCAATTCGAACTGGAAGCACGAGGAAAGCCCCGTCCTAACCGGCAGAACGGGGCTTTGACATGTGGGGCTGGCAACGGCCGTCCCTGACCGTCTTCGGCCGTCGTTTACCGTCCTATAACATCTACCAACGCATCCGCCACCGCATCCAACTGCTCGAGACCGATGACCAGCGGCGGCAACAGTCGGATGACCGTAGACCCGGCCAGCAATGCCAAGACCCCACGTTCCATGAGGTCGGTGAGATATGGCTGCGCCTTTCCCTTGAGTTCAATCCCGATCATCAATCCCAGGTGGCGAACCTCACGGACCTTGTCCGACCGCAGCTGTCGGAGCCTGTTGATTAAGTAGTCACCTTTGCGAACGGCCTGAGCTGCGAGATCGTTCTCCAGCATATAGTCGATGGCTGCTAGTGCAGCGGCACATGCCAGCGGATTACCCCCAAACGTGCTGCCGTGCATACCTACAGCTGCAGCCACGGCCTCGCCACACAACACCGCACCCATTGGGATGCCTCCTGCCATGGCCTTGGCCACACACAACATGTCTGGTTGGAGTCCGAAGTGTTCACAGGCGAACATGCGACCCGTACGACAGAAGCCGGTCTGTACCTCGTCTACGATCAGTAGGACGCCTCGCTGATCGCACAGTTGCCGTACCGCAGCGACGTATTTCTCATCAGCGACCCTCACGCCACCCTCCCCCTGCACCAGCTCGAGTATCACGGCGGCGGTATCGTTGGAAACCGCGTCACCCAGCTTGTCGCTGTTGTTGAACGGCACGAACGAGAAGCCAGCTAGCAACGGCTCGAACTCGGCGCGGTACTTGTGGGTCGCACTTAATGCTCCCAGCGTTCGCCCATGAAAACCGCGCATGGCACAAACGAAATCTGATCGTCCGGTGGTGTGACGGGCGAATTTGATCGCGGCCTCGACACTTTCGCTGCCCGAATTACAGAGGAAGGCCCGCTGGAGACCGGGTGGGGCGACGGACGCCAACTTTTCGAGCAGCCGAGCCCTTGTGTCGTTGTAGAATACTCCGGGGCATGTGATCAGCTTGCTAGATTGCGCGGCGATGGCGGCAGCTACCTGAGGATTGGCGTGGCCAATGTTGGCGACACCCACGCCGGCCGTGCAATCGATGTAGCTCTTGCCGTATTCATCCCACAGCGTGGCACCTTCACCCCTCACAACGGTCACATCGCGCTTGGGGAAGACCTCGAACCCATAGGTCTGCTCGAATTCTCGAGCGTTCATCGGATCACTGTTCCCTGGCCTGCCAGCGCGTCTCGCACCGGGTGCTCCGTGCGTCCATCACCGATCGTCACCTCGGTGGCTCCCGCCTGAAACAGCTTTCGCAGCGCCAGCATCTTGCGTTTCATGCGACCGTCGACTTGCTGTTCCCGTTCTGCCAGCTCAGCTGGTGACAAGTGCCCTACCAAGCTTCTGGGGTCATCCGCGTCTTCCAGAAAACCAGGCGCCTCGATGAACTGGAAAATGCGCTCGGCTCGCAACGCCTCCTGCAGCACGTTGACGATGTCGTCGTTCTCCGAGTTGATCGCGACACGCTGTTCATCCATGATAGGTATGGTGATCACGGGCGTGTAGCCGTTGTCGAGCAATAACCGGAGGAGATCCGCGTTGACCTTCCTGGGTTTACCAGAGAAGTTGCGTTTGATGAGGGTCTTGTCACCTTCCCGCACTCGAATGCCACGATTCCGCTGACCCTGGATAAGCGCACCGTCGATACCACTTAGACCCACGGCATTGATACCGTGACGTTGGCAAAGCTCCACAAGACGCTTGTTCCGCAAACCTGCATAACTCATCAGTATCAAATCGATGGCCTGAGCATCGGAGTACACGCTCGTGTAGCCCGATACCGACGTCAGCGTCTCGCGCTGCGTACCGAGCTGCTCGGCGAGATCGTCGCGCAGCGCGTTGGCTCCGTGCAGAATCACGAATGGCTCGTCGAGTTCCGCCAGGTCCGCGACAATGCCTTTCAAATTGATGCTGGCACCACCACCTATCTTGACTATATACATGTCGCTACACCGCTTGAGATCGCAAGAGACTCTGATCTGAAGTATGCCGTACGTAGTGCAGCAGCGATGCACTCGTCACAACACACCTCAGAAACAATCAATGGTCCCGTTGGGTACCGGAGACCAGTCAGCCTCCCCGGGGTACGCCTCCGAGCAGAGAACGTGAACACCATCCTTCCGATGGGTTCTCATTTGGAAGTACTCAGGATCCTCGTTGAACCGCGACGCAACGTAGACGCTTCTGGTACTGGCCATGATGATGTTGATCGCCCTCACGTAACGAGTACGCCGCTCGATGATTGGGATACCACGCTCGAGCGCATGCAACATGTCACCACTGTCGAACCGTTTGATATAGTTGAACACCTTCTCGGCACCGATGCGGCCTTGCTCCCTTATCCTGACGCCGCGTAACTCACCGTTGAATGCAAACGCATACTGGCCCTCGACAAACGGCATGTTGTTCTCGACTCGTATCCCCTCATCTCGGAAAGCGCTGCGAGCGTGGGCCAGCATCAGCGTGGTCTGCCCGTGCAGAGTTTCGTGGTCCTCCCAGATGGGATCGATATTGCGGTACATGCGCCACTCACCTGCCTCCAACCAAGCGCAGCCCCAACCGTGTCCTTGGTACTCCTTACTGTTACGGGAAATTTCAGCAAAGGTCTCGAGGTGTCGCCACATCTCGAAGGGCCGCTCGGCTCGGACGCATAACAACCTACACATGACCGCGACTCAAACTGGGTGCAATCCGGGAAAGCCCAGACCGCTGGTCTCGGGCAGCCCGTGCATGAGATTGAACACTTGCACCGCTTGGCCAGCCGCCCCTTTCATGAGGTTGTCAATAGCACTGATGACCACAAGCCGGTTGGAAGTTGTGTCACGCTCGAATCCGATGTCACTCCGGGTAGCGGTGAATCCCGGTTCGCTCCTTCACCAATCTGACGAACGGCTCATTGGCGTAGTCTTCTCGATAGATCTTCCAGATTTGCTTTTCATCGAGGGGCTCCGTCAAGAAGGCGTGGCACGTTGCCAGAATGCCACGTACCATCTCGATGGATGTTGCTGAGAAGTGGATGTTCTCTGCGCCAAGCTCCTGAAACATCTCTGCCACGTGCCGGTGACCCGATGGTTTGTACGAGCGTACTGCCCCACTGCGCTCAGGATGATGACTGGCAGCGCTCGATACGTTGCCGCCCTCACTGGAACCGGCCTTCACCTCGACCACCGCAGAATCCACCAGGCCTCGCTTGTACAGCGGGTGCAGCGCCAGTATCGTGGCGGTCGCGTTGCAACCGGCGCACGCCACCCGATCGGCTTTCATGATGCTGTCACGGTGCAGCTCGGGAATGCCGTAGCTGAATTTGTGGAGCAGGTCGGGACGCTCGTGCTCCCGTCCATACCATTTGAGGTATGCAGCGCTGTCACGCAGGCGAAAGTCACTGCTGAGATCCACGAGCTTCTCAGCCAGACCGCCGAACTCGTCTATACGGGCGATTGCCTCGCCGTGGGGCATGCACAGAAACAAGACATCGCACGGCTCGAGTTGAGACGCGGCGCAGAACTTGAGCTGACTCACCTTGCGCAGATTCGGATGGGCCCTGTGAACCAGCTTTCCGGCAAAACGCTGCGACGTCACCTGCTTGACCGTCACATGCGGGTGAAACAGCAGCAAGCGCAGCAACTCGCCACCCGAGTAACCTGAACCACCGACGATTGACGCAGTTATCATCGTGCCAGCGCTACGACGTAACCTGCGACTTCTTGGGGGATGTTCACACCAGTCGTGGAGATGCTGTTGCGGAACTCCATGGTGTAGTTCACTTCGTTGACCAACAAGCCGTCCGGAGTCTCGAATAGATCTACCGCGAGCACCCCGCCTCCTACTGCAGTTGCCGCTCGCAGCGAGATTTCGGCGATCTCGTCGGTCACCGCACAGCGGCTGGTCGTTGCGCCCCGTGCGGTATTCGTGATCCAGTGTTCCGACGAACGATAGATCGCCGCGATACACTCTTCACCGACCACGAAGCTGCGGATGTCGCGCCCCTGCTTGTGGATGTACCGCTGTACATAGAAGATCGAGTGGTGATAGCTGCCGAGGATGGTCTTGTGTTCGAGGATGGACTCGGCGGCCTCGCGGTCGTTCACCTTGGATAGCAGCCTTCCCCAGGAACCAACGGCGGGTTTCAACACGACGGGATACCCGAGTTCCTCGATGGCATCCAAGGCCGATTCGGTGGTGAATGCGACTCGCAGCTCCGGCTGCGGTACACCGTGTTGGTGTAGTGCGAGGGACGTCAGGATCTTGTCGCCGCATATGGTCGCGACTTCCGCCGTGTTCACGCAGCGGACTCCCAGACACTCCAACATTCGCAGGCCATGCATTGCACGCGAGTGATTGATGCAGCGTTCCAGGACGACATCGACATCCAACTTGCTGGCTAGATCGAAGATCATCTTCCGGTCGTCGAGCATCACCAAGTCGACAGCTTGACGCTGCTTGAACTCATGGATCAAGAGCTTCTCTTCCGGCCGGATCAACGAGTACAAGAATCCGACTCTCATTCGCCCCAGTCCTCCTCACACTCCGGTGCCTCACCCAGAGTGGGTGGGTCAATCTCCAGCACCTCTAGCTCCGTGCCGCAGTCGGGGCACTCCATCAGCTCGCTAACGACGGCGTCGGATGTGAGGTTCACCTCCCCGCCACACGCGGGACATTCGGCCATAACAGGGCTCCTCCGTAGCAGTTTCTGGTCTGTGGGCGGCTAGTCTGGCCACAGTTTGGCAAGATCCACGCCGGGCTGACGGCTCAGCTGGCGGCTACCCACCAGGAACCCAGATTCGGCCAGGTGGCAGGGCTTTTGCTGGCTTGGAAGCACATTGACCGGGATTTCCTGGGCCGATCGTCCCTGGACCAAGCAGGCACGTTCGGCCATACTCTCCCGTCAGAAACCTAACAGCAGCGCTCGAAACCAGCACCGTGGGGACCTGTTTGCGCGAGTTGAAATTGGTGATCTGGGATCTGGATGAGACAATCCTGCGCGGAGTCTTCGCGGAGGGAGACCGGCAGCTAGATCCGAACGCCCAGGCTCTCATCGAGCGGCTGCACGAGCGTGGCGTGCTCCAGGCGATGGCGACGCAGAACGAGCCCGAGGTCATGGCTGAAGCCATTTCACTCTTTGGCTGGTCCGACTTCTTCCAAGTCGCAAAGGCTGACTTCACCCCCAAACGACAAAAGGTCTCGGACATCCTCGCTGAGCTGGACATCGGTGCTGATCATTCGGTTCTCGTCGACAATGACCCGTTTCATCGTGACATGATGCAGATCCAGGTACCGAACCTCACCGCCTGGTCAGCGGCCGAGCTCAGCGCTCACGTCGACTCACTACGAGGCCGTGTGACTGACGAAGCCCGTCGCCGACCTCAGATGTACCGGGCGATCCGGCAACAGAAGACGGACGTGCAGATCGCCGGAGACTCCGAGGCTTTTCTCGCCCAATGCGACATCCGCGTCAGGATCCGGCCGTACCGGACAAGCGATGAGGAGCGCGCGGTGGAACTGCTCACGCGCACCAATCGCATGAATCTCGGAGGCACGCTATCACCCCAGGAGGTTGTCCGGCAGGTAGCTAGCCCCAACGGCCCCCGTGTGGTGGTCGCCGAGCTCCGTGATCGCTATGGAGACTCCGGACGCTGCGGGCTCGTTCGTTTGACGCCGACAGTCGATCGGCAGGCCACTATCGACTCCATCGCGATCTCCTGCCGCACACAGGCACGAGGACTTTCCTTGGCGCTGTTCGTCGCAATGCTACAGCACCCGACTGGGCGCTTTGAAGAGTACCACTGTCAGTTCCAATCCACCGGTCGCAACCGTCCCCTTCGCATGTTGCTGTGGGCCGCGGGCTTCACGGCCGTGTCCGGCTCGCAGCTACTCAGCGCCGACCGGACCGCGGTGGACGCAGTGGCCCTACCGCGGTGGGTAAACATCTATCACGCCCCGGGAGTGATGGAAACCGACGGAGAACTGTCGGCCACAGGAGGACGGCCTTGAGCGGACGCGACTCACACCCTACCGTTCGACCGGAACGAGTCGAGGTCGAGCGGAGGGTCACAGCCATCCTCCGCGCTGCATTTGCAATAAGTACGAAGGAGATCGAAGCAGAATCGTTCGCGCTCACCAACGCAAAGACGTTCAGTTCATTCTCCCTCCTCGAGCTGATCTTGCGACTCGAGAGTGCTTTCCAGATCCAAATACCCGACGAGCAGCTGGACCGCGACCGGTTCAATACCCTCGGTTCCATTACTGACTATATCGAACAGCGGTTGGCCGAAACTGATTGCTGACGAGGTAACACTTATTGCCCAATCAGAGGTTGTATGAGGTCGCTAACCATCGGGCTCGTCAATATCGACCAGTCCGAGCTGACCA
>JBDGXD010000257.1:0-6369 GCA_039584755.1 Gemmatimonadota bacterium
GTCGCGGCGGGTCAAGACGCTCGGTGAGATCCCGTTTTGTGCAGTCGCAAGCAATCGACCAATCCACCTGCTCATCGACAGTACAGGCCTCAGGATTCACGTCGGCAATCTGCGGAAGCCACCGAAGAACAGGACTTGGCGGAAGCTGCACCTTGCGGTTGACGCGAACACTGGAATACAAGACGATCATCGGCCGAGGCATGAGGAGTCACACCCTGGCAGGACAACTGGTGGAGGTCCAACTCGCGTGCAGGGTGCTCAACACGATGACCCGTCTCGGGATGCCTGACAGCTACCGAGTGGGCTGATTCTCATTCGGGGAACGGGAAACCTGCGCTCAGTTGCGAGCCATGCAACAACGCCGTCGCGGAGACGAGACGGGATCACGTAAGCGACCGACACGAAACTAGACGGCCGTAGGACCTCTGAAGCAGGTCAGGTGCCCGTCCGTGTAGAACGTCTCGAACTCAGGCGAAAGAAAATCCTTCAGGCAATCGGCAATGGAGAAGACAATCACCTGGCTCGATGATTCTGCCAGTGTATCCGCCAAACGCCTGTAGAATGTCTGACCTCTTTCGGCTGACGGCCGCACCGGCCGGTAGAGGTAGATGAAATCGATCCCGTCGAACGTCTGATCGCATACGTCGCCCACCCGCCACTCAACTCTCTCGGCGGAAACACCGAGCCAGGCCTGCAGCTTCTTCCCCAACTCCACCATGTCACTGGAGATCTCTATTTGAATCGTCTTGCGATGCGGATACAGGTATTGTAGTAGCAGCCCCTGCAGACCGTTGCCTGCACCCAGGTCAGCACTCACCGTGTCTGTAGCAAACCACGGCTTGGCCTTGAGGATCGGGCTCAACCCGCCGGCATGAGCCCAGTAACCTCCTGCCTCGTCCATGCGCCGGCGCTCCTCGGTCGTGTAGTTGGCCTGGTGCATGTGGAGGTGGGTGTACAGGGTGAGGAACGTCTCCTCCAACACATCGGCGTCATCGCCCTGTGTGGCACTCAGGAAGCGACGCCGGTACTCCTCGTACCGTGGGAAGCTGGCGCTGGCGTCAGGTGGTGGCGCCAGCTCCGCCAGCAACAGCATGAGTCTCATCAGTTGTCCGCGCTCGGCGTCAGAGTATTCGAGCTGGCGCAGCAGGTCCGGCACACAGTGCTTCAGCTGGCTCATTCGGAGGCCGTCAGTTTGACCAAGCTTTGGCGAGCAAACTCGATGTGGGGATCGAGCGAAAGCGCCTTGCGGTACATCTCGATCGCTTCGTTGATCCTGCCCAGGTCCCGCAGGTTGGAACCCAGATTGGCCCAGTCGATGCCGGATTTGGGATCGATCTCCACCGCCCGACGGAAGCACACCACCGCGTCCTCATGTCGCTTGAGCCTGTAATAGCAGAAACCCAGCAGGTTGTGGTTGGTGATGTCGTCTGGATCGGCTGCCACTGCTTTCTCCAGCACGACCACGGCCTCGTCGAACCGTTCCATCTGCTTGTAACAGGCGCCGACGTAGAACAGTACGCGGCCCAGGTCCTCCTCAGCAGGATCGAGTGACAGCGCTTCGGTGAAATGATCGAGCGCCGTATCGATCTTTCCTTCGGCGAAGTCGCATACGCCATGATAGAAAGACACAGGTGCCTTCTTCTCACCGTCCTCGAGTGAGCGGGCCAGATACAGACGGGCCTCGGCGTACTCTTCGATGTTGATGTGGCACAGCGCCATCTCGAAGTACATGTCTGCGACGGGGACCTGATCTGAGTCTGACTGCAAGGCCTCTTCGAATCGGTCGAGCGCTTCGATGTAGTCGCGCCACTCGACCTGCACCTTGCCATGGTAGTACGCTATCAGTCCCTTGTCTCGCGTGTATTTGCCTGCCAGATCGAGTGCTACCTCTGCCTTCTCAAACTCACGCGCATCACGCAGACACAGGCTCTCGTGAATCAGCGTGGTGGCCCGGTCATGGTCCGAGTCCGACAGCTCGTACGCATGATGTGCCGACGCCGCTGCTTCCTCGTACAATCCGTCGCCAGCTAGCCCGACCGCTACCTTGAAGTAGACCGCGCGGCCCTCCTTCTCGCGCCGGTTCGCGCTGAGGTTGTCCCGCATCGACACAGCAGCGTTGCCGATGCACCTGGGACATTCTCGGTCCGTGGGAGCCGCTGGGAGTTGGAAGCCATTGTCGCCGTTTGTCCCGAACTCCACCCCATCGCCGCCGGCGTCCCAGTGCCTGAAACATGAGAATGCCATGCCACTCTGTTCATCCAACACGAAGTGTGGCCGGCAAGGCAGCAGCAATGAACCCACATCGTCTTCCACACGATCGAGTGCGGTTTCCAGTACGTGACTCATCCACAGTTGGCTCGTGAGACCGTGGCGTCCCGGATCCAAGAAGAACCGCATCTCCTCAGCTTCGGCTCGATTCTGCAGTTCGGGCAGCAAGCCGCCGGGCAAATAGAAACTCGGCAGCGCCATTCTGGAGTTGAAGAACTCTGCGGCCTTAAGCGCCTCGGGTACGCTCACATCGGGTGATGGTGTGATAATCGGTGCAATGTGCAGCCGGGCTTCGCTCATGAGTACGCGGGCCCGTACCTGAAACGGTCTGGCTGCAGCCGTGAGCCGTTCCCACGTCAGCCATCGTTCGCCGTCACCAGCATTGAGGCTTACTAAGAGGTGCACATGGAGCGTGGCGAATCCGTTCTGCTCCAGGAATTCGCTGGTGATCCGCAATATCTCTCCGTAAGCCGACAGGTGATCAGCTTCCCCTTTGCCTATGGCAAACACATGCGAGCGCCAATTCAGTTGGGGCAGTACTGCTCGTAGCCTCTCGAACGTTGATGATCGCTGGCGCGCACTGGCTGCGGGATCGAGGAACAAGTAGACCGTTTCCGGCGTGTGACCGAACGGCTGGCGCCAATTTCTCACGAAACCACTCGTCTGCCACCGTCCGCCGATTCTGCGCGCCAGGCCGTCTCAACCTGCTTGATCTCCGCGCTCGTCATCCAATCGGTCTCGAACGCACCGCCAATTGCGAGGTATGGTGGCAGGTCGTCACGCAGTGGTTTGATACCACGCTCGCGGTGATTGGAATACAGTTCGGTCCCAAAGTAGAGATGCATCTGCTGCGCGTTGCTGTTGCCTTGGATCTTGACACCACAGTTCATTACGAATTGCAGCGTCTGTAGAGCGTCCTCCTTGGTCTCGTTGGGCAACGCAAACTGGCTGAACAGCTCCACATCCAGACCGGAGTCGATCGCAGAGCGCGCAGCCTGTTCAATCTGCTCCGGATCGATGCCCTTCTTGAGTGCCGGATACACATTGGGCGATGCCGACTCCAAACCCATCGCGATCGAGTGCACGCCGGCTCGCTTCATCAACTCGATTAGCTGGGGCGTCAGCATATCGGCTCTCGTCTCGATCCACATTCTCGAGGCGATACCGCGCTCCAGGATTCCCTCGAGTATCTCCACGACTCTTGTTTCACTGAAAGAGAAGTTGGGATCTGCAAACCAGAGGCGCCCGGTTCCATGCTGCGAGACGAATGCTAGATCTTCCAGCACACGTTCAACTGATTGACTGCAAGTTCCAGGTCCGAATGCGGCGGGAGTATAACAGAAGCAGCAGTTGTTCGGGCAGCCGCGGGAGGTCAGGATGATCGACTCATCCATTGCGGCCGGATCCAACACACCAGTGAGCCAGGGAGACGGATACTCGTCCAGTTCGCGCGCGACTTCTATCGACGGGCCGGTGATGCACTCACCTCCCTCCTTACGTGTGGTCACACCCGGGATCGGTTGCCCCCCGACTCCGTGCGACATGGCCTCTGCGATGTTACGAATTGCCTGTTCTCCTTCACCGCGACTCAAGAAATCGATCTCCGGCAGTGCCGACACCGCTGCATCGGGCATGAACGTGACCTGGGGCCCTCCAAGAACCACGCGGCACTCGGGCAGTACTCTCTTGGCAAGCTGTGCCAGCGCTCGTACGTGGGGGATGTTTCTCTGGTAGGTACCGAATCCGATCAGTCGGGGTTGGTATTGCTTCAGGAAACGGGCTACTCCCTGCGGACTGAACATGCTGTTGGAGCCGAGGCTCATGACCTCAACCTCGTGACCGGAGGCCTTTAACACGGCAGCGATGTTGCCCAGCGAAATGGGCGTCACCGGAGGCATGAACGGATTGATGTCGATCAGCAGAACTCGCATAGACAGAAGCGTCAGTTCCATTTCACAAACTGGAGATTGCGGCTTCTGCCCTGCGTGACACGAAAGCCAACTACCGCGCCCGAATCGTTACGATCGAACTCAACTGAGTTCAAGAACCATTGACCACCGCGGAATTCGTCACCCCACGCCGGTATCATCTCTATGGTGCCGTGTCGCCGGTGACGCAACACGAGTTCACCATCTTCCACAGCAGCTGTGTACATCGTGCTCAGCTCATCGCTTGCGTACTTTCCCACATATTCCGTCAACCGTGGATCGGTTGGTGGCGTATTGCCAACTCTGGGGCACACCATGTTGCGATACCTGAACCGGTCTACGTGTCCCGAATCGTCGCGCACAAATGTGATAGTGGCCCCGTAATCCTCCACCCAGAACGCCGAATCGCTGCGCGCCGTCATAGGAAAGGCGTCCTCAGCTGTAGCTTGTGTCACTAGTTCGCTGCCCTCCCGTGTGACAGTCACATACCAAGCCGGCCCCAGACGATATGTGCCCACGTATTCGTCCAACACACGCCCAGACACAGCGAACTGCTCAGGTTCTGGATCGTCCGCTCGGGCAGTGCGTTCCGGGGCCAGCTCGTCAGCTAAATACAGGTCGACCAGATTGTAGGCAGTTTGGTTCGGGTTGGCCGGATCGAAGTTGCCCAGTACCACCACAGAAAGGCTCTGGTCGGGAAAGTGAACCAGAAACGTGCGGAACGATGCCCATGATCCACCGTGACTCACCGTTCTGAGGCCGCGGTAACGACCGATTCCAAGCCCAAAGGCGTACGAGACCTGAGCCCCACTGTTCAGCACTCCGCGATGGGTCATGCGCTCGATGACCGCCTCCCCGCCTACGTCTTTCTCTTCGAAGTTGATCACCCACTTCGCCAGGTCGTCAATCGTGGTGTACAGGGAACTCGAACCCAGGGCCGTGAGACCATTGGGTACGGCATGGAACCGTCCATCTGAATCCCGGTGATAGCCGTATGCTCTATTGTGGACGACTTCCGTATGATCGTCGTGGAAATGCGTGTCTTTCATGTTCAGCGGCCCGAAGATATTGGCGTCAGTCCACTCCCTGAAGCTCTGACCCGTCACCCGTGCAACCAGTTCGGCCAACATATTGTAGCCTGTGTTGGAGTATGAGTACTCGGCACCGGGCTCGAAGTTGAGTGCCTGCTGATTGAAAGCCATGCTCAGGATCTGGTCGAACGAGATCACGTCATCCATGCGCCAGCCGGCAACGGCCAGTGTCCCTGGCCAGTCCCGCAAGCCACTCATGTGGTGCACCAAGTGACGAATCGTGATCGTGTGACCGAAGTCCGGTAGTTCAGGGATGTACTGCCGCACGTCATCGTCCAGCGAGATGTCGCCGCCCTCCACCAGCATGGATATTGCCATTCCGGCGAACTGCTTGGACACCGAGGCAATGTCGAACACCGTGCCCGGCGTGATCGGGACCTCATGCTCCAGGTTGGCCATGCCATAACCTCGGCTTAGAACGACTGCCCCGTCTCGCACCACCAATACAGCCCAACCGGGTGAGTCCGGCCTGTCGTACTGCCCGAACATGGAGTCGACCCGAGCATCCAACGAACCCTGCGCATGACAGTTCGCTAGGCTTGCCACCAGCAGAACCCCGCTGGCAAGTACAGCCCCCAATCTTGGTGTACTCTTCATGGTGGATCTTCTCATTGAGTTTGAATCCCATTGGAGTGTAGCATATTGTGATAAAGGTATCTCCCAGACGAGAGCGTGGACAATGAACCTCGAAGCTGCACGCAAATCCTTCCCTGGTCTCGAGGACAAGGTCTTCCTCGACGCAGCGGCGGTCAGCCTGACCCCGGTCGAAGCCCGCAGAGGCATAGACGAGTTTCTCGATCTCGCCGTCGGCGGGAATGCCAGTGACGCCTCGCGGCTGCATCTCGCAATGGACAACATGCGAGAAGAGGCGCTCAAGGAAGCTGTCACACTACTGAACACTCAACCGGCGAACATCGCTCTGATCGAGAGTACGACCCACGGACTCAACATCGCCGCGAATGCGCTACCCCTGGAACATGGTGACAACGTGTTAGTTGCCGACACCGAATACCTCCAGGTGGCGATTCCGTGGGCCAAGAAGGAAGAGTCGATTGGTTTGGAGATCAATTCGGTCTCCAGCC
>JBDGXD010000258.1:0-6349 GCA_039584755.1 Gemmatimonadota bacterium
CACCAGGAACTGCAACAGAACATTCCTGCGGGTGGCACCCAGGGCCTTTCTCACGCCAATTTCCCGCGTCCTTTCGGTCACCGACACCAGCATGATGTTCATGATGCCGATTCCACCCACCAGCAGGCTCACGGCCGCGATGCCACCCAACAGGAACGTGAAGGTTTTGGTTGTCTCTTCGAACGTGGTGAGAAACTCCGACCTGTCGCGGATGTTGAAGTCATTGTCCGCCCCGGGCCTGATCGCGTGCTCGCGTCGGAGTATCTGTTCGATCTGCATCATCGCGATCGTCATCGAATCGGGATGCCCGACCTGTACCGTTATCGAGCGCACCCTGTCGGTTCCACTGATCCTGTATTGTGCCGTCTCGAGTGGAATCAGAATCTGCTCGTCGGGATTGTTGAAACTGGAAGTTGATCCCTTCTCGGCGAGTACTCCGACCACCTCGAAGGGGATGCCCCGGATCTTTACTTCCGTGCCGATCATGGCTGCGGCGTTCGCACCCAGCATACCGGGAACGGCACTACCCAATACCGCAACACGTGCGCGCGCCTGTTCCTCTCCCGGCGTATACATCCTGCCGTACTCGATCTTGTAGTTGTTGGCAGGCACGTACGCCGGCACGGTACCGTTGACGTTCGTGTTGATGTTGCTGCTGATGTATTCGATCTGTTGATCGCCCGAGAGTTCGGGAATAACAGCCGACAACGTTGTGGCGTCTTGTTCCAGAGCCCTGGCATCATCGGTCGTGAGGCTAACCCGTTGACTGCTAGCGACACCGTGGGAGAACGACTGACCGGCGTACACGGAAAGCAGGTTGGTACCCAGCGCCTCGATCTGGTCTTGCACGGCCTTCTGCGCACCGGTCCCCAGTGCAACCATGGTGATGACCGCACCGACACCGATCACGATGCCGAGCATTGTGAGAAACGATCTCAGCTTGTTGCCGCGGATCGCGCCGAGTGCGACTCCAATGATCTCTCCCAAGAGCATCTGACGTTACTCCTTGGATTCACTCGCGGTGTCGTACACGCGCCGGAACTCGAGTGGCTGTGGCATCCTATCGTTGAGTTCGAGCCGGGTAATCACGTATAGCTGACCGGTGCCGCTCGAGATCGTGTACTCCTCGGTGATCTTTCCACCGCCATCGATCTCCCGCTCCACCACGAAGTACCTTCCCTTCCAACCGGCCCGGATCTCCATTTTCGTCCCTGCCGGGAGCTCTTGTTCCAGTTCACGGCCATCTATGTGCAGCACCAGCGAACGCTGCTGGTCGAACATCAAGGTCACCGTGGAGTCACCCTGCTGCAGGCCTATGCACTGGGCTGCCTGCCGCACCATCTCCGTGGTCTGCCGCATCTTCTCCGGGTCCATGCCTCCGCCCATACCGCCGCGCCCGCCCCGCATCCCACCGCCCATACCACCACTTGGTCTCATGCCGCCCCCGCCTCCACCACGCATACCTCCTCCACCAGCACCTCCGCCCATCTGGTCCATTTGCCCGCTTGGATCGTCGCTTTCTTCCGGGTTGAGGATCCATGTCCCCGAGAGGTCTACTTCCTCCGGTGCGACCTGATTGAACTGCTGCGACGAGCTGCATGCCACGGCGACGGCCACTGCAATGATGCCCGATGCCAAGAGCTTTGTGTTCCCGTTCATTACCTCGTTTCCTTTCCAGCCAGAGTCGGTCGATGAGCGAGGCCCGTAGCGCCCTCTGGATTCAAGGACAGTCGGGGGGAGCGGAGCGTTAGCCTTTCAGCAGGGTACTCATCTAACGCGTAGGATTAATGAGGTCCTCACACCGCCTAACGTTTTGGGAGGGGTAGGTGTCCTTCTCTATAGACTCCTGCAAAGCGCGGGTACTGGAGGTACCAGCTTGAAATCGGTTGCTGGAACCTCCGATGCCTCATTGGTCCGCAAGGCCCGAAATGGCGATGCGGTGGCGTTTGAGGTCCTGGTGAGACGGCATTATCGGGCCGCATATTCGGTGGCGCTGGCGATCTTGGGGAGTGGGATGGACGCGGAAGACGTGTGTCAGGACGCATTCATCCGGGCGTTGGAGCGGTTGGACGACTGTCGCAATCCGGGCAAGTTTGCGGCGTGGTTGCTCCAGATAGTGAGGAACCGGGCACGTAACTACATAGATTACCGCAGGGTCCGTGAAACAGTCGATTTGGACAAGGTCGTGGCCTCCAGTGGAGCCAAGACCGACGATGCTACGGTTCAGGCGGAGCTGCGAGGCACCTTGCAGGAGGCGCTGGCGGAACTAACGGAGTTGCAGCGACAAGTAGTACTATTGCACGACCTGGAGGGGTGGAAACATCGGGAGATAGCTGAGAGTTTGGGTGTGTCGGAGGTAGCATCGCGGCAGCATCTGCTCAACGCACGTCGCAAGCTGCGGGAGCTGCTGGGTCAGGAATTGCTGGAGGAGTACAAGAATGGATGACGATCGTATCGACCTGTCGCCGTTGGACCCGACCCGAGACCGGGCGAAGTTCGAGAGCGCGATTCAGGCGATTCAGGCAGCCGCGGCACCGGAGCTGATGTCCCGGCGTGACCGGAGCAGCCCGTTGGCGCAACTGGTACAGCTCCGCAGGCCGATGCTGGCCGCCGCTAGTGTGGCGGCAATCGTCTCGGCCGGAGTGCTCATGAAAGTCCAGATACCCGAGGCCTCTGCTTCAACAGATGGGGTCGCGGAGGCGCTCGGTGTGCCGAGCTTTCTGGCATTGGGCGTACAAGACGAACGGGTGCCAAGCTTGTCAGAGCTGTTTGCTGCATTCGAGGAGAATCAGTGAGCGACGGAACGAACCCGACCAGGCGAGTGCCGGTTCAGGGGCTCTTGTTGGTAGCTGTTGTGTTCGTCGTGGGCTTGTTGGTGGGTAGCGCATTCGAGCGGGTTCGGGTCTCGCGAGCGCGACCGATGCGGCCGTTCATGGAGAACCGCGGAGCTATTCCCGGGCCCTTCGGACGGCTCGATCTGACTGAGGAACAACGGGACAGAATTGTCGCGATTTTCGATGCGGGGCGTCCACTCACCGATTCGATCATGCAAGAAATAATGCCTCGCCTCACGGCGATAAACGACTCAATTCGCAATGAGATCAGTGACATCCTGACGCCCGAACAACTGGCACAGCTCGAGCGAGAGTTTGAGAGACGGGGTTTGGGTAAAGAGGACTTTGGACGCCGTTGGCGCCCAGGTCCACCGCCCCCAAGATGAAGGCGGCGATGCGAGGAAGACAAATAGCTGACCCCGGGCGGTTGCCCGGGGTTAGACGCAATGGGGTGAGGAAAGCAGATTGCTAGCGGCCGGGAGGCCGGCCACCACCACCGCCCATTCCCCTGCCACCACCAGGTGCAGCTTCCTCACCACCTGCCGCTGCGCCACCGCTCTGCAGCACCAACAGCGTGTCGGTCGCAGTCAGTCCAGTAACAACCTCGCTGTAGTTCAAGTCCGTTAGTCCGGTGCGGATGCGTACCGCCCGTATCTCGCCGTTCTGCATCGTGAATACCACGAAATCTCCGCCCACCATATCGTTGCCGATTGACACCTCAGGCTCGCGCTGGCCGAAGCCGCCCATGCGCTGGTCCTGGTCCATTGCTGGGCGTGCGGCGAGTGCTGCTCCATCGCTGGGACGCACGCCAGATTCCCGATCGCGTGCGCCATCTGCTGTCGGTCGGCTCGCGGAGGTGGTAGTGCCTCTAACCTCGTCCAGTTGAGACTGCACGGCATCGGGGTCGAGTCCCAAGACACTGGCTGCCGACGCGTAGTCACGCTCGGTGCGGAGTGCTTCATTGGGAATCGCCAATACCCCTCGCCGGTTGCCCACGCTGATTTCCACCTCGGCGCTCATGCCGGGTCGCAACAGCCCGTCGCTGTTGGGAATTCGCACCAATACCGGAAACATGGTTACGTTCTGCGCCACTTCCGCCTGCGGTTCGATCTTCAAGACCCGGCCGCGGAACGGTCTGTTGGGATAGGCGTCGACCCGCATCGTGGCAGTCATGTTGGGTTGGATCTGGCCGATGTCGGTTTCGTCCACCAAGGTCCGGACTTGAACCGTGTCGAGGTTGGCCATCTGCAGTAATACCGTACCACCACTTGCTCCCTGGGTGGCCGACGTGATGACCGTGCCCTCTTCTACGTTCTTGACTATTACCACACCTGTGATAGGAGAACGTACGTCGGTGTCTTCGGCCGAGATGCGAGCATCCTCGAGAGACCTTTCTGCCCTGACAAGCGATGCCTCGGCGCTTGCCACGGCTAGCTTGGCGTCATCGTACTCCTGCTCGGTGATCGACTCGGTCCTGTGTAGTGCTTCGGAACGGCGCAGTTGTGACTGCGCATTCTCCAATTGTGCCTGAGCTAATACAGAGTCGGCCTCGGCCTGCCGCAAAGTTGCCTGCGGAACCCGCGGGTCGATCTGAACCAACAGGTTGCCCTGCTGTACGTAGTCGCCGGTCTCGACCCTCATCTGGTAGATTTCGCCGGAGGCCTTCGACTTGACCTCGACCGTTCTGACCGGCTCGATCGAACCGGCGGCACTGACCGATACCGATATGTTGCGTTCCGATACCGGTACCAACCGGTAGACCGATTCGACTACTTCTTCTTCACAGGCGGTTGTCAACGGCAACAACGCAACGGTTGCCACGCCCACAATTTTCGTGATCGTCCTGCGTTTCATTTTTCTCTCCCGAATTCCCGACCCTGTACGTGTTAGTCGCTGACTCGCTTCGCCGTCCACGGTTGTTCACCGCGCGGTGTTTGCATCGTTCCTGTGATGGTGTCACCTTCGACAGTACCGGAATAAACCATCTCAATGGTGCGATCGCCCCTCGTCATCACCATCTTGAAACTGATCTTGTTTCCTTCGACGGTTCCATCCGAGATCTCGGAGTCACCCATTTGTGATCCGACAGTTCCTGTGAGCTTGTCGCCGTCCACCTCGAAAGTGAAGGTGCTCGTCATCGTCCCACGTGGGGTCTCTCGCGTTGTTTCCCACTTGCCCGCGATGTCCACGTCTTGAGCCTGCATCGGACCCGCGACCAACAAGGCAAACACTGCCACCGTCATTGCCGCTAGGATCTTCTTCATTTGCTACCAACCCTCATTGTGCGTGATCGTATTTAGTCGCCTCTGCTCCCCGCTCCCCGCTCCCCACTTCTTATGATCAATCGTTCTATATTCTACATTCTGGATTCTACATTCTCTACTCGTATCTCAACGCCTCGATCGGATCCAACTGCGACGCGCGTCGTGCCGGCCACAAGCCGAAGAAGATCCCCACGGCGCCTGAGAAGATCACTGCAACGACGACAGCCTGCCACGAGACAAGCGTGTTCCAATTGGCCCAGGTGGACAGTGCGAACGCGCCACCCGTTCCTGCCAGGATGCCGACCACACCACCCATGAGGCACAAGACCAGCGCTTCGACCAGGAACTGGAGCATGATGTTCTGACGTGTCGCGCCCAGTGCCTTGCGTACTCCGATCTCACGGGTGCGTTCGGTGACCGATACCAGCATGATGTTCATGATCCCGATACCGCCCACGAGTAAGCTCACGGCCGCAATACCGCCGAGGAGGAACGTGAACGTCTGAGTGGTTTCCTCGAACGTCGACAGGAACTCCGAGCGGTTACGGATCTGGAAGTCGTTGTCGCGTCCCGGTGCGATACTGTGCTCGCGCCGCATCACCTTCTCGATCTCGATCATCGCCACGGTCATGGAGTCAGGACTCGACACCTGAACGGTTATCGAGTTCACCCTGTCGGATCCCATGATCCGGTATTGCGCTGTCTGAAGCGGAATGAGAATCTGTTCGTCCGGGTTGTTCCAGCTACTGGTGGAGCCTTTCTCCCTGAGCACGCCCACTACTTCAAACGGAATCCCTCTGATCAGGACCTGCTGTCCAATCATGGCGGCACCGTTCGCACCGACCATGTCGGGAACTGCGTAACCCAGTACTGCCACCCGTTTCCGAGCTATACCGTCGCCGGCTGTGAACACACGGCCGTGTTCGAGTTCGTAGTTGTTTACCGGTACGAACTCGGGCACCGTTCCCATGATGTTCACATTGATGTTCCGGTTGCCGTATTCGACCTGTTGGCTCCGTCTCAATTCGGGGATGATTGCCTTCAATCCCTTTGCATCCTCAAGCGCCGTCGCGTCGTCTGTGGTCAAGCTGACCCGGTCGCCGCCCGCTACCCCCCGATGCATGGACTGACCGGGGTAGACCGAGAGTAGGTCGGTGCCCAGGGCCTGGATCTGCTCCTGCACCGATTTCTGTGCTCCGGTGCCCAAGGCCACCATGGTTATCACGGCGCCCACACCGATGACTATCCCCA
>JBDGXD010000259.1:0-6344 GCA_039584755.1 Gemmatimonadota bacterium
AGAACTCGGGCGCAAACCAGAAGTGTCACCTATGCACCCGGATTACTGTAACCCATGTGCCCGGCCATTCGAGTGCCTAACCCCGGGCTTTAGTCCGGGGAAACCTAGAACGCGGTTCTTGGCCGAGCCCGCCCTCGTCAGTGCGGGAAGGATTACAAGACGCCCGCAGCGCTATTCAGTCCTCAAAGCCTCCACCGGATCTATCCTCAACGCCCTCCTGACCGGCAAGTAGCACGCGAACGTCCCCACCAGCAGCAGGAATGCAGCCACGATCACGAACGTGGCCGGGTCGCCGGACCCGATTTCGTAGAGTTGTAGTTCGAGCAGCCGGGTGGCCAGTACCGCGCCCAGCACACCTACTACGAGTCCACCGGCTACCAGTGCCAGACCGCGCAGCGTCACCATTCGCATCACGTGGCTGCCGGTTGCTCCAAATGCCACACGGATGCCGATCTCCTGCGTGCGTCTGGTGACGTAGTAGGCCAGCACTCCGTAGAGCCCGGTCATTGCCAGGAACAGCGCGACCGAACCGAACAGCGTGATCGTCAACGCTATCACGCGATCGCCCGAGAGGGCGTTTTGAACGATGTCGCTCATGACGGCGATGTCCGACAACGGCACGTTGGGATCTCGCTCCCTCAGCGCGGCGCGTATCGGGCGTACCAAGGCCGTCGGGTCGCCGGCGGTGCGAACCATGAGGTTCAACCGGCGCGACCAGTACGTCGGAGCATTGGAGTTGTTGAAGTACATCTGTGGCGCAGGTAAACCGCCGACCGAATTCACGTTCACGTCGCTGACCACACCGATCACCTGGGCGAGCGCCGGTTCGGTCCCGCCCACGTCCAACGCTATCTGACGGCCGACCGCGTTCTGCTCGGGAAACAGCCAGTCCGCGAGCCGCTGGTTGATCACGAGCAGCGACGGAATGCTATCGATGTCGGTATCCGCGTGATCGCGTCCTCGGAGAATCGGAATTCCTATTGCGCCGAAGTACCCCGGTAGCACCCGGCGTGACAACGCCCATTGCCGTTCGCTGTCTCGGGTAGGCGGATGCTCGGGGTTCCACACGGTCCAGTCGGAGTAGCGGTCGCGGATCGGCACATGACTGATGACTCCCGCTTGCAGCACTCCCGGGATCGCCCGCACGTCTCGCAGCAGCTCTCGGTAGAACTGTACCGTAGCACCGCGATCGGGATATGCGTCCTCTGAGACCTCGAGTTGAGCCGCGAGCAGGTTCTCGGTCTCGTAGCCCACGTCGACGGCGCGCAGACGCAAGAAGCTTTGTAACAGCAGCCCCGATACGGTGAGCAGTACAACCGTGAGTGCTACCTGCAACACCACGAGACCGCTACGCATGCGTGCTGCGCGACCGTGCGCTGACGAGCGCAGGCCACCCCGCAACACATCGGCCGGGTTCGTGTGCGATGCGGTGAGTGCGGGACCGGTGCCAAAGACGATCGCGGTGCCGAACGATGCCACCAGGGCAAAGGCGAGCATCGATGTCGAGATCCCGACTTCACTGGCGGGTAAGAAGTCGATCGGCATCCAAACGAGGATCAACTGCTGCAACCACAGAGCTAGCAGTGTGCCGAGGCCACCGGCCAAGGCGGCCAGGATCAGACTCTCCGTCATGAACTGGACAGCCAGTCGTTTGCGTGATGCGCCCAGCGCCGCTTTGGCAGACAGCTCGACCTTGCGTGCGGTGGCACGTGCGAGCATTAAGCTCGCGACGTTGCCGCAGGCGATGAGCAGCAACAGGCTGGTCGCCGCCATGAGTAAGATCAGGTTGGGGCGGTAGCCTTCGACTAATGCTTCATCAAGCGGTGTGAGTAGAAAGCCTTTGTCCTGGTGTGAGTCGGGAAAGGCGTCGGCCAGTTGCGCCGCTATCACGTCGACTTGCGATTGCGCTTCATCTGCTTTGGTGCCGGACCGCAGCCGGCCCACCACGTGCCAGCTGTGCGAGCGGCGCCCCCGTGTATCAAGGATCCCGTAGCGGATCGGCAACCAGATGTCTATGTTCCAGCGGAAGCGAAATCCCGCCGGCATTACGCCCACCACGGTGTGAGGTGAGCCGGCGACGGTGTGCGTGCGACCCAGCACCTCGGTGTCGCCGCCGAAGCGGCGCTGCCAGTAGCCGTGGCTCAGCATTACCACGTCGGGTGAACCCAACTCGGCCTCGTCCGCGGTGACATTGCGACCCAAAGCGGGTGCCACACCCAGCGCCGGAAAGAACTCGACCGACACGTAGGTTCCCTGCACGCGCTCCGGCTCGTGATCTCCAGTTACAGTGAACTGATCCATGCCGCCGAGGATTGCCGCCAACGACTCGAACGCTTCGCTACGATCGCGGTAGTCCATATAGTCGGGGTAGGACGTCCACGAGTTGATGCGCTCGCCGAAGGTCGTGCGGCCAAAGATCAGCCGTTCCGAATCGGGGTAGGGCAGCGCGCGGATGATGGCCGAGTCCAGCACGCTGAACATCGAAACGGTGGCGCCGATGCCGATGGCAAGTGTGGCAACAACGGCGAGTGTGAAGAGCGGTGCCCGCATGAGAATGTGCACGGACCAGCGTAGGTCATGAACGAAACCACTCATCGGACTTGCCTTTTCGGTGCGTGCGACCCGCTGCCCGGCAGTGACGGGACTGCCCCAACGGATTCTCCAAGCGAGCGCGATCACGTCGACGGTGCCGCGGATATGGGCGAGCAACCACGCGAGTCGACCGCGCCGGCTGTTGGCCGCGAGCGCCTCGTCGAACAGCTCCTCCATGTCGGCGCCGTACAGCTTGCGGAACCGCACGGGCAGGAGTCGCAACACCAGGCGGTAGGTGCGCCGCCCGGTTTGCGTCACGTAGCGGTACCCCGTGAGCCCAACCGGGCCATTGCCGTCTGGGCCAGCGAGTGCAGTCTGTCAGCCTCGGCGCTCAAGACTTGCTTGCCCGCCCGCGTTATGCGGAAGAAGCGTTTCTTCTCGCTCTCGCCCTCAGGCCGTTGGTCGGGCCCGGTCAGTTCCTCGATCCAACCCAATTGCGCCAGCTCCTCCAGCGAGCCGTACAACGTTGCCGGCCACAGCCGCAGCTTGTCGTCGGTCTGGTCGAGCACGGAGCGCACGATACCCGAGCCGTGCTGGGCCTCGTGAGACAGTGCCAGCAGGATGTGGAACCACTGGGGCTTAAGAGGCAGGGCCTGCTGGATATTGGCGGTGGCGATGTCGGTCATGGTTGCGATCGTTCGGCAAAGTGTTATATCGAATCATATAATACTTGACGGTATAACACAACGGGAAGTCTCGGACGGGGAGCGGGGAGCGTGCAGGGTGACCGTAACTAATTGGTGATTAACGATTTGTGGCAGGTTGGATCTTGAGATTGAGAAAGGACAGGTTGGGTGCCCGTTTGGACGGAGAAGTGCTGAGACGCGCCGGCTGACGAGCCGAGCAACTCGGCATTGACGGTGCTGTTACAGGGTAAAGCGAAAGGGAAAGGGCACCCTCCGTCACCTGCTTCCCCTCCTTATCTTCTCACAATGGCAAAGCATCTTGCAGTATTGGCATGGGTCGTTCTGCCAATCGCATGCACTGGTTCCCAGAGTCTTGCTGCGGGTGCCGAAGTACGCGACAGTGCTGGAGTACGGATCGTGGAGAATCGCGAGCAAAGTTGGGGTGTGCCGTGGAGCGTGAGCGACGAGCCATCGTTGACTATCGGTCGTGCCGCTGGGGATAGAGACTACGAGCTTTTTCAGGTGACTGGTGCTGTACGCCTCGCTCATGGTGGGGTTGTTGTAGCCAATAGCAATACACTTGAGCTGCGACTCTACGATCGCCATGGAACGCACCTGAGGAGCGTTGGTGGGAGTGGTGGTGGACCAGGTGAGTTTCAGTCATTGGAGTGGATCTCTCGGTTCACCTCTGATTCTATCCTCGCAATGGACGTTCTCGGTCACCGCGTTTCCTTCTTCGATTCGACCGGTCGCTTCGGCCGCTCGGTTCGCTTGGAGCCAAGCCCGGAGATCCCATTCCCCTGGGTGGTCGGGTTCTTTGGCGATGGGAGCCTCCTGGCAAAACATGGACAGTACGTTCTCGGAGGGGAACTTCCCATCCGTTCGGAACGTGACCTGGAAGGGCTGTTTCTATTCCAGGCTGACGGGAAAGCGGCCACCCGTGTTGGGTCTTTCCTCGGGCGCGAACGGGACATTTGCTTGTTGCGACGTCCGAACGGTGAAACGAGCGTCGAGCGATGGCCTAGAATTCTAGGGCGGGCAACTGCGTATGCTGCTGCGGGCCATCATTTTTACGTCGCCGACAACAACACCTATGAGATCAAGGTGTATTCGACGGATCCCGCACAGCTGGCGCTGCTAATCAGGAAGGAGCACCGTCATCTAGGGGTATCCGACGCTGATGTGCGCTTGGTGCGTGATTCTCTTCTGGCCGCGAGGAGTGGACCCGCGCGGCGCATGACGCGCAGTTCGTTTGAAAACCGTCCGCCTCCTCCGGCCACCATGCCAGCGTATGCAGCAGACATCCGAGTTGACGCGGATCTCAATCTGTGGGTGCACGAGTATGCTCGTCCCGGCGATTCGCGAGTGACCTGGAGCGTATTCTCTGAAGCCGGAGTCTTTCTTGGAATGGTGGACTCACCGACTGGCCTGAAGATCCTGGACATCGGGAGCGACTACGTTCTCGGAGTGCAACACGACGAGGATGATGTCGAGTACGTACGGCTGTATGATCTGATCAAAGGCAATTGAAGCGTGTAGCCGCCAGGCGATGAGGCTCCCTGGCCGTGGCACGTTTGTTGGAGAACCAGTGGAATGCGGTAGAGAGTTGATTCGCGAAATCGAGTTGCAGTCCGGTCGCGGTTGGCAGAATGTGTGTCTGCTATTCATGGACCGGTCTGTTTGGCTGCGCCCATGGTCTTGGATCGAGTAGATGGCTCCCGGAGACAGTTATAGCCCGATTGCCGCATTGTATGACACATATGTGCAAGCGGACTTCGACCTCGACTTCTTCCGGGAATGCGTGAGCCGCTGTTCCGGCCCGGTACTCGACCTCATGGCAGGGACGGGGCGCGTGTCACAAGCCATCTTCGAATGCAATCCGCGTCTGACGTGTGTCGACATTTCGCGCGAGATGCTCCGCGTACTGCGTGGTAGGTTTTCAAGTGTCCGACCGAGGCCAGCGGTAGTATGTGCCGATGTCCGCGTCACACAGCCTTCGCGATCGGAATCGGGCGGTGTGGGCGCTGGGGCACTTAGGTGATGCTCGAGCCCTGCCCGTCCTCGAGAGCCATTACACGGGCGGGCCATGTGACCATAGCCGGCTGTTGTGCCAGCGAGAACTGGAGAAGGCGATTCGCCTGAGCCGGGGCGGGCTGAACCTGCCAGCGCTGGTCTGGCGTCACGGCTCTAACGCAGATGAGGGATCACCGTAACGTCAGGACCCGGATTCGGTGGTGACCAGCCAGGCCATGGCGTCAAGAAGGCCGAATGCCGGCACGGAAGCCAGAGCATGACAATGACCACGTATCTGCGGCTACAGGAAATCAACCGCCGTCCCGCTCCCTTTGGGCACTACACGGCGGCAGAGCTCTGGACCGACGAGCACACGTCCTCCAAGATGCTCGAGCATCACCTCGACGGCTCGATCGACGTGTCCTCCAGGAACACGGAGTTCATCGAGAAGTCCGTCGCCTGGATTGTCCACCGCTTCGGGTTGGCCGAGAACAAGAGTGTTGCTGATTTCGGGTGTGGACCGGGACTGTACACAACACGTCTTGCCGCGTCGGGGGCTGACATTACTGGCATCGACTTCTCCGAACGCTCGCTCCGGTACGCCCGTGAGTGTGCCCAGAGCAGCGGGATGTCCATCGACTATGTTTGCGTCAACTACCTGGACTTCGAATCAGACAAGAGGTTTGATCTGATCACTCTGATAATGTGCGACTTCTGCGCCCTCGGCCCGGACCAGCGGAGGGCCCTGCTGGACAGGTTCCTCGCACATCTCAAGCCAGGAGGAGCAGTACTGCTCGATGTGTATTCGCTTCGCGCGTTCGATGCGAGAAACGAATACGCCACGTACGAGTACAACCTCCTGGATGGGTTTTGGTCCTCTGCGCCCTACTTCGGCTTCCTGAATACCTTCAAGTACCAAGCCGAGCACGTGGTGCTCGACAAGTACACCATTCTTGAGGAGCAGCGAGTGCGCGTCATCTACAACTGGCTGCAGTACTTCAGCGTTGAGACGCTGAGTGCTGAGCTCGAGGATCGCGGCTTCGTGGTGAACGAAGTTGTCGGCGACGTCGCAGGTGCCAGCCTGGATCCGGAAGCTCACGAATTCGCGATGGT
>JBDGXD010000260.1:0-6270 GCA_039584755.1 Gemmatimonadota bacterium
GCCCGTGTTACGTGTCGGGTATTGATGTGCAGAAGCTCAAGGAGAATCTCGCCGTGGGACCGTTTCCCGAGACCGACGGTTGGAGATGGCTTTATCGAGCGTTCGAGCAGGTTGCGCCGGCAGGACAGTTTCTCAGGCGGGTCGTCTGCCATTACTTCTGGCCAACTGCGCTAGAGCGCTGGCGTTGGGGTAGGATCTATAGACTTCTTGGAGTGCATCTGGTTGGAGCGGTCATTCCGACCGGCGGGATAGTTATCCGGCGCGTCTTTCGTGCGCGTATGGCGCCGTACACGCTGTCCGGAACGTCGTTTCGTGGCGCACGTTCGTTCTACTACAGGACTTGTGTCTTTGAGACTCTGCACATGCCCTTCTTTCTTGCACTAGCCGCATTGGCCATCCATCGGTTCGCCACGGGGAGAATCGACTTAGCATTGGAGAATGCTGGGATCAATCTGGCCATCAACTTCTACCCCATGCTGCACCACCGCAGAACACGTACAAGAATAGTGAAGCTACTGTATGGCCGAGGAACAAGGCAGGCAGGGTCGCGACGCGGCACGCAGTCGGGCCGCCTAACAAGCGGCTGAAGCTGGCAGGCGGTGACGATTCGATTGGTTTGAGCGTATGGTGATATCAAGAGAACGACAGAGTTCACAGCGGCTGGTGCTGAGTCGCCTGCAGCTTAGTCGCAAATCCGTTAGGCAGCGCACGGTCATCGTGATCCCACTCAGGGCGCGAATTGACGCACGCAGACGCCCGTGCGGATTGATACCCACGCCGTTCGGAGGCATGGCATGAAACGGACGCCTCATGATCAAGAGTCGGCTCAAACGTCGATGCCCGTTGTTCTGACTCGTCTTCTCGTCGCATTTGTCATCATGCTGCTGGCTCTATGGGCCCCCGCTTGGGATCTCCGGTGGTGGCAGGCGTGGACCTACACTTTTGTTTTCCTCGCAGCCGGCATAGGCGGGCGCCTTTGGGCGGACCAGCGACATCCGGGGCTGCTCGCCGAACGACAGAGTCGTAAGAGCCTGCAAGGCGCAAAGCCATGGGACAAGGTCCTTGCGCCGCTCACGGCGGTGAGCATATCTCTGCCGCTGTTCATTGTCGCAGGGTTGGATCACCGTCACAGTTGGTCGCCTGTGTTCCCAACGTGGCTCAACATCCTCGGCCTGATATTGGTCACCATTGGATACGCGTTCTCCGTATGGGCTTTGGTGGAGAACCGCTACTTTTCCAGCGTAGTCCGCATTCAAAGGGACCGAGGGCATATCGTCTGTCATACGGGCCCCTATCGCATCATGAGGCACCCGGGTTATGCCGGCACCTTGCTGGCTCTGCCCGGCATTGCACTCGCTCTGGGATCATTGTGGACCCTCATCCCGGCAGTCGTAGCCTTTGTCATCGTGGTAATTAGGACCGCACTCGAAGACCAAACGCTTCAGGAAGAGCTACCGGGCTATCGTGAGTATACGAGGCGTGTTCACTTTCGGCTTGCTCCCGGCATCTACTGAGGGGCATGGCGGCGGGAGGTGAAGACAGCGTATTGATGGGACGTTATCAACAGTTGCGTTCGATTCTCTACCGTCATGAGAGAGCGCAAGACGATGAGTGACAATGTGCGCAGCCCAACACGCGCATGAAGCGTGACGAACGCGGTGGGAGTAATTCATTTGTGCGCATGGCGAGATCAAGAATGTCCGAGGTGTTGTTGCAGCTGGTGAGTTTGCGTTCGCAGCTTATGCGCCGAGTCGTTAGGTAGATTCGCCCGAGTTCCAGCGGGGATGACAGTCGTGCTTGAACTCGATCACGTGTTTGTGGGCGTAACGTATGGTGCTCCCGAAATGGCAACGCTCGTCGGAGCCGGGTTCAAAGAGGGAGAGCGAAACCGTCATCCTGGTCAGGGTACTGCGAGCGCAGGAGTGTTCTTCGAAAACTCGTATGTCGAGTTCCTCTGGCTGGAAGACCGGCGCGAGGCTGAGTCAACCGCCATACGGCGGACGTGTTTAGCACAACGCGCAGATCCAGAGCAGGATGCGCTTCCATTCGGATTTGGATTTCGATGCGCTGCGGATAGTGAGTCCTCGATCCCCTTTGGCACTTGGGATTACTGCCCACCGTACTTACCCAACGGTGCGGCGATTCCGACTGGCAACAACTCCGACCGACTAGCGGAGCCGTTGTTCTTCATACTCCCATGGAAGTCAGGTCCTGGATATGAATGCCCGACACACCCCAATGGTGCGCGTCGTGTGACAAAGGTGTCACTCACAATTAGGCAGTTTGACGAGCCGTCCGCCGAATTCAGCTCGTTTTGTACGATTGGGCTTGTCGACGTGGGTGTCGGTTCTGCGCCGTTGCTGGAAGTTGAACTTGACGATTGGGCCGCACGCGGGTCATTGGATATGCGACCGGCAGTTCCGTTGGTCTTAAGGTGGTAGTCGTTTTGCGTTGCGATCTGCCTAACCCGCAAATGAAGCTGTCGAACGCTGGGGGAACAGTGAGTTTGTTCGCGTGGTAACGTCGCTGCTATCAAAAGCATCTGGAAGCTGGCGAGTAGTACGTTCGCAGCTTATTTGCAGAGTCGTTCTATGAGAGCGATTGTCAAGGGCAGACTTCGTCGTCGCTGATCGCTGAGAGTTTTTCCCTTTTGCAATCGGCCCCGAATTCTGAGGGGGCGAGTCAGTCCGGCGCTTCGTAGTGTGCGTGGCAGTCTTCTTCCGCATTGGTTATCTCGCTTCGACTTCTGATCCGGCTGGACGGCTGCAAGCAGTGTGTTCGCAATGTGCGAACCATGGTTCTATCTGAGACTCGACACGGAGCCGGCCTGACGCTTCTTTTGGTTCAGCGAGGGGGCCTAGAGTTAGGCGAGTGCCTCAGCTGACTGCTGGCTGGGCAAACGACTCTGTCGAGACTGCCCCTCGCACCATTGTCCTGGACCCCGAAGCCTCGGCGGGACTACTGCACTTACGCCGTCGACTCGTGGGACCCGGTGTTAGGACGTCTGCATTGTTAGCTTCGCCGGATCGTATTGTTCTCCTCTCTTCCACAGGCGCAGGGTGATGGCGGCAAGCTTGCGGGTGAGCGTCAGACGCGCCATCTCTTCCCGAGTGCCACGGGCTACCATAGCCTCATAGAATTCCTGCAGTGGTCCTGGCTGCGAAGCAGCAGCCGTCGCCGCACCTTTGAATACGTCCTTGAGCACGCGGTTGTGATTGCGATTCAGCCCACGGGTCATGGGTGCGCGTCGCCGCCGAACCACCTGGTCCTCAACAAACCTGTGATCGGCACTCGAGTATGTTCGCACGGCCAGTCCTGAATAGGCCCACAGATTCCGTTTGGTCCGGAATCGCCAGGGCGTTTGCATCGTGGCCAGCAGCAGTGCCACGCGCACTGGCCCGTAGAACGGAATTGTCTGCAACACAGGCCACGCCGGATCGCGCCGAGCCTCGGACACCATCATCGCCTTTGCTTTGGGCCGCAGCTCGCGCAGCACATCGAGTTCGGCATAAAGAGCTTCCGCCCGAAACCGGACTCCGCGATCGGTGAGTTGCGATAGCCACTCTGCCCGCTTCGTCGGGTGATACACTGCTGACCCAGGTGTCTTGATACTACGAGCACGGAACAGCGCCTTGATCCGGAGCATCACGCGAGTACCATCCTCAACGAGTGCTCGATAGGCGCGCGTCAGCTCCTTGAGATCGGACCGGTGAGCACTCTGTGCATACACCGCGCGCAACCCTCCCAGGCGGAGTAACTCAGACAACCGGTCAGCATCAACTCGATCCCCTTTGTTCCCCTGACGGATCACCCGCCGCGGATCGCACACAACAACTCGATCCACAAGTGGCGACACCAACTCGTATAACCACTGCGACTGAGTCCCAACCTCAAAGGTCACGTGAACTGCGCCCCGCATACCGCGAAAGAACTCGACAATCGCTGGTTCTTCCGTTGGCAGGATTATCCGTGCAAGCACCCGCCCGCCCCCGCCACGCACCGAGGCAACTGTGGTTGCCTGGTGCACGTCCAACGCCACATACTTGGTCATGCATTTCATGAGAGCCGCTCCTTGCTGTGATCCACAGGTCTTCCACAAACCCATGGTAGCAGCTCGGGGTGTGCTCTCAACATGCGTTAGGTCTCACCTCGGGGCGGAGGATAGAATCAGGGTGTTTTTGTTGCTGTTGACGCTTGCCATCGCCCCCTCGATGGTTAACGACGCCTCCGCTCAAGTGCCCGCCCTTCCCGAGGGTGCTGCCACGCATTGGGTTGTGGATCACCCGGAAGAGATCATCGGCTATCTCTTATTCGATCCCGCCACCGTTGAGCGTCGACTCCCGCCAACTCTCCGGTTCATCACTATCGAGGAACTGGCCACTGGTGGCGTAGCGTGGGCGATGGAGTATCTCGTTGAATCCCCGATCCACGGTCATTGGGGTGTTTCATTTTTCGAGATCGTTCAAATGCAAACATTCACGATCAATGGGCACGCCCCGCAGTGGCCCGACAACGGAGCTGTGGCGCTATGGGTAGCTCGTGTTGCGTCGTCAGATTCGACGACAGAACTGGGCCCCGGGGTGCCGCTTTTGACCCTGGAGTTTTGGATACCGGATAGTTTGTATGCCGTCGAGATGCGGGCCCAAGAGCACTACGCGACATACGGCGACGTGCGGCTTCACCAGGATTCTGGAGGGAAATGGTGGGGGTCCGTGGATATTGATGGATTGAGTGTGGCTGCCGAATGCACGCCGATCGGTTTTGCGGTCGGGGGGGCGGGATCCAGGGGCATGCAAGCTTTCTTCCCCCCTCATTCGTCCACGGTAACCAGTATCGTCCGGGTCGCTTTCGCTGGACACCGTGAACAGAGATGTGACGAGGATTCTTCTTGGCAATTCCACGGCTCTCATCCACTGACAGGCGTCGTTGCGTTGGGGCCGTCGACCTTTCAGTTCGGCTACGATCTGATCGGCGGAGCCTACCGTCGGTGATTCGCTTGGAAATTAGTGGTCTCACCGGGGAGGTGAGACCTAACAAGCGCATGAAGCTGACAATGCCTTATCGTTTTAAAGGAATGCGTTAAATCGTGTGCCGCGCAGTACTCGGAAACGAGACACATTTAGGACGCCACCACCTTATATAAGATGATGCAATTACGCTGGCAGCACGGCCTTGCAGCTTATGCGCGATCCGTTAGATGGCTGCGGCGTCCATCGCTCGTTAGCTTAATCCGTCTCGCGCCTACGGGATGCAAAACTTAACGCAAACGATGACCTACGCCTTCCTTCTCGCCCTCGCAACTAGCGTGACCCTTCAGCACTCGCCTGAAGTCTTCCGCCGCGTACTCCACCTCGATGACGGTTCGGCAGTGCAGTACGCGGTTGCCGTTCCGCGAGACCTCGATCCAGGACGCCCGGTGCCGCTGATACTTGCCCTGCACTACGGCTGGCGCGGTGAGCTCCCGGCGCACTACGGTGAGTACTTTCTGCGCACCGTGGTCCTCCCAGCATTTGCCGAGCTTGAGGCCATTGTGGTTGCTCCAAACTGCCCGGCCACGACCTGGCATGCGGTGAGGAGCGAACGAGCAGTGCTCGCGCTGTTGGACACGCTGCGCGCGGAGTTCAGCGTTGAGCAGGAGAAGATTCTCGTCACCGGGGTCAGTCTCGGTGGCATGGGAGCGTGGTTCTTGGCCGCACAACATCCAGACCTGTTCAGCGCTGCCATTCCGGTCGCCGCCATTCCAATCCTGGATCGGCCCGCGGCTGGCAGCGATTTGGATTCTCTGTTGGATCGCTTTCAGGTACAGGGAGCGGGGCTGGGGAAGCGCTTGGTACAGGTACCGATCTTGGTATTGCACAGTCGACAGGATCAGGCGATCCCGTTGGCCGGCGTGGCAAGGGCAGTCGAAGCACTACGCGCTGCCGGCGCACCTGTAAAGCTTGTTGTCATCGAGGGGGCCAGTCACAATGACATGCCCCGTTATGTCGCTGCCCTAGATTCGGCGTCATCGTGGATTAGCACCCTGTGGAGTACGCCGTGAAAACCGCGTTTAGGATCCGCGGTGCGAGCAGCCATCTAACACGCAAATGCTGCTGTCGGGCGCTTACGCTTTGGAGGAAAGTAGTAGGTTCGCGCGCATGGCGAGACGAGTGTGCGTTTGAACATCCAGCTGTTGGTGAGGAGGTGGTCCGCAGCAGATTTGCTAAACGTTAGGCGGCGCCAGAGGGACTTGTCACGTGCAATCTGAGCTGTCAGATCACGATCTCGTTG
>JBDGXD010000261.1:0-6253 GCA_039584755.1 Gemmatimonadota bacterium
GAGCAGGGGAGCCAACCTGGCTCACGTCATCGTGGTCTTGTTCGCCGTCATCAACGTCATCGGGTTTCTCGCCTACGGGTTCATTGGCATCGGCAAGTTTGCCGCGACCTTCCTCCCGTGGGAACTGTCGGCGGATCCGACGACCAACGTGAACCTGTACGGCCTGATCATCACGGCTATCACGACACTGTACGTGGTGAAGGGCGGCATGTTCAGCGTCGTCTTCACCGAGGTGCTGCAGTTCTTCATCATGACGATCGCCTGCATCGGGGTCGGGCTGATCGCGATGCATCAGGTGTCACCGGCGATGCTGGATGCGGTCGTCCCTGACGGATGGCAAAACATCTTCTTCGGCTGGCGGCTGGACCTGGACTGGACGGGGATCCTCGATGCGGCCGGCACGAAGATTCAGCAGGACGGCTGGGAGCTCTTCTCCATCTTCTTCATGCTGATGCTCTTCAAGGGTGTGCTCCAGAGCATGGCCGGGCCTGCGCCGAACTACGACATGCAGCGTGTCCTCTCCGCGCGGACTCCAAAAGAAGCGGCCAAGATGAGCGGGCTCGTGAGTCTCGTGTTGCTCATTCCGCGATACATGCTGATCACCGGTCTCACGGTGCTGGCGCTGGTCTTCTTCAGCAACGAGCTCAACAGCATGGGCGAGGCGGTCGACTTCGAGATGGTTCTGCCCTTCGCCATGCGTGAGTTCGTGCCAGTCGGTCTGCTGGGTCTGCTCATCGCGGCGTTGCTGGCAGCCTTCATGAGCACCTATGCGGCTACGGTCAACGCGGCACCGGCGTACATCGTCAACGACATCTACAAGCGGTACATAAACCCGAACGCCTCGGAGAAGCGCTACGTCTGGATGAGTTACACGACGTCGCTTGTTGTCGTGATTGTGGGCACGGCCTTCGGGTTCTTCATTCCCGATCTCAACACGATCGTGCTGTGGATTGTGGGCGCCCTCTACGGCGGCTACACAGCTGCGAATCTGCTGAAGTGGTATTGGTGGCGCTTCAACAGCTACGGTTACTTCTGGGGCATGGCGGCGGGGATCGCGGCCGCCGGTATCGTACCGGAGGCGATGTCCCTTCTCTTCGGCGAAGGTGCCTTCGGGCAAGCGAGGCCGGTTTACGGATTTCCAATCATTCTGCTGCTCTCGCTGATCGGATGCATTGCGGGCAGCCTGCTGACGCAGCCGGACGACGAGGAGATTCTGAAGAACTTCTATCGCAAGGTACGCCCCTGGGGCTTCTGGAAGCCGATTCACGAAAAGGTGCTCAACGAGCACCCTGACCTCGAGGGGAACAAGGACTTGAGGCGCGACATGTTCAACGTCGTCGTCGGAATCATCTGGCAGACCGCACTGACGGCGACCGGCATTTTCCTCGTGATCGAGGCATGGACGTACCTGCTGGCATCCGTCACTGTGACTGTTGTGACGTCCATCGTCCTCAAATACAACTGGTACGACAAGATGGAGAATCATCCCAAGGATCTTCAATTGAGCGCGGATTGAAACGGACTGGACTATGACAGAGAGCGATACGGAATTCGAAGCGGGGGCCGGATTCGACAAGCGGCTGTCGGCGCTCCAGGAAACCTATGAGGCATTGCTCGAGCGGTTGAACCAGCCGGCCGATGAAGGAAACGGGCTGTTCGTACGATACCGGTACCCGGTACTCACGGCCGGTCACGTGCCGTACTTCTGGCGCTACGATCTCGACCGTACGACCAATCCGTTACTGATCGAGCGCATGGGGATCAACACGGTCTTCAATGCTGGCGCGATCAAGCTGGGCGAACGTTATCTGTTGGTTGGACGGGTCGAGGGGACGGACCGAAAGTCGTTCTTCGCTGTCGCCGAGAGCCCCAACGGCGTGGATGGTTTTCGCTTCTGGGACTACCCGATCTCCATGCCGGAAACGGACGACCCGGACGTGAACGTCTATGACATGCGGCTGAGCCGTCACGAAGACGGTTGGATCTACGGCGTCTTCTGCACTGAGCGAAAAGATCCGGATGCGCCACCCGATGACACGTCGGCGGCAGTGGCGCAGGCCGGGATCGCGCGCACGAAGGACCTGGTGGCGTGGGAGCGGTTGCCCGACCTCGTGACACCATCGGCGCAGCAACGGAACGCCGTGCTGCATCCCGAGTTCGTTGGCGGCAAGTACGCCTTCTACACGCGCCCCCAAGAGGGCTTCATTGACACGGGTAGTGGAGGCGGCATCGGGTGGGGGCTGTGCGACGACGTCACGCGGGCCGTCGTGAGCCACGAGCAGATCATCGATCCCAGGATCTATCACACGGTCAAGGAAATGAAGAACGGGCAGGGGCCGCCGCCGCTCCAGACAGCGGAAGGCTGGCTGCACCTCGCACATGGGGTATGCCACACCGCAGCGGGTCTGCGCTACGTGCTCTACCTGTTCATGACGGACCTGCGCGAGCCGTGGCGCGTGACGCATGCGCCCGGCGCCTACTTCATGGCGCCCAGGGGCCAGGAACGCGTGGGCGACGTCTCGAACGTCCTGTTCAGTAACGGTTGGATCGCCGACCCGGATGGGACCGTGTTCATCTATTACGGGTCGTCGGACACGCGCGTGCACGTGGCGCGTTCATCAGTGGAGCGGCTGTTGCAGTTCGTGCAGCATACGCCACCCGATCCACTGCGCTCCGCCGCCTGTGTGAAGCAACGGGCCGACTTGATTGAGCGAAACCTGAGAGTCTTGAGAGGTTCGTGAGGCAATGGGACGTTCCTCTCCATTGTCGCGACTGAGCAGTGCCCTACTCGATGAGCTGCAGCAACGCATGCTGCCGTACTGGGTCGAGAACACGGTCGACGAGGAAAACGGGGGTTTCCTGGGCCAAATCCGGCAGAACGGTGAACCGGTTTGCGACGCTGCCAAGGGATCAGTTCTCAACGCGCGGATTCTATGGACATTTGCCGCAGCGCATCGTCGCCTCGGGAGCGATCGTTTCCGGGAACTAGCGAAGCGGGCCCACTCGTATCTCACGGAACGCTTCTGGGACCCGGTCCACGGCGGCGTCTTCTGGAGTGTGGACCACATGGGTCAGCCGCTGGAGACTCACAAGCAGACTTACGCCCAGGCATTCGCTCTCTACGGGCTATCCGAATACCATCGCGCCACGAGTGACAGCGACACTCTTGCTGAGGCCATCAAGCTGTTCCAGCTGATTGAGGCCCACACTCTGGACCCGGAGCATGGGGGCTACCTGGAAGCGCTCAGCCGATCGTGGGAGCGAATCGAAGACGTCCGGCTGAGCGACAAGGATCTCAACGCACCCAAGAACATGAACACGCATCTCCACCTGCTGGAAGCCTACACGAATCTCTTCCGCGCGTGGCCCGATCCGCAGTTGCGTGACAAGCTGGCATCACTCGTTGGCTTGTTTCTCGAGAAGCTCATCGACACGAACAGGCACCACCTGCACACGTTTTTTGAGATGGACTGGACGCCCGTGACCGAGGTGATCTCGTTCGGACACGACATCGAAGCCAGTTGGCTGTTACTGGAGGCCGCTGACGTACTCGGTGATTCCGCGACCCGGTCTGACGTTCGCAAAGCGGCGATCGCCCTTGCGCAGGCCACGCTGCTGGAGGGGATCGACCCTGGCGGAGGACTTGTGAACGAGGTGCTGCCCAACGGAGAAACAGACGGCGACAAGTACTGGTGGGTTCAGGCAGAGGCGGTCGTGGGTTTCGTAAACGCGTATCAGGAGACACAGGATGCGGATTATTTGGAAGCGGCCCTGGCGATCTGGGAGTATGCCAGGCATCACCTCATGGCTGAAGACGAGTGGTATTTCCGCGTGGATCGGGACGGTCGACCGTATCCGGGGGACGACAAAGTGGGCATGTGGAAGTGCCCCTACCACGGAGTCAGGGCCTGCTTCGAGGTGATTGAACGCGCCGATTGCATGGAGTAGGCGCACATGTGAGCGTCGCTCGCAACGAAGACAGTGAATGGAGAGTCAGACATGCCATATACGTCCTCGGCTGAACAAGACCGCGTGAGGTCTCACAGCGTGAGAACCTGCGACATTGCCGTGCGATCGGCACTTGCCGCCTGCCTCCTGGCGGTCGCCGGGTGCGGCGCTGGCGATCCCGCAACCTCTGAGTATGCTTTTCCCAGCGATCCCGCGGCGACCCTGGAGACGAGTGCGCTGTTTGACAACCTCAAGAGGCTGGCACCGGATGCCGTTATGTTCGGCCATCAGGACGCGCTCGCCTACGGTGTGAAATGGAAGGTCGAGGAGGGACGCTCCGATGTGAAGGATGTTGCCGGATCGCACCCAGCGGTCTTCGGTTGGGAACTGGGTGATCTGGAGCTCGGGACGGCTGAGAACCTCGACGACGTCGACTTCGAGAACATGAAGCGGTGGATCAAGCAGGGATACGAAGCGGGAGGCGTCATCACCATATCATGGCACATGAACAACCCGGTGAGTGGCGGAAACGCGTGGGACACGACGAGAGCCGTCTACGCCATCCTGCCCGGAGGCGAGAAGCACGAGCTGTACCGGACATGGCTGGACGCCTTTGCCGAGTTCGACGGGGACTTGCAGACCAGCCTCGGACGGCCGATTCCGATCATCTTTCGACCTTTCCACGAGCACAGCGGCAGCTGGTTCTGGTGGGGCGGTGCCAACGTCACGGCCGACGAATACGTCGAGCTCTGGCGTTTCACGGTGGACTATCTGCGAGGCGAGAAGGGGTTGCACAACCTCTTGTACGCGTACTCGACGGACGTCTTCAGCGACGAGGCGGACTACCTGGAGCACTATCCGGGGCACGAGTACGTCGACATCCTCGGTTACGATGACTATCAGGCGCTGCGCGCGGACGAGAGCGTACCGCTGATGACCACCCGACTGGCGACGCTTGTCGCGATGGCCGAGGAGTCCGGCAAGGTCGCGGCCCTGACCGAGACCGGCCTCGAAGGCGTGAGCGTGCCGAACTGGTGGACGGGACGGCTCTTGAAGGCCATCGAATCAGATTCGCTGAGCCGTCGCATCTCTTACGCGCTCGTGTGGCGGAACGCGAACGAGGTGGATATCCCCGGACATCACTACGGGCCGTACGCCGGTCATCCCAGCGCCCCCGACTTCGTTCAGTTTGCCGCAGACCCCTTCGTCCTGTTGCTCGACGAGTTACCCGACCTGTATGGCGGGAGTGGCGGGCGGGAGGAATAGGACCGATGATGGCAACCGATCATTGGCGACCGAGCGTCGGGAGAGTCTCTAACACGGAGCTATGGAGGCATAGCGCAACATGGTCAGATTCCTCGTTGTGACGTTCCTAGCGGCCATGCCGCTGCAGTCACAAGCCCAGGTCCGGCTTTCCCGGCTCTTCACCGACGGCCTGGTGATGCAGCGTGACACGCATGTGCCCGTCTGGGGCTGGGCTGATCCGGGTGATCAGGTGGTGGTCACGCTGAACGGCGTCGACTACTCCGCGGTCGCAGATGGCAGTGGTGAGTGGATGGTGCGGCTCGCTCCCATGGCGGCTGGCGGCCCGCACGAAATCGCGGTTCGAGGCGGGGATGTCGAACTGCACGTGCGCGACATCATGGTGGGCGATGTGTGGCTCGCCTCAGGGCAGTCCAACATGGAGTGGGTCGTTGCCGATGCGGCGGGCAGTGCAACGGCAGACCCTGCCATTCGCCACTTCAAGGTACCCCGGTCCTGGGCCTATGAAGAGGAAGATTCTCTCGAAGGGGGATCGTGGGAAAGAGCCGATGCGGAGCACGTAGGCACGTTCACCGCCGTCGGCTACTACTTCGCCGGCGAGCTGCGCGAACATGTCGGTGTGCCCATCGGAATCATTAATAGTTCCTGGGGTGGCAGCCGCATTGAACCATGGATGAGCCTCGAAGCGCTTGGAATGGGTAAAGCTGATCTCGATCAGATACGTGAAGCCGAACTGGCGCGGCAGGCGGCAATCCGCGAGCGCGTGCAAGCACGGATCGGTACCGTGCCCGACAAGGACGCCGGGCTTGTCGACGGCGTCGCTCACTGGGCCGCGCCAGACCTTGATGACGGCGACTGGTTTACCGTCCCGGTTCCGTCGCAATGGGAAACGGCAGGGTTCGACGGCATGGACGGCGTTGCATGGTATCGCACGAGGTTCGAGTTGACCGAAGACGAAATCGAGCGTGGCGTCAAGCTCGGACTCGGGATGATTGACGACTCCGACATAACTTGGGTCAACGGAGTGGAAGTGGGGAGCATG
>JBDGXD010000262.1:0-6212 GCA_039584755.1 Gemmatimonadota bacterium
CAGTACAAACGCCAATGCAATCTCCGACACCACCAACGCACCTTGCGTGAAGTTGCGCCGCCGCCCCCCGGTGAAGCCACGGCCACCGTCCTGCAAGGTCTCGGCGACATCGGCCCGTGCAGCGCGCAACGCGGGAAGCGAACCCACCAACAGACCTGTGAACAGCGAAACTACAGCGGTGAACAGAAGCACGCGGTGGTCGAGGGCTACTTCATCTGCACGCGGCAACCCCGAGGGTAACGCTGCCATCAACGGTTTGAAGGTGGCCAGGGCGATCAACACACCAGCGGCGCCGCCGGCGATCGCAAGCACCAGACTCTCGCTCAGTAGTTGCCGCAACAATCGTCCGCGCCAAGCACCCAAGGCGGAGCGTATAGCCAATTCACGCCGTCGCTCGGTGGCGCGCACCAATAGCATGTTTGCGATATTGGCGCACGCGATCAGTAACACCAAACCAACGGCGCCGAGCAATACCAGCAGAATGAGCCGCACGTCGCCGACGACCTGCTCGACACGCGGAACGAGACGGACACCAAAGTCGGGATTGTGATCTCTGGACTCGACCATCCGTTCCGTGAGCAACTCCATCTCGCGTTGCGCACCAGCCAGGGTGATGCCGGGCTTGAGCCGGGCGATTGTCGTGAGATACTGGCTACCACGCTCACTCGCCTTGGACTCTTCGTCGAAAGTGGTCCACAGATCGTGACCGGTGTCGGGGAAGTAGAAACTCTCGGGCATGACGCCCACAACGGTGTGAGGTGTCTCAGCCAGTTGTACGGTGGTTCCCAGGACCGATCGATCGCCGCCGAAACGACGTTGCCAAAAGCCGTAGCTCAGCACGGCCAACGGCGCCACACCGAGTTCATCGTCTTCTGGTACGAAGGTGCGACCCAGCAGTGGCGCTACGCCCAATGCGCGCCAGATCCCCGAGCTGACCCGCGTGGTGTAAATGCGCTCTGGGCGGTCGCCACCGGACAGTGTTACAGTGCGATCGTCGTATGTCCCGATACTCGAGAACACCTGATTGAGCACCTGCCAATCGTTGAACGTCGGCATCGATGCCGGGAACTCATCGGCCCACGATCTCAGACTCAGGTTAGGGGAATCGAACCAGTGAGTGTTGACCTGCCACACGTTGACAAGGCGGTCCGGTTCCGGATAGGGCAGCGGACGCAGCAGCACACCGTTCACGATGGAGAAGATTGCCGTTGTGGCTCCAATGCCGAGCCCTAGTGTTGTTACCGCGGTCAAGCTGAATCCAATGCGCCTGGTGAGACCGCGCGCGCCGTAGCTGAAGTCCTGCAGTGTGCCGACAGATAGAGACCGCAGGTGGAACGTGGGTCGCGGGGAACGACGCGGACGAAAGGAAAGACGATGCAGTGGGTTGAGACACTGTAAAGCCTGGCGCCAATACCAACGATTTGCACGGCGAGCGTCGACCTGCGCCATCTTCGCATAGCGTTCTGCCAGGTCGCCGCGGATCACATCCCGCAGCTCTCGCGCCGCAAACCTCGAGACGAGTGATTCGGCCAGTCGAGGGGGTCGTCGACGGCCCGGAGTAGTACTCGTGCTCATGATCTGGTAGTGCCGGTCTTCAGTTGCACACCGGCCCACAGGCTATCGTACATAGCGCGCGAGTTGCGCAACGCCGTCACGGCAATAGGCTCCAGCGAGTAGTACTTGCGCGGCCGCCCACCCCGGTAATCAGTTGCTTCGCCGACCTGGGAGGTTACATATCCCTTCTTCTCCAACCGGTTCAGCGTTACGTAGACTGCCTGAATCGAGACATCTCGACCAGTGGTATCGAGAATCTCGTCGTAGATCGACATGCCGTAAGCGGCCTTGTCCAACCGTGCCAGAGCGAGCAAGACCACTAGCTCGAACTCGCCCAGATAGTCGCCTTTGGTCACCGGGGCTCCCATGTTGTGGGTGTAATTAAACATTGTTTAAACGATGTGGGTATGTCAAGGAAGCAGGGAGCGGTGAAGGCACAATCTGTGACGGTTGCTCGTCCGCGTTGATCTGCAATACATCCGCGGTATTCTGCGGCCCTACTGTATGCCGTAATCCCTCGCGTATACCATGTACGTCTCGAAGTCCGACGGGTCGTTCTGGTTGATCACGAACACCCGCGCACCTCGCAATCGGTCTTTTTCGGGACCGTCCAGTCCGTACGTGCCGAAACCCGTGTTGGCGGCGTACCCCAGATGGATGCCAAAGTAGTTTCCCACGTAGTCGTTGACGTGATCGTGGCCTACGAATACTCCCAGGACATCACCGCGCTCGAGCATGGCAGCGAACAAGCCACTGTTCATGGGGCCCGATGACACGTTCTCGTTCTTCTCTCCGACCACGCTGTGACGCTCGCGGTTGTCCCACATGAGATCGAATTCCCATAGCGGGATGTGGAAGAACGCAAGCGACGGTATTGTGTGGCCGTAACGCAGCTCCAACTCGCGAGATGTGTTGTGATACCAGGCAACCTGACTCTGCCTGATCCAGTCCCAACCGGGGAGCGCGTCTTGCTCGATTGATTGGTCACCGATCTCTTCAGGGGCATATCTGCCCGAGTCAAACGACCAGACGTTGAACACAGCGTCGTGACCACGAAAGTCATAGACCAAAACGTGCATGTTGCCGGTGCCGCTGACGCCTTCCGGACTCGGCTCGTTGATGTTGTGTGGATAGGTCATGTAACGCCCCAACATCAACTCCTCGCCTACGCCCGTCTTCGGCATATGATCTTGGTCGTGGTTGCCAAAGGCGATGAGCCAGGGGATCCCACGTGAGTCCACCGGCGCCGCGATGTTGTGGATAGCCACCCAGACGTCTTCCGCAGTCTCAGGTCCCGACCTGATATTGTCTCCGGTGAACACAACGAGGTCGGGTGCCTCGGCATCGAGCACCGCCTCCATCAGCCGCACGGTCCGGGGGTCGATATCCTGATCGTCTTGCGTGTCCGTGAACTGCACGATCTTGAAGGTGCCGTCTACGTCGAAGCGGAGAACCGCGTCTGGATCGCGTCCTGGTCCAGTGCACGCCATTGAAGCAAGGCACAGAGCGGACAGGAGAATGAGGGAATAGCAATGCATGAGCGGAGGCCTCGTGGTTCGGTCCGGTTGACGGAACGCCTTATCGGGCGAAGGTGCACCTGAACATAGCCAGCTTCTGGTCCCTTAGTCTCTAATACCCGCTCTTCAATTAGAGACGCAGACCGACAGTTGCCACGAATTGCTCACCGCCACCCAGTTCGAACCTCGCCTCCAAAAAGGGATTGAGGCGACCCACTTCAAAGATGATGCCTCCCAGTAAATTGAGACCACCCTGTGTGTCGCTGCCCGATATCTCTCCTCCCAACGCGTTGGTTGACACCTTGGTGTACGCGAAATTGAGCCCGGTTCCGATGTAGGGAGTCGTGGATTCGCCTGCTGCATTGACCCGATACACGAGATTGGCGTTCGCCTCCCAGTACGTGATATTTGCTCCGGAGTCATCGGATGGGAAGAAATAGTCGAATGAGCCAAATGTCTCGAAGCCCTTCACGATTCCGCCGAGACCCACAATGGCTCTGGCTCCGACTCCGATGTCCGCATCGCTACCCCAATTACCCTGGACTCCTGCCGAGACCTGGCCGCTGACTGCGCCCGCGTTGATGCCCACTCCGACTATCATCGCGAACACCCTGGACGATCTCGCTAGATTCCGCACCATATCCTCCGCAGATTGATGACCTGAGTCTGATTACGTATCATCGACCAGGGTTGGCCAATAGGGAAGACCCGGTAGACAAAACCTTTCCAACTTCACATTCGTAGTGGCCAGCATATGAACGTCAAGTCGAAAGCAGCTGCAGCGGGCATGGCCGTCTTCACTTTGGCGGTGGCCTGCTCGGAGGTCACTGAAGTAACGACCACCGATCTCGAGGGTGTGGTCGCGCGCGATGGGGTGCCCTTCCTGGTGCAGTCGATCCCGGATGAGGTTCTCGACCGGCTCTCTCAGCACAAGCTGGTAGTGGTCGGCGAGACGCATCTGATCTGGGATCACCAGGAAATGATGGCCGAGTTGGTTAGGGCCTTGCATGAGCGAGGATTTCGCCAGCTACTCTTGGAATGGCCACACATGGCCGACTGGATCTTGACCGACTTCGTGCAGGACACACAGCTCGAGCCCGACTGGCAGCCTCCAGGATGGTTTTACTCGGCTCTGATAGCGGCGGTTCGCGACTTCAACCGCACACTACCGCAGGCCGAGCGCGTGGCAGTGCGGGGCATTGATATGAACCTGCAGGAATACGGTGGCGCACAGGACTTCAAGGGGTCCTTGAGTGGGCTGTCTCATCACTTGACCGACCCGGGACCCGTGGCCGCGTTCCTACAGAGCAACTACGAGACCTCCGGGGAGCAAGTAGAGCAACTGGAGACACTGCGCGCCGCACTCGAAACAGGGCGGTCAACACTCATCGACTCATGGGGCGAGTACTGGTACGACACTGTGGCCGAGATGGTGGAGGTGGAGAGGGCTAGCGTGCCGATCCGTGCCATGAGGGAAGACCGTTACGATTTGACTGCCCAAATGCGTGAGGCCGTCATGAAGCTCTTGGCGGACGCCAGGCTGAGGGGCTATGAACACGGCACGCTGATGAATGTGGGTGGCAACCATGCGCAAAAGGCGTATCTGAAGGGAACGGAGCAGGAATGGCTCGGTGACTACTTAGTGCACAGGAGCGATGCCGTTGGGGGATCGGCGATCGTTTTGAACGTCACCGCTGCCCGGATCGTTTCCGGTTCGGGAAATGGGTCAGCGGACTTCGACGTTACGGACGCCTCGCCGGAGAACGAACTGTGGCGGCTCATGAACGAGACTTGGCCGGATCAGATTGTCTTCTTGCCGGTGAATGACCCGGTCTTCCTTGGCGATGGAGTCCCGATGAACTTCGAGGGAACCATCTACGTGGGCTCCCCGAAACGACACTATGACGTCTTTCTCCTGCTGCCGTTAGCGCATCGCGTGCCGTTGCCGTAGCGACTCACTCAGCCTGACGGCCTTGGAATAGAGGGGTACCGATGAATACATGGAAGCTCACGGGTGTAATCGGGTTGGGTTTGTTTTCCGTCGCGTGCAGTTCGAGTGCGACCGAGCCTGTCGATACCCCCATCGTGGTCAGCTACACGGAGGGTCTCACCGGTTTCGAAGCCCAACTCGACTCGCTGCGGGTAGAACTGCATACCCCCGCGTTCGGGGCCGCCATAGTGAAGGACGGGCAGATCGTCTGGTCGAGGGGCTTTGGTTACGCCGATGTGGATGAAGGCCGACTCGCCACGGCAACCACTTCGTTTCACCTGGCGTCGCTCACCAAGACCTTCGCCTCGACCATCGTGATGCAGTTGGTGGAACAGGGCCTTGTCGACCTGGACGATCCCGTCAGCGACTACGGCGTCAATCTCACCGCCAATGGTACGGTTCGAGTGCGGCACATCATGAACCACACCTCGGAGGGTGTGCCGGGTACCAACTACCATTACAGCGGAAACCGTTTCAGTGAACTCGACGCGGTGATCTTCAGCGCCACCGGCCGTAGGTTCAGTCAGCTGCTAGCGGAAGAGATCCTTCAGCCACTCCAGCTAGGCCACACGGCTCCCAACGTACGTAGCGTGGATTTCGGGGTAGCGGGGTTGAACCGCGATGCATTTGAGGCCAACATGGCGTCGCCGTACGAATGGGAGAGAGGGCGAGTCGTCCGAGCCACTTATCCCTCGTATTTCGGGACTGCTGGCGGCCTGATTGCCTCGGCCGAGGACATGGCCAAGTACTCCATTGCAATCGATCAGGGGATGTTCTTGCGGGCCGCAACCTGGGACTCCGTATTCACACCGGCCAGGAACCCAAGCGGAGACGTGCTGCCCTACGGGCTAGGCTGGTTCATCCACGAGCATCAAGGGATCGAACTGCAGTGGCACTACGGGTATTGGGATGCCAACTCGTCTCTCATCGTGCGGGTGCCGGAACAGGGACTGGCGTTCATCGTCCTGGCCAACACCAGCATGCTGAGCCGGGCCTACGGACTTGGTGTGGACAGCGATGTGCTGCGGTCGGATGTGGCGCGGCTCTTTGTCGAGTCATTCGTTACGGGGAGTGAGCCGTTGCCCCAGAATTGAGCTAGTGCCTCAGCGGGGCAGGGAGCGGGGAGCGGGGAGCGGACGTCTCAAACTCTA
>JBDGXD010000263.1:0-6210 GCA_039584755.1 Gemmatimonadota bacterium
GTTCTTCTTGGGCGAGTACGCTGCTCTCATCACGATGTCAGCGTTGATGGCCACGCTGTTTTTTGGCGGTTGGGACATCCCCTTCACCAGTTGGGATGAGGGTGAGCCGAGCGTATTAAAGTCAATCGTCACCTTGATCGTTTTTGTACTCAAGACTTTTTCTTTTGTCTTCGTCTACATTTGGATACGTTGGTCATTGCCTCGTTTTCGTTATGACCAACTCATGGCTTTGGGTTGGAAGGTGTTGCTACCGATAGCACTGGGATACCTCATGCTATTGGCCTTTGCCATTTGGGTGTTGGAACTGGCTGGTGTCGAGCAGGGCCTACTGTACGGGTTCGTTCTCTTTCTCGTCAATCTTCCTGCTATCTACGTGTTGTTCTGGGTGCTGGACAGCGGGAGGCTGGTGTTCGGGCAGCGTCTGCAACGGAGGCTGATGGGCCAATGAGCATTGGGGTGAAGGTTGTTCGTAGACCGGAACGGAATGTGAGCTACCTCCGCGCTAGCCTCAAGGGTATGGCGCTCACGTTCAGACACCTCTTTCGGAAGAAAGTCACCATGCAGTACCCGGAAGAGACTTCGGGAGACGGATGGAGTATTTCGCCGCGTTGGCGCGGTACGCACCGCATGCTCACAGATGAGCAGGGAAGGGCAAAATGCGTTGCGTGCGGGTTGTGTCCGCAGATCTGCCCGGCAAATTGCATCAAACTTGTACCGGGTGAAGATGAAGCTGGACACCGCTATCCGTTGATCTACGAGATTGACGAGTTTCGTTGTGTCTTCTGCGGCTACTGTCAGGAGGTGTGCCCCGAAGAGGCCATCCACGTAGGGGTCCACTACGAGAATGCGGAGTTTCAAAGAGAGCGGTTCGTGTACGACCTGGAGCGTCTTTGCGCTCAGACACATCCGGTCTCTTCTTTGTGGGATCCGGCAGATCCCAGGGGTGAGTAGGGATGCAGGTTCTCAGTTTCTGGTTGTTCTCGGGCTTGGCGATCGTGTCCGCCCTCATGTGCATTACCAGACGCAGCGCCGTCGTGAGTGCGATGTGGTTGGTTCTCACCATGTTCTCGCTCGCGGCTCTGTTTGTGATTCTGGGCGCACAGTTCATCGGTGCGATTCAGGTACTGGTGTACGCCGGGGCCATCATGGTCCTGTTCCTGTTCGTGATAATGCTGCTCAATCTTGGCCGTGATGAGCCGACCGATCTACCGGGACGATTGGGTGGATTGATCATGTTGGGAGTCGCGACCGTTCTAGCAGTTGAGTTGTGGGCAGTCACCAAGATCGTTCCCGTGGGAGAAATACGACTCCCCGCTGGGGCGTTGGAGAGTGTCGTTGAGCAGGAAGGTGCCGTCGGCGCCATCTCTGGCCCGTTGTTCAGAGACTACATCGTGCCGTTCGAAATCACCTCGGTGCTACTTCTGGCGGCGGTGGTGGGCGCTGTGGTGCTCGCCAAGAGGAGGCTCTAGATGCCCTTCCTTCAGCAGAGCACTGAGCTTCTTGGATCGGCACTGGCGGTTTCAGCGATCCTGTTCAGCCTCGGCGTTGCGGGCGTATTGCTGCGGCGCAACGCGATCGTGGTTTTTATGTGCATCGAATTGATGCTCAATGCGGTGAATCTGACCTTCATCGCACTGGCGCAACAACTCGGCCGTGACGGTCACGTGTTCGTTCTGTTCGTGATGGCAGTGGCTGCTGCTGAAGCAGCCGTTGGACTGGCCATCATTCTTGCGGTCTACCGTCACAAGCAGACCGTTAACTTGGACAAGGTCAACCTGTTGAGCGGATGATGCCGACATCTGTCGGGTGGGTGTGGCTAGTAGTCGTTCTCCCGTTTGTCGGGTTCTTGGCTAATGGCCTGATAAGCTTCCTGTGGCCCAACAGCAAGCGCGCTGTCAGCGCCATTGGGGTCGGGGTGCTGGTGGCAGCGTTCGCTGTGGCCGTTGCCGTGGTGCTGGGGCTCAGAGGAGATGCACACGGAGCCCCATACGTTTTGACGTACTGGTCTTGGATGCCGGCAGCAGAGCTCGAAATTGCTGCCGCGCTTCAGGTGGACCAGCTGTCAGCTGTGATGTTGATGGTCGTCACGGGAGTCGGAGCCCTTATCCACGTGTTCAGTGTGGGTTACATGAGGGACGACCCCGGGTACCCTCGATACTTTGCCTATCTGAATCTGTTCGTCTTCTTCATGCTGGTTCTGATCCTTGGGGCGAGCTTCCCTGTGATGTTCGTGGGATGGGAAGGCGTCGGATTGTGCAGTTACTTGTTGATTGGCTTCTGGTATCTGGACAAGGCGAACGCCGATGCTGGGAAAAAGGCGTTCATCATGAATAGGATCGGGGACTTCGGCTTCCTGATCGCGATGTTCCTGATCTTTCAGGTAACCGGCAGCCTCACGTTTGTCGAGGTGTTTGAGGCCGCACCTGAGGCTTTCACCATCAACGGCGGCACCATCACTTTGATAACCCTTGCGCTGTTATTGGGGTGCACTGGAAAGTCGGCGCAGATTCCACTCCATACGTGGCTGCCCGATGCCATGGCCGGTCCCACTCCAGTGTCTGCCTTGATCCACGCAGCGACAATGGTAACGGCAGGCGTCTATCTGGTTGCTAGGGCAAACGTGCTCTTCGCCATGGCACCAATTTCCAGCGTGGTGGTTGCAACGGTAGGAGCTATGACCGCGCTGTTTGCGGCCACGATCGCCCTGCAGCAATGGGACATCAAGAAGGTCCTCGCATACTCGACGGTATCGCAACTCGGATACATGTTCCTTGGCGTCGGTGTCGGTGCTTACGCTGGCGGCATCTTCCATCTCACGACACACGCCTTCTTCAAGGCGCTGCTATTCTTGGGATCCGGTAGCGTGATCTTCGCGTTGCACCATGCCTATCACGAATCTGGCAGCCACGAAGACGCACAGGACATGCGGAACATGGGTGGCCTGAAGCGATACATGCCGTGGACAGCAACGGTCATGTGGATTGCCACACTGGCAATTGCCGGGATACCTGGGTTCTCCGGTTTCTTCTCCAAGGATGGCATACTCGCTGCCACCTTTGCGCGAGGGCATGACCATCCTGTTTTCTACTTCCTGTGGGTGCTGGGGGCTGCCGCAGCGTTGCTTACAGCCTTCTACATGACTCGCTTGATGCTCTACACGTTCCACGGTCCGAATCGAACTGGGAAGAACGAGCAGGAGCATCTGCACGAAGCACCCTGGATCATGACCGGTCCGTTGGTGGTGCTTGCACTGGGAAGCATCTTCGCCGGCGTACTGAATTTGCCTCACGTACTGCCGGGTGGGGGGTGGCTGGAGCACCTGCTGGAACCGGTAACGGAACTCAGTCACCGATACTTGCCAGAGGCACATTTGTCTGCGACAACCGAGTGGGTGTTGATCGGAATCGCTACCTTGATCGCCGCGGCCGGCATCATGACCGCTGTCATAGCGCTCAAGCCAGAGTCTCTCAAACCCGCAAGAGAGGCTCCCGAGGAGAGCGGCTTCCAGAAGATACTGCTCCGGAAGTGGTACGTTGACGAGATATATGATGCACTCGTCGTCCGACCCACAGTCTGGATCTCTCGCAAGGTGCTGTGGCGGTTTTTCGATGCCGGTGTCATCGACGGTGCCCTGGTGAACGGATCCGCTTGGACCGCGCGCGCTGTTGGCTTCGTCGGAAGCGCAGTGCAAACTGGGCGGCTCGCCTGGTACCTGTTTGTGTTCGTGATCGGGACTCTCGTGCTACTACGCGCTGTGATGTGAGCTTGGAATGACAGAATTCTTGGCCAATGTGGGATATAGCAACTGGGTGCTTGATGCGCTTCTCGTAGTACCTCTCGTGGGCGCACTGGCAGTCCTTTCGCTACCAGCTAACGAAGCGAAGAAGGTGGCGCTTGTCGCAGCGACCATCGAGTTCCTGGTCTCGGTTCCACTGTGGTGGACTTTCCAAATCGGAACAGCAGAAATGCAGTTCCAACATGCCTACCCGTGGATGCCAGGATGGGGGATTTACTATCGAGTTGGCTTGGACGGCATCTCGCTCTTCATGGTTCTGTTGACCACTTTCACGATGCCCCTGGCGGTGCTCGGAAGCTGGAACTACATAAAGGACAAGTTGCGTCCCTTCTACGCGCTCCTCTTGGTGTTGACGACGGGGATGCTAGGTGTCTTTGTCGCACTCGATCTCTTCGTGTTCTATGTGTTCTGGGAGATCATGCTGATTCCGATGTACTTCATCATCGGCGTGTGGGGTGGGCCTCGTCGTCTCTATGCAGCGATCAAGTTCTTCATCTACACATTTGTAGGTTCGCTGCTCATGTTGGTTGCAATTCTAACCATGTACTATATGGTTGGGAATGCCACAGGTGTCTATTCGTTCGAGTATAACCACATCCTCGAGAATTCCTCAGCGGTTGGACAGTGGGGATTCTGGCTATTCGGAGCCTTTGCTCTCGCGTTTGCCATCAAGGTTCCGATGTTTCCGTTTCACACGTGGCTGCCGGACGCTCATGTCGAAGCTCCTACCGCTGGATCCGTAGTCCTTGCCGGCATTCTCCTGAAGATGGGTACGTACGGCTTTCTCCGATTCGCACTTCCGTTCTTCCCAACTGTTGCCCTACATCCCACTGTGGTCAATATCTTTGTGGGATTGGCAATCATTGGAATCGTTTATGGTGCTCTCGTCGCCATGGTGCAACCTGATTTCAAGAAGCTGGTGGCATACTCGTCAGTGAGTCACCTGGGATTTGTGATGTTGGGTATTTGGGCGCTGACGCTGCAGAGCGTCGAAGGTGCCATTCTAATCATGATCAATCACGGCATCTCCACGGGAGCACTCTTTTTCTTGGCCGGCATGCTGAGCGAACGGCGCCACACACGTGAGATTGCAGCGTTCGGCGGCATAGCCAAGGTGGTTCCGGCGTTCGCTGCGGTCCTAACGCTAGTTGCCTTGTCGTCCGTTGGCCTCCCAGGCACTAACGGATTCGTAGGCGAGTTCCTCGTGTTGATCGGTTCGTTCGGCCCGTATCCGTGGGCTACTGCGGTTGCTACAACCGGCGTGATATTCGCCGCTGCGTATCTGTTGTGGGCCCTGCAGCGGATCATCTACAACAAACTGGACAAACCGGAGAACGAGAATCTGCCCGACTTGTCGAAGAGGGAGTTGCTCGTCTTGGCTCCGCTGGTGGCGTGTATCCTATGGGTCGGCCTGTATCCCAAACCCTTCCTGGAGCGAATAGAAGCGTCAGCCGAGGAATTGATTACAACTGTTCAGGAGCATCGAGTGTCTGTGGCGATTGCTCCTGACCCTGAAGATCGGGCTCAGTAATGGGTATGGCGATCGACCTCAATGCGCCGGGTGGCCTAGTGCTGGCCTTGCTTCCAGAGTTGGTCCTGATTGTCTGGATGTTGGTGCTACTACTCACAGTAGCATGGCGACACAAGGATGAAGGTGACTTGCAGTTGGCAGGGCAGTTTGCGTTGCTCGGCCTCGTGTGTACCCTGTTGACCGTCTTGTGGATGTGGATTCGTGACGCACATGCAGTGAGTCTGGCGGGGATGATTGCGCTCGATGGATTCAGGTACGCGACTTCGGCAGTGTTCCTAATCGGCGCCATCTTGGTGGTGATGTTGTCCCTGGGATACTTGGGTCGTGAACGAGTCTTGGTGCCCGAATACTATGTTCTTCTGCTTCTCGCTACCATCGGGATGTTGTTCATGGCGAGCGGCGCTGATCTCATAGTGATTTTCTTGGGTCTCGAGTTGATGTCAATGTCTGTTTACGTGCTTGCCGGAATAGACCGGCGCAGCGCGTTTTCGGCCGAGGCTGCCGTTAAGTACTTCCTGCTGGGTGCGTTTGCGTCAGGGTTCCTGCTGTATGGCATCGCCCTTCTGTACGGTGCAACCGGTACTACTAACCTGACCGAGATGCATTTGCGGATTGCGTCGCTTGGACTCGAGAACAATCTGATGTTGCTATTTGGCATTGGCCTCCTGCTGATAGGCTTTGGATTCAAGGTTGCTGCGGTACCGTTCCACATGTGGGCACCTGACGTCTCTGACGGCGCGCCAACTCCGGTTACTGCATTCATGGCGGCGGTCGTCAAGGCAGCGGCATTTGCAGCTCTCGTCCGAGTGCTGCTCCACGCACTTGGAGCGAGCGACGCAATCTGGACTGACATGGTTCTCTGGTTATCCGTGATCACCATGAT
>JBDGXD010000264.1:0-6192 GCA_039584755.1 Gemmatimonadota bacterium
GTGAAAGGCATGCTTGCACTCAGGGATTTGATGGAGCTGACGTCGATCCGGAACCCCGAGCTGCACGATGCGCCTCACCAGCCGGCGAACCATCCCACGCTCGAACATACCGACAGCATTTTTCATCTGATTCGCGACAACGGCCCGATAATGGTACACCACCCCTACGAGTCGTTCGCGACGTCGGTTGAGCGTTTTCTGGGAGAAGCGAGCATTGATCCCAAGGTCCGCGCGATCAAGATGGTGCTGTACAGAACCTCGGCAGAGTCGAAAGCCATCGACTACCTAATCGATGCAGCACGTAACGGAAAACAGGTAGCAGTTGTCGTTGAGTTGAAGGCCCGGTTTGATGAGGAGGCCAACATCAGGTGGGCCAACCGATTGGAGGAAGTCGGAGTCCACGTGACTTACGGAGTCGTGGGCCTCAAGACACACTGTAAGGCTGTTCTAGTGGTGCGGCAGGACTACGATGGACTCAAACGTTATGCGCACGTTGGGACGGGCAACTACCACGCGGAAACCGCAAGGTTGTACTCCGACCTGGGCCTGTTTACCTGCGATGCGGAGATAGCCGAAGACTTGACCGAACTCTTCAACTACCTCACCACCGGCTACAAGCCCAAGCGGAGAATGCAAAAGCTGTTGCCCGCGCCGAAGGTGCTCAAGCAAGCCCTGCTGAGCAAGATCGAGCGAGAGATCGAGAGGCACAGTGAGGAATCGCCCGGCCTCCTGCAATTCAAGATGAATGCTCTAGAGGACTTGAACGTGACCAGGGCCTTGTACCGTGCTTCGCAAGCAGGTGTCAAGGTCGACTTGATCATCAGGGATAGCTGCCGTCTGAGGCCCGGTGTTCCCGGGCTCTCCGAGAACGTACGTGTTGTGAGTATCGTAGGTCGTTTCCTCGAGCACTGCAGGGTGTTCTACTTCAAGAACGGTGATGATCCCGAGTACTACATCGGGTCGGCCGATTGCATGAAACGGAACTTGGAGAGCAGGGTCGAGGTTTTGGCTCCCGTGGAAGACGAGGAACTGAGGACTCAGCTGCGTTTCTTGCTCGACACCCAGTTGAACGACTCCCGCGGGGCCTGGGATATGGATGCGGACGGTTCCTATGTCCAACGCGTTCCTGGCGACCCAGACCAATCGCTGCACTCGCAGCAAGCGCTCGCTGAGTGGTCCAGGAAACGCTATCGGGATGCAACGCGTCTGCGACGGCGAAAGACACGCGGCATCAACCGGCTGCGCAACGTCAGGTAGAGAGATCGGCAAGCTCGAAGGTGAATCTACTAGTAATTAGGCATGCGATCGCCGAGAATTTGGAGGTTGGCCAGGAGGCCAACCAAGACGATTCTTTGCGATCTCTCACTCTCAAGGGCCGCAAGCGAATGGAACGTGGTGCGCGCGGACTCAAGGTCTTGCTTCCGCAGATTGCCTCGTTAGCTACTAGTCCGTTCACGAGGGCTGTGCAGACGGCCGAAATCGTGGCTGCAACCTACGGTGATGTTGTACCACTGCAGCTCGATTCCCTTGCTGCCGGTGGTGACCGGAGGGCCGTGCTTTCCTGGATTCAAATGCAACGGGATGATGCAACGGTGGCGATCGTCGGCCACGAACCGGATCTGAGCCTGATGGTCAGTTGGCTATTGTCTTCACCCGACAGGAGTTTCGTGCGACTCAAGAAAGGTGGAGCCTGCTTGCTCACTTGGCGGTCTCATGTTACGGCGGGCGACGCCGATCTCGTATGGCTGCTGACTAGTGGGCAGCTCAGAAGAATCGCGAAGAAGAGAGGTAAGCAGGGGGGAAGTGGTTTACCACTAGCGGGAGATGACGGTGATGGCTAACAACAGGTATTGGACGTCTCCGTTCTTGCGTTTGACACTCTACTATCTGATTGTCGGTGCGGTCGCGTACGGTGTTGTGATGGTGTTCCCCACGTCAGCAAGCATGTTTTCGGGTGAGCGGCTACAAGAGTTGGCACAGGGGGGTGGTGGGTTCCTCACCGGCTCCGTCGGTATAGATGACTCTGAAGCTTCACGAGGAGCCATGGAGTTGGCCTTGATCACAATGGGTGCGATCATTGGCTGCCTCATGTTGCTCGCGCCAGTCGTTTGGGTATACATGGTAACCAAGCAACAGGAAGGCTACGACGAATCGGTGGTCCATACTGTAGCGATACTGCCGATACCGGTGTCGGCACTCGTGATTGTCGTCCAAGACAGCCTTGCCCTCGCCTTCAGTCTAGCCGGGATAGTTGCTGCTGTGCGGTTTCGCAACACGCTGAAGGACACGAAGGATGCTGTGTACATCTTCCTTACCATCGGGACTGCACTTGCCGCGGGTGTGCAGGCACTGGGTATTGCCGCAGTCGCGACGATGATGTTCAACTATATCGTGCTGGTAATGTGGCAGTTCAAACTGGGTAACATCTATGCCGATCAGTTGAAGTTTACCCCGAAGATGCGCTTGGGCGATGTGCTCTCGGGAGGCGGAACACCGGGGGCTGGCACGGGTCAGTTGACCATAGGCGATCCCAGCATGCTCGCGGCGCTGACGCCTGATAGTCTCTCTGAGATAGCTGAACGCAAGGCCAAGCTGCGAGACCACATCGAAACTGCCGGAAAAGGCGCGAAGAAGTACAATGGCTTGCTCGTGGTACTGGGAAACGGTACGGAGCAGACGTTGGATGTCCTGGATGATGTCCTCAAGCAACACACCGAGAAGTTCAAGCTTGCCGAGATAACGCCGACAGCCGATGGCAACTCGACCCTCGAATACCTCATTGGCCTACCGAGTCACTTGTCCGGTAAGGAATTCATAGCCGTGATACGACAGGCAGCCGGTATGTACATCGTGGCAGCCGAGTTTCGCAATCTCGCACTACGAAAGTCCAAGGACGACAAGACTCCTCGTTGGACGCTTCCCTCGGAGTGAGATTGCGCCGATCCTTTCGAGTGACTCACGGCGTGGTTGTAGCACTACTGTGCCTGGGATTGGCCTCCGAGCTCTCTGCGCAATCGTCTGCAGAGTACAATCTCAATGCGTATGTCTTCACTGAAGAGTCAGCTGTGCAGTGGAAGCTGCATAAGCGCCTCAGGGAAATATCGGGGCTGGGGACGACTGCGGATGGGCGTGTCTGGGGACACGATGATGAGTTGGGCATCATATACGAGATCGACTACTCGGAAGGCAAGGTGGTGAAGGTATTCGCGTTTGGCTTGGAGACGCCTGTTGCCGATTTCGAAGGGATCGCGTGGGCCCACGGGAAGTTCTATTTGGTCGACAGTGATGGGCGGATCTACGAGGGGTCGGAGGGTGACAACGACGAGCGTGTGCTGTACAACACGTATGAGACTCGCATCGGAGTGGCGTGCGAGGTGGAGGGCCTGGAATACGAGCCTGAAGAGAATGTGCTGCTGCTATTGTGCAAGCGGCCGAGGGTGGAAGCTCTGCGGGATCACATGGCGATCTTTCGCTGGTCGCTCGACCAGAGGGCGATCACGCCGGATACGACGCTGGTCCCACTGAACGCGCTTGCGGTTGATCCCGACGAGGAGGACAGTTTCCGTCCCTCTGGTATCGCGCGAAATCCCGCGACCGGAACCTACTTCGTGATCTCAGCTCAGCGAAACGCGATCGCTGAGGTGACACTGCAAGGAGAGGTGCTGGGTGTTGAAGTGTTGCCAAAGAAGTTGCATCGCCAGGTCGAGGGAATCACGTTTGCGTCGGGGAACACACTGCTACTCGCTGACGAGGGTGGGAACAAGAGAGCTAGGCTGACTCTATACCGACCGTCGCGCTAATCAACCCCCCGGTTGCCACGTTCATCGATGGAACTGCACTAAGCAGGGCTTCAGTACATGAAGCCAGCTCTGATGTAAACGCCGGTAAGGTCATCGCCCTTCGCGACCGCTACAGTGAGTGTCTGTATCCGGTCGATCACAGAGATCCAGATACCTCCACCATATCCGACGTGCCAAGTATTGGCATCGGTTGGGTCCCCTTCATAAAACACCCTGCCAACGTCAGTCAATGCGAACAGCCCAAAGCTGCCAGGAACCAGGATTCGGAACGGCGCTACGGAGAACCTGAGTTCGGCGTTTCCAAAGACTGATGCGTTTCCGGCAAAGCGACGTGATCGGTAACCCCGCAGATCCGTACCACCACCTACGTAGGCTGCTTCGAGAAATGGGACTTTACCCCAGACCTTCTTGCCACCGGCGCGCAGTGCGAGCGTAGGTTCCGTCGGGATGTTGGCGGTCAAGTACAGTGACGCCGTGCCGTGGACCTCACCAAACGTAGAATCAACATTCCACACCGCAGGGTATACCGCACCGGCTGCTGTGACAAACAGGCCTCGTTTGGGGTTGCCAGAATTGTCCCTCGTGTCTACTTCGACACCCGCTCTCAAGCCGAGTTCGCCAAACGACCCGGTACCGTATAGGGGAGGGTCGTACGTCGCGATGAACTGGTCGGCGTTTTCCTCCAACGGTGTGTTCCAGTACTTGAGCAGCAAGCTGAGGTTGACCGTGAGCTCTTCCCTGAGCGGTTCTACACCACTACCGGGCTTGCCACCACGGTTGCGACCGGTACGAAACGCAATTGTGGGAGCCACCAACAGGTCTTGTTGTTCGACCTCGTAAAAAGAGGAGGTTTCGGTGAGCTCTGTCTCGTTGCCAAATCCATTGAATCGCAGGAATGTGAGACCGGTGTATCTAACGCGGAACTCGGCATCGGTTCCTGGAAATACGTGTCGGAACGAACCCTTGTAACCTACGATCGGGCGCGGGCCGTTGGTGACCAATCCACCCAGGAATGTGTGGCGTGTTTTGTACGGATGCTTGCGGTAACCGTATCTCTCGATGTTGACCTGTGCTGCCAGGAACAGACCCGGATCGGGAGCGTATCCGAGTAGCGGATAGATCAAGGTGCGACCGCCCCAATCGAGCGCATTCTTGTGGGCCTGATCCTGAGCTGGGGGGCGATCGTATGGGCGCTCCTCGATCCTGGCGCCTCTGCCAGTTTCGTATTGATTGTCACCGCTGGAGTCGTAGAATCTGGTCTTGCCTGCGCCCGCTGCCGAGCTGTTTCCAAAACGATCGTCACCACCCCCACCGTCGATCAGCACGCTGATCCGAGACTTTCCACCCATGACCTCGATGATGTCATCACCACCGCGCATGTACAGGCGGACTTCCCTCGTCACATTTGGCGTGAATGTTCGGGTGAAGTACGGTTCCTCCCGTTGACTGCCGCCGGCGCGTGCGAGCCCGATTCTGACCTCGAGCTCTCCATTGTCTCGGTGTTCCAGCTCGACGTACTCGCTCTCGTCGGTTGCCTTGATCTCGGCCCAGCGCGAAATGAGTCGATAGTAGGAGTCGGCCTCATCGGAAAGCATGTCCCTACGCTGTTTGAGCGCGTGTGCCAGGAATGCTCCATTTAGCCCGTAGTGACTCTCCGGGAGACGTGCTACAGCGTCGTCGATTATGGAATCAGTGAGGTCTCGTTGAACGGCGGATGCAAGCGAATCCCACACGGGCCACTCGAGTTCTGCCAGAAGTTCACGATCCAGCTCCCAGCCGTTGAACGTGAGACCCATGAGGCTGGGATATTCAGGGCCAAATTTGATCTGCTGGGGTCGTTGTCTTCGCAGCACCCAGTTCACGAGGCCGTCATAGTCGACGAACGCCTGGTCTCGGTCTTCTGGAATCGATAACCATAAGCGGCATTCTCCTGCCGGGAAACTGGCCCAACGCCATTGCCCCGCGTGTCTGTCTCGATCGCCTATCACCATGTCCATCAGCCGAGCCTTGAGGTACATCCGCGCGTCCACCCGATCGCAGGGACTGTCCTCGAGCTGCTCCAGAAATGCGTCAGTTCCACTGATTCGGCGCGAGCCAGCGAACCCCGGAGTGTCGTCAGCCCCTTCGTCGGGATGCAGGACTAGCATGCCCAACAGCCCTGCAAACTCTTCGCGGAACTCTCCGAGTCTTGGGTCGTCGGGGATTATCACCAGTCGGTGTGTGGCGTGGAGTATGCCGGTCGCATCCAGCAGCGGATCGACTACCAGTGCACCAGAAGGATGGAGTGCACTGACTTGGTCTTGAATGATGGTCTCGACTATGGTTCCCTTCAGTTCGGGCAGCAGCCGCTTGGTCGGGTCCTTGTCCACAGAGCGAACCACGTAGCGGCGCC
>JBDGXD010000265.1:0-6189 GCA_039584755.1 Gemmatimonadota bacterium
GTGCAGATCATAGATCCGTCGCCGCACAACCCCGCGAAGGCATATGTGGCCGTGTACCGCTATCTGCTGGGTGACTGGCAACCGTACATTTATAGAACGACTGATTACGGCGCTACGTGGACGCGCTTGACGACCGGCAGCAACGGCATCCCAGCGGATTATCCCACGCGCGTAGTTCGTGAGGATCCCGACCGGGAGGGCCTGCTCTACGCCGGCACCGAGTTCGGCATGTTTGTCTCGTTCGACGATGGGGCCCACTGGCAGGAGTTCCAGTCGAATCTGCCGGCAACGCCTATTACCGACATAAAAGTGCACAACCAGGATCTGGTTTTGTCGACAATGGGCCGTTCGTTCTGGATCATGGACGACGTGACACCGTTGCACCAGATGACCGACCAGGTGGCGGCGTCGAGCGCGCACCTGTTCCAGCCTCGGGCCGCGTACCGGATGCGCTACTCAAGCCGCGGTGGCTCGGACGCTGCTCCCCAGTATCCGCGAGCCGGCCCTCGCATCTATTACTTCTTGGCTGACGCGCCCAGCAACGGTGTCATGTTGGAGATCCTCGACGGCACCGGAAACGTAGTAAGCGAATTCCAAGGACAGGCAACCGGCGCACGGGCTCGTGCGCAGCAGCCAGCCGGAATGCCAGGGGCAGGCGCATTCAGGTCCGGTGGAGGAGCGTCCACTCTGGTTGCCGCACCAGGTATGCATCTTTTCACCTGGGACATGCGCCATCCCAACGGCGGACCAATGGTTCCGCCGGGTACGTATGGCGTGCGTCTAACGGTGGGAGATTGGAGCGCCACCGAGCGATTCGAGCTGTTGATCGACCCCAGAGTCGCGGCGGACGGAGTGACCCAGGCCGATCTGGAGGAGCAGGCCGAGTTGGCACTGCTGGTGCGGGACGCGGTGGTCGAAGCGCGGTCGGCCGTCAGCCATCTCACCGCGGCGCGCAAAGCGCTCGAGGGCAAGACCGACCGGGCGTCGCGCAGCACCGACGAACAGTTGGCTGCCATCCAGCAGCGTCTCATGACCGGGCCGGTGCGCTATGACATGCCAATGGTGGCCGATCAACTGCAGTACCTGAACGGCATGATAAACCGGGCCGACCAAAAACTCGGCCGTGATGCATTCGAGCGCTACGAAGAGCTGCGCGCGGCGCTGGACTCAATCGTCAGCGACCTCGACGCGGTGCTCGGCCAGATGGGTGCCGGAGGTTGATCTCCTAGCGCCGACACTGCTTTGGTCGGGAATGACAACGAGCGGTAAGCTCCCTTGGGCCCTGCAGTGCGCCCGTAGCCATATTCGGCCGACGTCGCCGGCGCCCTGACGTGCCCTCCGGGAGCCTACCGCTCGTTGTTGGCAAGTGGTTCCAACCCAAGAGGCTCGGGCCGACTGCGAGCGGCGGTCTCCCGCAGCACACGTCAGTGCAGCGGTATTAGTCGGCCCCAGGCCCTTGTGCTGCACTGCAGGGTGCGGAGGGAGATTGCCGCTCGCAGTCGGCCTGACATCGCTGCCACCAATACCACCGAACTTGCTTTTTCGCGTCACTCTGGGGAGTATTGTCCGCTTCGCTACGGACCACAGTACCCACAGTCAGGAGTAGAGTAATGCGCAGTGTCACCTTTGGTTTGGCCCTGTCTCTAGTGGCAGGAACGCTCGTCGCCCAGGAGCTGGAACGTCCCTCGGACTGGAACGTCAGATACGACCGGCCCTCCAACGATTCGCTGTACTTCGTCACCATGACACCCGGCTGGCACATCACCACGGGGCCTTCGGGAATCTTCTACGACCCGGCAAAGACAGCCGAGGGCGAGTACCGGGTGAGTTCGGAGATCTACCTGTTTCCCGGAGACCGCCGCGAGGGCTACGGCATCTTCATTGGCGGCAACGATCTCGAGGGTGACAATCAGTCCTATCTCTACTTCCTCATCCGCAAAGACGGCCGATTCATCATCAAGCAGCGCAACGGCGGCAACGCTCCGACCGTCACGCCGTGGACTGAACATGCGGCTATCGTGAAGCAGGACGGCGACGAAAACGCCAAGAATCTGCTCGCCGTTGAGGTGGGTGACCAGAAACTGAGTTTCTACGTGAACGATCAGATGGTTACCAGCGTTCCGCGGTCCGAGCTGCCGACTGATGGCATCGTTGGGCTGCGCGTGAATCATGCACTCAACCTGCACGTCACCAACCTAAAGGTCGAGCAGAGCTAGACATCGATAACGTGTTGTGGAAAACTCCTTCCACAACACAAAATCGACATTAAGGCGGTAACGTAAACACAATTGATTTCTTGACTTGTGACACAGCTCAAGCGGACTGTGACAGTTGGAAATCGCTTGACCGAAACTGACCCGATTCAACGAAAAGGGGCCAACTCTAGTGAGTTGGCCCCTATGTTCTGCCATCACCTCGGCCGGGAAGCTACGCCGAATCCGTTGGTTTGACCTTGAGCACCGGCGGTAACATCACCTTGCCGTTACCGGTCGCCGTGACCCCACGGAATGACGCCTCGCTGTCGAACAGCAAGTTGACCTCTTCCGCGTTGCCCTCTGCGTCTTCTGTGACAGTGAAGGAAAGGTCGGTCTTGATGCCGGTATTGTCGCCGGAAGGGATCGTAACCTCGTACTCCTCACCCATATCGTACGCCCAATTCCCTACTGTGAACGACTCGGCGAAAATGACTATCTCATCCTGCACAAACAGCCGGACCTTACGATAGCTTCCGACCAGCACGGAACCAGACGCGATCACAACAGGCGGCTCGTGCGGTTCCGGCAAAGCAACTAAATCGACCGTTACCGAGTCGTCTAGCACCAGCGCGATCCAGCCTCCGTTCTCGTCGCATTCTCCGTCGGCCGGGTCACCGTCATCCGCTTCACATTCCTTCAGCATCTCAATGCTGGTAATCGTGACTCGCAACGATTTCACCTGGTCACCCGGCACCTTGCCCTCCGGTGCCGTCGCAACCTCCGCAGCCACGACACCGGCAGACAACACTGCGGTGCGCTGCAGGGTTATCGTCACGTCGCCCGTTGCTTCACCCGGTCCCAAGGCGCTGGTGTCCGAGCACCCCAAGAACGTTCCCAAAGCCAGCATCACACCAGTTTTCAGAAATCTCGTGTTCATTCGTTCGTCTCCAATCCCATAGTTACGCGACCACTTCACCAGCGTGGTCGAGTGAGTCCTATGCGCCAATTCAGTCCGACGCTCAAATCTGGTGTCGTTTCTGTCAAACCGACAGCAAGGTTCACACCAAACGTGCCTCCACGCCCAACCCGACTCACACTGGCTCCAATCTGGTAGCCGTTGGGGTAGCCCTCGACAATTGCCGTTGCGGCGGAAGCCATTACCCCCAGAGCCCAACCGCCCATGCTCAAGCGGGTCAGACTCAGTGACGCGAGTACGGGGTCCCGCAGATCCAGATCTGCCAGGTCGCCCAGATGCCAATAGCCAACATCGAGCGCAGCCAATCCCGAGAATCCGATTCTATGTGACAGCGAAACCGAGCCACCAAAGTCCCACTGCCCCGTTCCGAACCCGGTGATGCCGGTAACGGGTGCTTTTGCACCTACATTCATGCTGATACCTAAACTGCCGCCTTGGTACACACTCAGGTTCAGGCTTGCAGAGGGATCGCCGACAGCTAGCTCATAGCCAGACACAGCGGTCGACAACTCGCCCGAATCGACAGTCAGCGACTCAGATGGTGCCGTCAAAGAGTAGTTGCCGACGATCTGGGGCATCCCACGACCGCCACCGCTACCATCGGAGTTCGGATCTGTTCCCCCAGTCGTGCCCGACCCATCAACCGGTATCGGTCCCGCCGACGAGACCGTAACCAACACCGAGTTCTGGCGAAACACGGGCAGCATTGCTCGAATGGTGAATGGCCCCGCACCAAGTGCGAGACCATTCGTAAATACCCAGCTCGTTGTTCTCTCGGTGTAGATGTAATTGCCGCTCGACACAGACAGCCCACCCTCGTAGTGCAGCGACTGGGCGCTCACCGACCCCATGGACCACAACACGAGCGCGACGACTACACCAGTGATCCGATTCACGGGAGTGCCAACTCCTCGAGCGCCTTCTGAGCCTGTTGCATCTCTTGCACCATGTTGCGAATTCGGTGGCGCAGTTGTTCCATTTCGCCCAGCCGCTGTTGGTTACCGGCAACGTCGGGATCCTTCTGTAGCTGCTCCATGTTGCGCAGCATCTGATGCATTCTCTCACCGGCTTGTTCCATCTGCTGCCCCATCTGCTGGTATTCATTCCGCACGTGCTGCTGCACCATCTGCTGATTCATGTGCCGCACCTGCTTCATTACCTGCTCGGTCTGCTGTTGCATCTGCTGCAGCTGTTGCATCCGCTGCAGCTGAGCCTGCTGCTGTTGTTGATTCTGAGCACCTTGAGCTACCGCTGCCGCGGGTGCCGCCAATGCCAGCAAGGACAACGTGAGGATCAGCTTTCGCATCGTACTGTCTCCCTTCAGTGGTACTCCGTTTCATCTGGGTGCCAGCGATTCACTTCATCCACCTCGCGGCTCCCGCGACCACACTAAAGACACGCCCGATGCTCCGGAGGTAACGCAACTGCGCAAGTTGTTGACGTACAACAGCTTGCCAAGTGGGGATAGAGCTAGATGGCGCGGGCCACCCTGTGACCGGAGACCGGTCGCAGGCTACCGCGAACTCGTCACAATGCCCGCGTTACTTTTCACTGCATGAGGGTGTCTCTTGAGTGAGATAGGGAGCCAGAGCGATGCGGTGCTCGTGCACCGGATACTCGCTGGCCAGGTGGAGCAGTTTGAGGTACTGGTCGAGCGTTACCGGACCGAGTTCGGACGGTATGCCACGGCGATGCTGGGAGGAGACGTCGATGATGCGGCCGATGCGTTACAGGACGCTTTCATTCGAGCCTATCGCTCGCTGGCGTCCTGCCGCGATCCGGAGCGGTTCAAGGCCTGGTTGTTTCGCATCGTCTCGAACCAGTGCCACAACACCAGACGGGCCCGACGCGGGCACGTCTCGTTGGACCGGATCGAAGAACCGGAGGACAGGGCGGCCACGAAGCGAGTGGACAACACAGAGATCGGGCAGGCAATAGAGGACGCACTGAACGAGTTGACGGCCGAGCAGCGTGAGGCATTCGTGCTCAAACACGTAGAGGGTTACTCCTATGCCGAGATGGCAAATCTACTAGAGGTTGGAGAGGATGCCCTCAAGATGCGCGTCCATCGTGCGCGCGACGAATTACGCCGTAAGTTGGAGGGGCTACGATGACAGATGAGAAGAGATTCAGCCCCGAGGCACAGAGGTACCTCGATGGTGAACCCACGCCCGGACTGGATCAGTCCGAACGGGAAGCGGCCGATCGGTTCGACCAGGTAGTGCGGGACTACGCGGCCAACCTGACGGCGCCCGGTGTCGAGGTTGACCGGGCCGTGATGGCTGCAGTAGTTCCCCCGGCCAGTAGTAGCAGTGCGGCGTCATTCTGGCGTTGGCTGGTCCAGCCACACCTCTTCTCGGTGCGGCCCGCCGTCGTGGCCGCCGCTGCCATCGCTCTAGTCGCCATCGGCGCACTCACGATGGACATCCCGGGGTTCACCGCTGGCGAACAAACGGCTGGCGCTACGACAGACCAACAGCAGACGATCCTGGTGCGGTTTGAGCTGCGTGCTCCCGATGCCGCCGAGGTCACGCTTGCAGGATCGTTCAACGACTGGAGTCCGGAAGGAATACAACTCGTCAGGAACACGGCAAGCGGATTGTGGACGGCCACTGTGCCTCTCCACCCTGGTGAGCACCAATATCTGTTCGTGATAGATGGATCGCAGTGGATACCCGACCCCAGCGCCCACGCCCAGGTCGATGACGGTTTTGGCCAGGCAAACAGCGTGATTGTGGTCGGTCCACGAGGAGTAGTCCGCTCATGAAACATTCAATGCTTGCACTCGCCGTCTTGGCGGTAGGGTTGTGCGCGACACTACCATCGGCTGCACACTCGCAGGACGTGCGCACCCAGCTGCTCGACCGTGGCGCTGATATCGGGTTTGCCAACCAGGTAGCCGAAATCGTGGAGAATGCGAGGGTGGAACAGCTGCCGACCGAGCCACTCGTATCTAAGGCGCTCGAGGGATGGGCCAAGCGGGCTCGAGTTCCGCAGGGCCGTGTGCTAGCAGCCCTC
>JBDGXD010000266.1:0-6166 GCA_039584755.1 Gemmatimonadota bacterium
GCCCATCGTCATCCACGGCAGCAAGGGCTTCGAGTTCCGCACCCGCGACGGCAACTTCTGGCTGCAGATCGCGGCGCGTCTGCAGTTTCGCTATGCGTATCCCTTCGACGCGAACCCTGTCACCTTCGATGATTTCGACGATCAAGACCAGCACGTGTTCAAGGTCAACCGGGCACGCTTGAAGGTCGGAGGACACGGATATCAGCCATGGCTCAAGTACTACTTCGAGTACGAGCTCGCATCGTCGAACCTGTTGGACTTCAGAGTCATGATCGAGCGGTTTCAGGGTGTCCGGCTCAAGGCCGGACAGTGGAAGGTGCAGTACAATAGAGAACGGGTCATCTCATCGGGGTCGCAACAACTGGTTGATCGCTCGTTGATAAACCGCGCGTTCACAGTAGACCGTCAGCAAGGAGTGTCACTGTATGGCCGCTGGCAAGGCGGTGGCGCCGCCGATTTCAGCTACTGGGCTTCCGTCTTCACTGGAACCGGCCGCGGTAACAAGAGCAACGACGACAATTTCCTGATGTGGATGGGGATGGTACGATGGAACCCGTTTGGCCGAGTGCTGGCCTTCACCGGATCCGACATTGCGAAGCGGCAGCACCCGGAAGGGAGCATAGGATTCGGGGCAGTAACCAATCAAAGCCCCTACACCCGGTTCTCAACGGCAGGAGGTGGGCAGCTCGAAGGATTCGATGACGGAGTCCCGGGCCAATACCGTGTCAACCAGTGGATGGCGGAGACGGCGTTCATGTACCAGGGGTTCGCCTGGCAACAGGAGTTCCACTGGAAACGGATCAATGACAACGTCAATGCAACCGTGACCACGTTGATCGGCAACTACGCGCAGGCGGGATACTTTTTTCACGGTTTGCTGCCTTGGGTACCTCGCCAACTGGAACTGGCAGTTCGCCACGCCTTTTACGACCCCCGCGTGGGAGAAGTGGATGACATGCAGCACGAGCTGTCGTTCGACCTGAACTGGTTCTTCCACGGCCATCTCAACAAGCTCACGGCCGAAGCATCATTGTTCGCATTCGGAGAGACCGAGGAGACGAGAGAAGACGGGTGGCGGTTTAGGTTACAGTGGGATGTTTCTTTTTAGAGTACAGAGTACAGAGTACAGAGTACAGAGTTCAGAGTTCAGAGTTCAGAGTTCTCCAATCAGTGTAGCCGAAATCAAGTAACAGGATACTCGATATGTCAGAACATGGTTTGTTACTAGTCCTCGAGCGGCAGCAAGGCTTTGAGTTCAAGACTACGTTCGATTGGGACGTGGATACTCTGCTGCTGGACGAACCGGAGCCACTGGGTGGGGGCAAAGGGCCCAACGCCTCCCGGCTGGTTGGTGCCGCGGTGGGCAATTGCCTCAGCGCCAGCCTGCTGTTCTGTCTCGAGAAGGCCAAGCAGAGCGTGAAGAGCATTCGCACGGAGGTCAAAGGCTCCATAGAGCGCAACGAACGCAAACGGCTGCGGCTGGCCGGGTTCGATGTGCACATAACCATCGACATCGCTGCCAGCGAGCCGGAACGCGTGTCCCGCTGCATCGAGTTGTTCGAGGACTACTGCGTCGTCACGGCGAGTGTGCGAAAGGGCGTGGAGGTGAATGTGATAGTGAGTGACGTACGTGGGAATGAGCTGTATCGTTCGGAGGAGTAATGAATGTAGAATTCAGAATGTAGAATGTAGAACGCTGGATAATGGAATCGTACTATTGATTGTTCTACATTCGATATTCTACATTCGATATTCGGTCACCGTCATTTTAACATGGCCCGCCACTCCTCGGGTATCTCTTCTATCCCCGCAACTTCCTTGAACCGCTCGGCATTCAGCGGTATGACCTTGAACGTCCCCTCAGTCAGCAGGTCACCCGCAGGGTCCCTAGCTTCAGTATGCACCTCCACCGGCTGCCATTGTTTGCCCTCACTCGCGATGCTGCCAGCGAGCGACACTGGTTCTCCTTGTTTCGCTGCCTTGTGGTATTTGACTGTGGCCGAGCGCAGGATCCAGATAGCCTTGGTATCGCTGCGCAGTATCCTGGGCACCCATGCAGCCAGGCAATCCATCGCGGTGTAGATCACGCCACCGTGGGTGATTCCCGGAAAGCCTGTCATGTGGTCGCTGGGTTGGACTGTTGCCAACAGCCGATCGCCGTTCTCATCATCGCGCATGATCTCGACCTGAAGCCCGAGTGGGTTGGCTAGGCCACAGCCGAAACAATCGCTTTCGGGTAACACTTCGCGGTTGAGGATCTGGTTCATAATCGGGTCCATGTTGTACTCTGTCGGATTGGCTACTCCGTGTGACACACCGAGTCGATAGTACACGTATAGTGGCAATACGCCATCCAGTCTACACACGCCCTGACGAGCTACCTAATGGATTCTACCACTGAGAACGCTGCATTGCCTGGCCGCCGGGAGTCATGGGCCGCATTGGTCTATTTCGCTCTCTACATGGCGTATCTGTTCGCCGCACCTGAATCCGAGCTGCTCCATTGGCTCAGCCTGGTCGCTATCCCGCTCGTGATTGTTATTGCTCTGCGTTCCGGGAACAGGTCACTACCTGCCATTCTAGCCTCTTTCGGGTCGCGGCGTGGCAACCTTGGCAAAGGCGTGGGCTGGGCCTTGCTGCTGGGTGCCGCGTTCGGTGTCGTTCAGATCTTCTTGTCGGGCAACTCCGCGGAGGTACAGGAAGCGATTCTTACCGGCCGAGCACTGTATCTGCTTCCGTTGGGCTTTGTATTGATGATGCTGTTGGCTGGGTTCACTGAGGAGTTCTTCTTCCGCGGGTTCCTGCAGACTCGAGTGGAGGCGCTCTTCGGTTCCAAATGGTTGGCGGTGTTGATCGTAGCCCTGCTTTTCGGCGTGTACCATCTACCCTATGCGTATTTCAATCCAAACTGGCCGAGTGCGGGTGATTGGAGTGCGGCGTGGGTGGCAGCATTGGGCAACGGTGTACCCGGCGGTCTCGTATTGGGAACGCTGTACGTAAAGTCAAACCGCAATCTCGTCCCGTGCATCGTGTTGCACTCGATGATTGGAGCGTTCCCGGCAATGACGCTGCTAAAGTTCGGGGGGTAGAGTCGCTATGCGGGTTGGAAAAGGCCCCGGACAACGGGCCGGGGACGGGCCCTTCCCAGCTAGCGACCGCCTTATGAGATCAGCTCCGGCAGATCGCGGAGAGCATCAGCGAAAGGCAGTGCGCGGATCGGGTCAAGATAAGCGGGATGATCACCGCCGTAGAGCACAAAGGCCTTGGCCATCGGGTAATCGGCCAGGAAGCCCCGGAGACCCCGCAGATCATGTCCAGACAGTCGCCGCTTACGCTTCACCTCGAGGGCGACTATGCCTCTCGGTCCATACAGGACAAAATCGACTTCCATGCCCCCAGCCGTCCGCCAATAGTAAAGATCGTAGCCTAGCCCCAAGTTCTGAGTCGTTGCTCGTAGCTCGTGAAACACAAGAGCCTCCAGCGCGGCGCCCTCGATCTGTTCAGGCGCATCTAGTGGGCCGCGCGGGCGAACGGCTCGGTAGACGCCAGCGTCGAAGAAATAGAACTTCGGGTGTCCGGCTAGACGTCGCTTCGCTCGCTTCTGAAACACCGGCACGCGGATACCGATGAGCAGGTCTTCCAGAATCTGGAAGTAGCTCTCGGCGACCTTGCGGTGGACGGAGGATTCGCGAGCAACCGCCGAGATGTTCAGCGTCTGCCCCTGAGAGAAGCTGGCCGCCTCCAAGAAACGGGCGAATGCGCCTGCCTGTCGTGTGAGCCCCTCTGCAACGATTTCCTCCCGCAGGTAGGTCTGCACATAGGTCGCGAGATAGTCGTCAGCCACGACGTTCTTCGCGGGGTCGTGGATCGTCGGCAGCATGCCGTATTGAAGCGCGTTCGCCAGGGAGAAATCCTGTCCGAGTTCAGCCGCAGTGAACGGGAAGAGCTGATGACTGATTGCCCTACCAGCCAGCAGATTGCTGCCGCCCCGTCGCAACTTGCGCGGGCTACTGCCCGTCATCACGAATACGAGATTACGCGTTTCGATTAGCCGGTGTACCTCGTCGAGCAGCGCAGGCGCGTGCTGTATCTCGTCGATCACAATCGGGCGGCGATCGTTTGGAGGAATCCGATCGGCCAAACGTTGCGGATCGGCTAGCAGCTCCCCGCTGGTTCGCGCCTCGAGGAGATCGATGTAGATGCTTTTGGGCAAGCTATGACGCAGCCAGAAGGTCTTGCCGGTGCCGCGCGGCCCGAACAGAAAGCAGCTGCCTGATGTGTCAATTATCTTCTGTCTGGAGTACACAACTCCAATATAGGCCTATTTATGGAGTCGGCAACTCCACAATGGAGAATATTGTCTATTGTGTGAGCAGAGAGGGCTGAAGGCTCGACCCTGGATTTGGCAGGCCAATAGTGTATATTTGATCAATCATTGGACAAAATGTATGTCATTTGGTCAAATGGATGTATGAAAGGTCACTTTTCGTGGGCATAGATCGACTGCTTGAACTGCACGAACTAGCCAAACAGGAGTGTCGCAACTACATCCGTAGGCGCTTCCTGTTCGAGCGGTTGGCTGGCCAGGAGGGCAAGCATTTCACCGGGATCGTCGGTGCACGCGGCACGGGGAAAACAGTCCTGCTGCGGCAGTACGCCCTTGAGCACGAGGATGCGTTCTACCTGTCGGCGGATACACTCGAACCGGACGAAGACGCTTGGGATCTCATCCGGAAGCTGCAAGAGCACTATGGGTTTCGCACGTTCCTGCTAGATGAAGTCCACTTTCTCCCGGACCCCACGGCGCTATTGAAACGACTGTACGACTTCCTCGATGTCGACATCTTGTTCTCGAGTTCCGTCGCGCTGGCCATGCGGGCTTCCGCCTACGACCTGTCTCGACGCGTACAGTTGATGGATCTCCGTGCTTTCTCGTTCCGCGAGTACTTGGCTTTTGCGCAGGGCCTTTCCCTTCCCCCACTAGAGTTGGAGCAGATCGGTGCAGGGGAGTGGGAGGCGGAGCACCTTCGTGCAGGTCGATTCTTCGACGAGTATCTGCGAGGCGGCCTGCTGCCGTTCTCGCTTGCAGAGCCAGAACCTCTTGGCTTTCTGCAGAACATCATCGAGAAGGTTCTCACCACGGATGTTCCTGCCGTGATGCGGCTGATGATCGACGAGCTCGACACACTAAGACGACTGCTCCGTTTTGTCGGACGAGCGGCCGTAGATGGAATCAACTATTCCAGTCTTTCGAGGAATCTCGGCATTACCAAGTACAAAGCGGAGCAGTATGTCGGCTGTCTCGAAAGGGCGTTCATCTTGCACCAGGTGTTTCCCGCTGGCACCAATGTCCTTCGTGAGCCGAAGATCCTGATGGCGCCACCTTGCCGCCTGCTCTACCGAGGCTATGTAGATGCAGTGGGTGGCCTGCGAGAGGATTTCTTCGCCGAGGCGATGAAGCAGGCCGGCATCCGATTTCAGTATCTCAAGAGCACCCGGGGCGCCAAGACACCGGACTACCTTATCGAGGATGCGCCTGGGAAACTCGTCATCGAGATCGGCGGGCGGGGAAAAGGCCGGGCGCAATTCAAGGGCATCAAGATCGATCGGAAGCTAGTGTTCGCCCATAGCCCAACGCCCGAAAGGAACCGGATTCCACTTTTCCTGCTGGGGTATCTAGCGTAGAGACCTGCCGTCATCCAGCACTCCAGCTCGGCGTACTTTTGGATCGGCTGCCCGCGGTGAGTTGGCGGTCGCAGACGGACGAAGAAGACGTTCCGGAATTCGGATTCGCGTTTCGAGATTCAGATTCGTCGTTTCGGAATTCAGATTTACCGTTCCGAAATTCGGATTCGCCGTTCCGAAATCCGGTTTGGCCATGTCGAAATGGCAGCCCGCGACTCCTTTGAAGACCGCACCTCAAGCTTGCAGTCCTGGGTTGAAGCGCTTCAGCGCAGGAACAACCTCGGGCCGTTCACCCCAGCTCCTTCGCTCAGATCCTGTTCCCGGATCTGCTTCCAAAGTTGTTGCCGCCTGCGCCGGCCGACCGCAGCGCCCAGGCAATCGCATCGAGCAGAGCCGTGCCGTCGACGGGCTTGCGAAAGAACGCGACCGCCTTCATCGCGCGGGCTTGGCGTCTGGTTTCCGGATCCTCATCAGCCGTGAT
>JBDGXD010000267.1:0-6161 GCA_039584755.1 Gemmatimonadota bacterium
ACCGGAATTCCATCGAAAGGGTGTGATAGGTGTTCTGGCAGACTATGAGACAGATGCGACGGTTGATACGTGACGTGCCGCAGCCACTCGTATTGACGGTGGCGCTGGCTGTCCTGGTAACATGCGCCTTGGCCACCGCTCCACTATTGGGCCAAGATGACCGGCTGCGCGATGATTGGGCGTCCCTCGCTCGATACAGCGCAGCGAACGCGCAACTCGCTCCGCCGCAACCGGGCGAGCAACGCGTGGTGTTTTACGGCAACTCCATCACAGACGGGTGGGCGCGGTACTTCGACACGATGTTCCCGAACAAACCGTACGTGGGGCGCGGGATCAGCGGACAGACCACACCGCAGATGCTGGTGCGCTTCCGCCAGGACGTGATCGGGCTCGAGCCGGCCGTGGTCGTGATCCTCGCCGGAACGAATGACATCGCGGGCAACACGGGCCCGTCGACTCAGGCCATGATCCAGAACAACCTGATCTCCATGGTCGAGCTTGCCGAAGCGAACGGCATTCGCGTGGTACTCTCGTCCGTGCTGCCGGCGTACGACTACCGGTGGCGCCCGGGACTGGAGCCCGCTCCGAAGATCGTCGCTCTCAACGCTTGGATGAGGGACTATGCGTCCACCCACGACGTGGTGTACCTGGACTACCACTCAGCAATGGCAGACGAACGCCAGGGGCTCGGTCCTGAGTTGTCGGAAGACGGAGTGCACCCCAACGAGGCTGGCTATCGCATAATGGCGCCGCTAGCAGAACGGGCTATCGCCGAAGCGCTGGGGCGCCAGACAATCCACAGCTCGCTCCGGACGGTGGAGATTCATTCCGGACGTATCGAAACGGTACATAGCGAAGATCGGCACTTCGAGGCTCCGAATTGGTCGCCTGACGGGCAGTTCTTCATCGTGAACAGTGCAGGCCGGCTCTACCGTGTGGCTGCTGGCGGTGACGGGGGCCTCGAGCAAATCCCGACGGGCTTCGCCACTCGGCTGAACAACGATCACGGTATCTCACCCGATGGCAGGAACCTGGTCCTGAGCCATGCTGCCGAGGAGCACATCACGGACCCGGAGCAAGCCTGGCTCGCGTCGAGCATCTACATCATGCCGATCGACGGTGAGACACCGGTGAAGATCACCGATGAGGCTCCCAGCTTCTGGCATGGCTGGTCTCCAGATGGGAAAACGCTGGTATACACTGCACTGCGAGATAACGAGTGGGACATCTATGCGATCCCGGCGAGCGGTGGAGCGGAGCGGCGCCTGACCACCTGTCCCGGCCTCGATGACGGCCCCGACTACGCGCCCGACGGGGAGTTCATCTACTACAACTCATTCTGCGGCGGCACGATGGAGATCTGGCGCATGCGCCCGGATGGCAGTGGGGCCGAGCAACTCACCAGCGACATTCACTCCAACTGGTTCCCCCACCCGTCGCCCGATGGGCGCTGGGTGGTGTTCATCACCTATCTGGAAGACCAAGGTGCGGCACATCCGTTCGGCCGGCAGGTCAAGCTTCGTCTCATGGACGTACGTGATGGTTCGGTACGCGATCTGACACCACCCTTCTTCGGCGGTCAGGGTACCATCAACGTCCCTTCGTGGTCACCTGACAGCCGTCGAGTGGCCTTTGTTACCTACGAGCAGCGGTAGTAAAGAATGTTACGGGAGGAGGGTAAGCCAATTCGTAGAAGCCTTTATGTCGTAGGCCTCATATTACTGACCTTCTTTGTAATCTCGTTCCTCACGAACATCATCGGCCCTCTCGTCCCCGAGATCATCGATGACTTCAATCTGAGCCTTACTATGGTGGCCGTGCTGCCGTTCGCGTTCTTCATTGCCTATGGCGTCATGTCGATTCCGGCGGGGCTGCTGATCGAGAGATTTCAGGAAAAGCCAATCATGATCGCCGCCTTTGCTGTCGCGTTCACGGGCTCATGCATCTTGGCCCTGTTCCCCAGCTACTTGACGGCAATTTGCTCCCTGTTTCTCATTGGCTCCGGCATGGCCATGCTTCAGGTCGCGATCTACCCACTGTTGCGCGAGGCTGGCGGAGAGGAGCACTACGCGTTCAATGCCACCGTCGCCCAACTGGTTTTCGGTGCGGCGTCTTTTCTCAGCCCTCTAGTGTACTCGTATCTGGTGCTCAATCTCGAGAATCGGACTGCCGATTCGAACCTGCTGATCACGACGCTGTCGCGGGTCGTACCTGAGGACATTCCCTGGATATCACTCTATTGGCTCTTCGCAGTGATTGCCTTGCTCATGATCGGAGTCGTGGCCATCTCGAGAATTCCGAAGGTCGAGCGGAAGGCCGACGAACAAGTAGGTGGTCTCACCACTCACATGGGGTTGATCAAGAACCCGATCGTCATCCTGTTCTTTCTGGGGATCTTCACCTATGTAGGGTTGGAGCAGGGTGTGGCCAACTGGATTTCTGAGTTTCTCAACACCTACCACGGTTACGATCCACAAACCACAGGCGCCCAGACCGTCGCATCGTTCTGGCTTCTCATGACCATCGGCGCCGTCGTAGGCGTCGTGCTGTTGAAGCTCCTGGACAGCAAGGTCGTGCTGGTTCTCTTCACCGCTGCCGCGATCATCAGTCTAACGGCAGCTTTGTTCGGTCCTGGGCCAGTGGCTCGGATTGCGTTTCCCATGGTCGGCTTCTTCGCCGCGGTAATGTACCCGGTGATCTTTTCCCTGGCGCTCAATTCAGTTGCCGAGCACCACGGAAGTTTTGCCGGGATCTTGATCACCGGGATCATCGGGGGTGCCATTGTCCCTCTGATCGTCGGCGGACTCGGAGACATCTTTGGATTGCGGAACGACATGCTGTTCCTGTACCTGACCATGGGTTACATCCTCGGTATCGGTTTCTGGGCCAAGCCCTTGATCAAGAACGTCACCATCCAATTGCGGAAGAAGGAGGCCAACGCTTGCGATGAAGAACATTAGCCCTGCCGTCTTGCTGCAAGATCTGATTCGATTTGCTTCATTCTGATGTCGTTTAGTGGGTAGAAAAGCATGATCGCTGCGGCGAGGAACGCAAATGCACTTGGAATCCAGCTCATTAAAGCTCTCATACCATCTGTCGTTCCCGCAATCGCAGTTTCGTCCATGCCGTCATAACCGTAGACTGCTAAGACCATCAAGATCAGTGCTCCGGCAAATCCGCCTCCAGTCTTGTTGATAAAGGTCCCAGCGGAGTAGACAAGCCCAGTCGCTCGGCGACTGTTCTTCCACTCAGAATAGTCGGCGCAATCACCAAGCATACTGAAGAACAACGTTGGCATGATGGCGGCGAAGAACTCGGAACTGATGCCTAAAATGAACAGGCTGTAGATTTGCGTAGGCTCGAGGAAGTATATGAAGCAGAGAATCAGGCCACCGAGAAGAAGGGAGATAACAAAGAGGTTCTTCTTGCCAACCAGTTTCGATAGAAACCCGGTACATAGTGCACCGACTACTGAGATAGCCAGAACGGCAGCAAAGTAGGCGCTGACAAGAATCTCCTGCCCAGAACCAAGCCAATCTGGCAGCCAGCTGAAATATTCTGCCGCCACCACTCCATTTCCGACATAGTGCTTAAAATAGTATGCCGTTGCACCTATCTTGATGCCGTTGAACATCATGAATAGGAAGCCGATCGATAACAGTATTATCCATGGCACGTTGGTGAGCAGGTCAGCCAAGTCCTTTTGCGTGTCACTGGTTTCTGATCTAGGTGTGCGCACTAGTTTGCGGACAAAGAGGACGGTGGCGCCAACGACCACTACAAAGAAGATGCCGCTGTAGAGATCCCGGTAATAGAAGAACAACGACACCGCAATCAGTGGAATCAGTAGATATGGAAGGTTCTTGGTTAGGTCTAGAAGCTCCTTCTTGAGGCTTCCACTACGATCGTGTGCTGGAACGACTCGTTCCTTTGTTGTGGCAAAGGTAATCATCAGCATTATCACCAGAATTGCCGCGAACAAATACATTGTGTACTTGTAACCCATCTGGTCGTCGCCACTGCCCAAACGCGCTACCAGGAGTGGAGTCCCAACCATTACCAGAAAGCCGCCAAAGAAGGCGCCGGCAAATCGCCATGCTGAAAGATTGGTCCGCTCCACTGTGCTGGGTGTCATGACACCCATCAATGCTGAGTAGGGTACGTTATTGACTGTATAAGCGAGCGTTAAGCCGATATATGTTGCATAGGCCCAGACCAATTTGGCTGTGGGGCCGATGTCCGGGGTTGTAAAGGTCAGCACCATAAAGAGGCCCAGAACAGGCGCAGAAAAGAGCACCCAAGGGCGGAACTTGCCCCATCGGCTGGTTGTACGGTCAGCAACCATACCCATGACGATGTCGGTAAGTCCGTCTGATAGCCTGACGATCAAGAGCAGGGCGCCAACTGCCACCGCCGAGATACCGAACGTGTCAGTGTAGAAGACGGCGAGGAATGCCAGAGCGCCGCGCCAAACCAGATTGGCGGCAGCATCGCCCAAGGAGTATCCGATCTTCTCGCGTATGTGGAGCCTATGTTCCGGCGTCGTCATGCCAAACCTCATTGGTTGCTGCCATGGAAATCCAAGCTCTCCTGCAAACGTGTTTGAGCGAAGCTGATTTCTCAAGCACCTGTGAGTCAGCCCAGTTCTACAATAACCTGATGTTCTCTACCGGCGTCCGAGACAGGAATGGTGCTGCCGTCAACAATGATGCCATCAACCGATATTCGTTTGATCCCTTTGCTGACGTGGCTAGGATTCCGCACTTCGATATTATATGTCGTACCGCGGAAGACCCGAGTGACTCTGAATCCATCCCAATCTGGTGGAATACAAGGGTTGATCTGGAGGGCATCGTACCCGGGTCGTATACCGAGTATGAACTGAGTAATGGCGTAGTAATTCCATGCTGCGGTGCCCGTAAGCCAGGAATTCTTGGCCTCGCCCGGGCGGTAAGCGTCCCGACCAGCTATCATCTGTGCGTAGACATAGGGTTCGAGCTTGTGCAAGTGACTGATGTCTTCGAGATAGGCAGGCGCTATTTTTCGATAGTACTCAAACGCTCTGTCACCCCTACCCAGCAAGGTTTCGCCGATCATGATCCAGGGGTTGTTATGACAGAAGATACCGGCATTTTCCTTGTAGCCCCCTGGATAGGTTGAGATCTCACCATATTCGATGACATAACGTGTGAAGGCGGGCTGATTGAGTATCACGCCAAACTCACAATCAAGCCATTCTCTCACCGAATCCAGCGCTTTCTCCAGCTTGCCATCTTCTAGACCGATCCCTGCCATGGCGCAAAAACCCTGTGACTCGATGAAGATCTTACCTTCTTCGTTATCCTTGCTGCCAACCTTGTGGCCGTAGAAGTCGTAGGCACGCAGGAACCACTCGCCGTCCCAGCCATGCTCGAGCACCGACTCAACCATATTGTCAATATGCATCTGCGCTTCAGCAGCCTCTTCATCCTTGCTGATCCGCCTACACAATTCCACAAAATCCCGACCATAAAGCACGAACTGGCCGGCAATCATCAATGACTCGGCAGTACGGCCCATCTTGTTGTTAGTGGTCTGAAATGACTCGTTCGGATCATTTGAAAAGCAGTTGAGGTTCAGGCAGTCATTCCAGTCGGCACGGCCAATGAGTGGCAAGCCGTGAGGCCCCAGATTGTTCACGGTGTGATAGAAGGAACGCCTCAGATGTTCGAAGTGCGATTGCGCAACAGCTTCATCGTTGTCAAACGGTACCTGCTCATCGAGAATCGAAAAGTCACCGGTCTCTTTGAGATAGGCGGTCGTCGATAGGATCAGCCATAACGGATCGTCATTGAAATTGCTACCAACGTCGTTATTACCGCGTTTGGTGAGCGGTTGGTATTGATGATATGCTGAACCGTCTTCAAACTGTGTGGCGGCAATATCAAGAATACGTTGCCGTGCTCTTCCGGGTACCTGGTGGACAAAGCCGATCAGATCCTGGTTGGAATCGCGATAGCCCATGCCGCGCCCTATCCCGGTTTCAAAGTAGGAAGCGCTGCGTGACATGTTGAACGTTACCATGCACTGGTACTGGTTCCAGATGTTGACCATCCGGTCCAGTTTCTCATCGCCACTGTCGAGCACATAGCATGACAGCAGTCTGTCCCAGAAAGCGTTGA
>JBDGXD010000268.1:0-6129 GCA_039584755.1 Gemmatimonadota bacterium
TGATCTTCTCTGAAGGAATCCTAGCCCGAGCGAGCGACATTCACATCGAACCGGAAGAGGGCGGGATCGCCGTACGCTATCGGATCGATGGAGTACTGCGGGAGCACATGAAGATCCCGCGAGCAGCGGGTCTACCTGTCATATCGCGAATCAAGATCATTTCCGGGATGGATATCGCCGACCGTCTCAGGCCACAGGACGGTCGAGCCCGCGTGGCTGTGAACGGGGTGCCGGTTGACCTACGGGTGTCGACACTACCTGCGTCTTTGGGGGAGAAGGTCGTTGTGCGTGTTCTCGACACGTCTCAGACCGTTCTCTCGCTGGATTCATTGGGCCTGAGCGATACCGAAGCCGAACAGGTTCGGGAGCTGCTGGACAATCGAGACGGCATCATCTTGGTAACCGGTCCCACCGGCTCGGGAAAGACGACGACTCTCTATTCGGCAATCCGTCATGTGCAGAGTGAAGGTGTGAACATTGTTACGGTGGAAGACCCGGTCGAGTACCGTCTACCCGGCATTGTACAGGTACAGGTCAACGAGAAAGCCGGGTTGAATTTCGCCTCGGCTCTGCGGTCGATTCTGCGGCAGGACCCCGACGTGGTACTCATTGGTGAGGTACGTGATAGAGAAACGGCTCAAATCGCAGTGCAGGCGTCGCTGACGGGCCATTTGGTGCTCTCCACCTTGCACACCAACGATGCCGCTAATGCCGTGACCAGGTTGGTGGATATCGGCCTAGAGAGTTTCAAGATCGCGTCAGCATTGCGCGGCGTTGTGGCTCAGCGTCTGATGCGCACCCTCTGTCCGACCTGCAAAGAAGTCTGGGTCGAGCCAATTCCCCGTAAGCTGCAACGCTGGATTCCCGATGGATCGCCGCTGTACAGAGCGGCTGGATGTCCTGAGTGCGCGATGACCGGATACCGGGGACGGTTCTCGATTTCCGAGATCCTGAGAATCACTACCGCGGTGGAACGCTTGGTGGGAGCTGGAGAAACCGCCGACAAAATATCCGACACTGCTCGGGCCGAAGGCATGCGAACCCTGTGGGACAGCGGGTTAGAGCATGTACTACGGGGCGACTCGACCATCGACGAGTTGCTGCGAGTGGTCGATGTACCGCAGGCGGATGAGGCGGACGGTACCAAGCCGAAGAGGAAGTCCAAAAGCGGCCGCGCTGCCGCTGCGTCCACCACGGCTGAAAGTGGTGAGACTACCGCGACTCCTGAGCGACCCGCCCGGCGCACTCCGGACCGGGGGCATCCGGTGGAGGTCAGCTTCGAGCTATTGGAACCAGTCGAAGTGCCGACAACGCGGGTGACTGAGGCCAAGGTGCTGCTGGTGGACGACGAGGACCAGTTGCGGCGGGTCATGCGTGATTTGTTGGAGCGAGATGGGTATTCGGTGACCGAGGCCCGTGATGGGGTGGAGGCGCTGGATCAGATAGACCGACACGCACCTGATATCATCGTGCTCGATCTCAGCCTTCCAGGTTTGGATGGCTACGGTGTGTTGGCGCACCTGCGATCACGCCCGGCCACGGTCGACATACCCGTCGTAGTACTCACCGCCCAAGGTGATGAGGACAATGAGGTGCGGGTCTTCGAGATGGGGGCGGACGACTTTCTTTCCAAGCCGTTTCGGGCGAGGGCCCTTTCGGCCCGGCTCCAGGCCGTGTTGAGTCGCAGCAACCGTGGCAACCGCACTAGCGACAACTGACCACCATTTGTAGTTGAAGGGTCTGCACCTCTACCCGCAACCTCCCCCCCTCTGCACTGAACGCCTGGTCTCAGGATGGCGGTCAGTTTTGTCCTTCGCAGTTGATCGCAGGCAATGAGACCGTGAATTCGGTACCGCCACCCGATCGGTGCCGCACGGCGATCCTGCCCCTGTGTCGTTCCACGATACGGTAACTGATTGAGAGTCCGAGACCTGTTCCCTAATCGGCCTCTTTGGTGGTGAAGAAGGGTAAGAACACGTTTGCCAAGTGCTCGGCCGGAATACCGGGACCGGTATCAGACACACTCAGTTGGGCGAGAGCATCCTGCTGTCTCGTTGCAATCTCAACCGAGCGTGGCTGATCAGGCTGGTTGTCCCGCACCGCCTGAATTGCGTTGGTGGTGAGATTCAGTGCGACCTGCTGCAGCTCGTGTCTGTCACCGCGTACTCTGGGAGGGGGCTCTTCCAGGCTCAGCTCCAGGTCGATGTCGCGCAGCTTCACATCGTGGCTGACGAGGCCGGCAACACTGCGCGCGATCTCGTTGATGTCTACATCGCTGATCTCTCCAGGTCCCTTACGGGCGAAGGTCAAGAGGTTCCGGACTATGTGCCCAGCTCGCTCTGCCTGCTCATGAATCAAGCTGAGGTGCTTCTTCTCACTCTGAGAGGTGCTCTCATGGTTGAGCAGGAAATCGGAGAGGCCCGCGATCGATGAAAGCGGGTTGTTGAGTTCGTGAGCGACGCCCGACACCAGCTGCCCGATGGCAGCCATCTTCTCACTTTGAATGAGCTGCGCTTCCATGGCTTTCCGGTCGGTCACGTCCTCGACCAGTGCAACCACCCAGCCATCTGCTTCACTCGGCATGGCTGCGGCACTGATGCTCAAGGTGCGCTGGATGACGTCCGAGTGCGTCGTAAGTGGAGCGAGGGACTCGCCGGAGCGGATCGCTGCCAGGTATCTAGCCAGGATCTGTGATCTCCCGAATAGCAGGTGGCAGAGCCGCTCGCCGATGACGGCGGGTATGGAACGGTCGAGCATGGCCGCCAACGCGTCATTCGCTCGACGTATGTTGCCGTCACCGTCCAGGACTGCAAGACCATCGGCGAGCGCATCGAACGTGGCTTCCCACTGTTCCTTGCCGGTCTTGATCAATTCAAAGAACCGGGCATTCTCCAGAACGACGGCTGTATGATTGGCCACGGTCGAGAGTTGCTTGAGGTCATCGGTGGAGTACGGCTTCCCATCCCCGCGGACAGAAGCGAAGGCTCCTACCGTTATGCCGTGGGCCCGAAGTGGTGCTACGGCTGCCACCCGTATTTCGTGACCTGCCATCAGTTCCACGCCCCGCGCGTCGTCTGCATGGGCAACTTCCAGGTGTTCGCTCCCTATGGCAGTTGCGATCAGGCCTGCCTCAGCCTCAGAGATCTCCTCCCCAGCGAGTTCTACAAGACTCCCATGGGCTGCCTCGATGCGAATGGGTGCTCCACCGTCGGTTGTCAATGCGACCATGGTGCCATCCGAGTCGAGGGCTTGTGACGCATAGCGGACGGCGCTCTCGACGATCTTGCCTGGTTCGAGAGATTCAGACAGTAGGTAGGATAGCTCTTGCAGCGACAGCAACTGGGCCACGCGCTGCGCGAGTTCAGACCGAGCCGACTCGGTTTCAGCGAGCATTCGAGCAGCGGTGCGCTGTCGTCCGAAGTGGTGACCCATCAGCCCAGCCGCGAAAACTGCCAGTCCTCCGACGATCCACGTTAACACTTGGGGTAGTTCTATCTCCTATGCTCCTGGTGGCGCATTGGGCTTGACGCGAATGGGTTTGGCGGGGACTCCCAGATAGAGATGCCAGGGATCGACATCCTTGGCGACAACCGCACCGGATCCCACCATGGATTCCTCGCCAACCCGAACACCTGCGAGAACCGTAGCATGATACGCAAGTCGGACTCCGTCTTCCAATACCGTCTGCTTGTTGGTCACATCTACCTGATCTGCAAGGGCATGAGTGTGGCTGTAGATGTTGGAGTAGTCTGCGACCGAGACTCGATTCCCCAGAACAATACCTCCGCGGTCGTCGAGCAGCACGTGCCGGTGTACCACGACGTTGTCGCCGACCTCCATCTTGTATCCGTAGGAGAACTCCACGAACTGGAAGCACTTGAAGTTCTCTCCACAGCGGGTAAAGATGTGGCGCGCCAACACTCTCCTCAAGCGCACTCCAAGGTCCACATTGCCTCCCCCGAGGGGAGACCGATCGAAGCTCTGCCACAGCCACAGCAGCGGCTTCACCCGATGGTAGTGTTCGGGATTGCACTCGTGGTAGTACTCCGGCTCGAGCGTGATATTGTGCGGATCGAGCCCCAATAGGGTCGCCCGGGTTCCGAGGGGAGTTGTGGGGTCATTGACAACGTCCTCGTAGTCGGTCAATCCGGGAAAGAATAGGTTGAACAGCACGTCGCGGCAGAGTCGATAGCGGTCACAGTCTGTGTTCTCGAGCTGCTGCTCGATGTCGTGTAGCCACTCGTCGTATACGCCGGCGGCGTTTGTTGGCAGGGACAGTTTTCTCAGAGGCCGATGAACCATAGGTGAATCGATCCTACTTGGGTGAAACGGTCGTGAGAGCGCTTTCTAGGGCTTTTATGGAGTTGCCAACGACTGGATTAGATCGTTAGTCGGGAATCCCGGGCTTCTTCACGGCGACGGCACGCGCATCAACTGCCGCCCGCTCTCGCTCGAGCAACCGCAGTATGACCGACCATTGGTTGGAACTCTGACCTTCGTACGAAAGCGTGAAAGGGTCGGTCAGTCTGATCCCGTCCTCGTAGATGTAGATCGCGGTTGCAGTCTCTCGCTGGCTCAGTTGCCTTTCGCTGAACGCAGGAGAGTTTGCCAGCATCGCAATCGGCCTGAACGATCGGTTCTGCCCTGTAATAATGAGTGCTTCGGGGTTGAATCGTGCCTGTGGTCCTTTGCCAAAAAAGGAGGCGAAGAAGATTGCCGGTTCCCTGATCCCGTAGCTCCGGGCTACTTGGGCGATCTCTTCGCTCTTAGACTCTCTCAGCCTGCGCATTGAATTGTAGGTATCGGGTCTCAGCAGCCGAATGATGTGCTCGTCCAGGGATATGAATCCGACGGTGAAGTCAGTGCCGACAAGCCTAATACTGATGTCTTCCTGTCCCAGCGTGCCGTAACCCAGGGGCGGCAAGTCGTCGACTGGAGGTACGTTGAGCGTATCCTGTGCATGACCTGACGATGCGGCCACGATAGACCACTGAAACAACATCATTGTTATGCAGTTGATCGTGCTTAGTCGCATTCTCATCTTCGGACTACCAACCGTCTGAATGTCCTACTGCGTGTCCACCTTCGTCCACCAGTGTCAGAACTGAATCTTGCAACTCTACCGTGCCCTCTCGCGTCTGTGCGCTTGTCACGACGCACTGGTCTTCCGGCACGCCGGTGGCCGAGAGGATGTGGCTGATCCGGGCTGGCCGGTGACTGCGGCTCACCTTGTCTGCCTTGGTCACGGCCACCAAAACTGGAACCCCTCGTGCGGCCAAAAGGTTCGCCATGACCAGGTCGTCAGGTGACGGGTCTCGCCGTATATCGAGCAGCCACACCACGCCGGCGATGTTCTCTCTGGTTGAAAGATAGTCGCCGATCAGCTTCGAGAAACCGCGACGCTCTGCCTTGCCGATCCGCGCGTATCCGTAGCCTGGAAGGTCAACTAGGTAGAACCGGTCGCCGGCAGCGTAGACGTTGCAGGCACGTGTTTTTCCCGGTGTCTTGCTGGTCCGGGCGAGCGCTCGCCTGTTCACGATTCGATTGAGAAGCGATGATTTGCCGACGTTGGACCGGCCAACAAAAGCTATCTCGGGCAGGCTTGGGTGAAGTGCAAAGTCGGCAGTCGGGAAGCTGCCGACGAAGGAGACGGAGTTCAGGCTTCTTTCTTTTTCCTGGTGCGTTCCGTCACCAACAGGGGAGGGCGACCCTCGGTTACGCATTCCCTTGTGAGTACTACCTCGCGGACGTCGTCCCGGCTCGGAAGCTCGAACATGATATCGGTCATCGATTCTTCGAGGATGGCCCGCAACCCCCGGGCTCCCGTTCCGCGCTTCATGGCCCCTTGTGCAACGGCCTTCAGGGCTTCGGGATCGAAAGTGAGCCCCACCTGTTCCAATTCAAACAGCTTCTTGTACTGCTTGGTGAGAGCGTTCTTCGGCTCCAACAGGATCTTGATCAACGCCTCTTCGTCCAGTGACTCGAGCGAGACCGTGACCGGTAGCCGGCCAACCAACTCAGGAATGAGGCCGTAGCGCAACAGGTCATCCGGTTCGACATCGTGGTAGGGATTCCGTTCCAACTGCTCTGCCTTGCCGGCCTCGAGTTCCTCTTTGCTGAAGCCGATGC
>JBDGXD010000269.1:0-6065 GCA_039584755.1 Gemmatimonadota bacterium
CCTACGTGATCGCCGGACATTACACCGATGCCGGCCCGATCCCGATCAATCCCCATCGCGATATCAACAAGAAACACGTGGACATCAGGGGGCAGTGGGGCACCGACTTCGCACATGTCGTACGCGGCCTCACGATGTTTGCCAAGTACCACGAACGGCTGCCCTTCGCCGGCATCATCGGAGCACGTTACGGATTGGAGCAGGCGGGGAAGGCGTTGGAAGACGTTGAGGCGTTGCGTGTGACTAAGGCGATTATTGACCCAACGTTGTGATCGGGGACCAGGAGCGGATGATGAACGCGAGCCCTAGGTGTCGTCCTCCGCTCCCCGCTCCCCGCTCCCCGCTCCCTGCTGTTGCATCTCCACCGTCGCCTCGCCATCAGACCCTACGAGTCTGTTCCGCCCCGCCCGTTTCGCCTGGTACAGTCGTTGGTCGGCGCAATCGATCACTGCGCGCATGTCGGGTCCGTCAGCAGGCAACTCGGCGACGCCGATACTGACCGTGACCGATGATTGTTCGATTGTCTTTCTGAGATCTTCTGCCTTGAAGACGGCATTGGCGGACGGAGTCTCCGGAAACAAGACAATGAACTCCTCGCCACCATAGCGGGCGACAAGATCGCTCTTGCGCAGCGACTTCCTCAGCATATCACCGAGAACGCGCAACACCTCATCACCTACCATGTGCCCATAGGTGTCGTTGAACTTCTTGAAGTGATCGATGTCGATCATCGCGACCGACAGCGGATGGCGATGCCGCACGGCCCTGGCCACTTCCGCCTGCATTCGCTCGTCGAACGTGCCGCGGTTCATCAGCAGAGTGAGTGGATCCTTCGCGGCCAGCCAACGGAGTCGCTCGGCCCGCAGCACGACACTGCTGCTGATGAACACGGCACACGTCAGCAGTAGCAGGCGACCGTAGTGCGACGTGAGGTCGAACGCGCCCAGATCGGACTCATAGTTGACCAGATCCCATTGGATGTCGGCGTGGGCCACTACAGCACCGTATTGCAGCACGCCGATGAGGCCCGCCAAGGCACAGATCCGTGCATCATTGCGCAAAGCCATCGCACCTATCGCGATGAAGTAGGCGGCGTAAACGAGCCTGCTGTTGGCTGTGATGTCAGGCCGGCCGCTGACCGTGAACAGCAGCAGCACCGCACTCACCAGGGTGACATCTGCGATGCTGGTGGCGAATCCGAGCCACGGCTTGTGCAGGTAACGGCGTGTGAGCAGATAGAGGGCGATTGCAACCAAGAAAACGGCCGCCGCGATGTACGCGGCGGCGCGATTGCTGTCCGAGGGGGCCTGCAGCAGTTGGAATGAGGTGAGGACGAGCAGGATTCCGGTTACGAACAGCCTGATGTGGGCTACCGTGAGCTCACCGCTCTCGCCGTGATGCAGCAACAGCGGATCGGGAGTGCTCCAGAAATCACTCCAGCGGTTTTTGAGCACGCGGACCGAAAGACGCGGCGTACTGGGACGGGTCGTTGTCTCGTCCATCGATTGCTAGTGGCCTTTCATGCTTTCGAACATGGCAGCGACATCATCGGGTGGTTGGCGCCCAGCTGCAAAGGCGGGTACCAGCCCATAGATCAACGCGTTCAACTGTGGTGTCAACTCCCACACGATAGTAGTGATGAATGCTCTAGTTGCAAGTCCTGCTACACTCCAGCCCTGGTGCTCGCTCCGGAAAACCGGCCACCGGGCAACCGGCCTCCGTCCGCCGCGTCTGTCGTGACCGATGGGTCCGGTTCGGTTTCCCCCCGGGCTGCCGCCCGGGGTTAGCCGTTCGTCTCCGGTCCGTCGCAGATTGACTCTAGATGACACTCAAGTGACTGCTAGTTGACTGCGTCGTGTTAGGCTGGACCCAATGTTATGAAGTTCCGGGTCCGACAGCAACTCGCTGGCTCACAATCCAGGGAGCGGCCTTGGTGTCTCTATCTGGCTCTGCTTCAATGAGTTAGGCACCGCCAAGCCTTGAATCTCGGGTCGGGTCTAGCCGTGGGGCTGACCGGGGCGTATTGTAGCCTTCCCTAGGAGCAAGGGGCGTGTCATGATAGACACGTTCGAGGGCCTGCAGAAAGCGGTAAAGGACAAGTACACGATCGAGCGTGAGGTCGGGCGGGGGGGTATGGCGGTCGTGTACCTGGCCCGTGACATCCGTCACGATCGTCGCATAGCGCTCAAGATCCTGCGGCCGGAACTCACGGCGTCGATCGGTGGCGAGAGATTCCTGCGCGAGATCCGGATCGAAGCCAGCCTGCAGCATCCCCATATCCTGCCGCTGTACGACTCGGGTGAGGTCGACAACACCCTCTATTACACGATGCCGTTCGTCGAGGGCGAGACGCTGCGGCAACGCCTCGCGCGTGACAAGCAGCTTCCGGTAGATGACGTGGTGTCCATAACCAAGGATGTGACCGACGCAGTGGGGCACGCACACAGCCACGGTTTCGTGCACCGCGACCTCAAGCCGGAGAACATCCTGCTCTCCGGGGAGAATGCCTTGGTGGCGGACTTCGGCGTTGCCCATGCGGTGAGCGAGGCCGGCGGCGAGCAGCTCACGGAATCCGGGATTGCGATCGGCACGGCGGCCTACATGAGTCCGGAGCAGGCCACAGGTTACGCTGAGATCGACGGTCGCAGTGACATCTACTCGATGGGACTCGTGGTCTACGAAATGCTCGCCGGTGAACCGCCGTTCACGGGTACAACACCACAAATGGTGATGGCGCGCCAGGCGAGTGAGCGGCTGCCATCGCTGGAGATCGTGCGACCCAACCTGCCGCTCGAGTTGATAGAGGTAGTGGAAAAAGCCCTCGCCAAGGTACCGGCCGATCGCTACCAGACCGCACAACAGTTTGGTGAAGCCGTCACAACCGGAGCTTCCGGCAAGACTCGCGTTCTGGGTCCCAGACCACGTAGGAAGAAGTGGTCCCTCTGGACCGGTGTCGTCACCGCGCTCGTCGCTGCCACGGTGATGTTGTGGTGCACCTTGGTTTCGCCTCCCGGCTTGGACTCCAACGTCGTGGTGTTGTATCCGCTCGAGTGGGGTGGGCCGGGCCAGAGCGGTAACGGTGCGCCGGGTGGCGCCGAGCTGGGTGAAAACACCGCGTTGTTTGTATTGGCAGCGCTCGACGGCAAGGCCTCGCTCAGGTGGGTGAACGGCTGGGACCTGCTGGACGACCGCCAGCGTGAGAATCCGAGATTGGTGCGACAGTCCGACAAAGTCGATCTGGCCCGGGCCCACCATGGCGCGTCGTACGTCGATGGCCGTGTAGTGCCATTGGTGCACGACAGTGTGCGGATTCACCTGCAATTGCATCGGGTTGCCAGCGGCGCGGCTGCGCTCCGTCCGGTAGTACGGGTCGACACCGCTGGACCGATAAACAAGGCGGAACAACTGGGATTGTTGGCTGCCGGTGAGCTGGTGCTGTCACTGCTGCCGTCGGGTGAGCTGGTTGATGTCTCCGACCTGGCGGGCCGCAAGCCGGAGGCGATCCAGTATATCGTGCAGGGGGAACGCGACTTCACCGCGGCTCGGTTCGCGCAGGCGTACGACAACTATCGAGAGGCCGTTGCCGTTGATCCGGAGTTTGCGCTAGCGGCGGTCAGGGCCGCGCAGACCGCTAGCTGGAACCACGAGGCCGATGATGCCCGTGAGTTGATTGACTTGGCTCTTGCCAACGAGGATGCATTGGCGCCCAAGGCGGCGCAGTATGCCAGAGGGTTCAGGGCCTATTTCCGCAATCAGGGCGACTCGGCGGTGCATTATTTCGAGCGGGCAATCGCGTTGGACCCGGATTGGCCGGCGGGCTGGATGGGGTTGGGTGAGGCTTACTCGCATCTACTGCCCGGCAAGACACCGCAAGACTCGCTGGGCCGGGCTGCGTTCGAGCGGGTGCACGATCTCTCAGAGAGTTTCGCTCCCGGCCTGTTCCACCTCATCGAATACGCAATTCGTGCCGGCGAACATGGTCGCGCGTCACGGCTGATACGTGAATATCGCCGGGCCGACTCAATCGCCGGGCGTAGCACCAGCGACACGCTGAACTTGACTCAACTGGAGCTGATGCTGCGCTGTGCCGAGCACGGGCCCGAGTCGATCGATTGGCAGGCGCAGGTGCTCGCGGACGTCAATCACGTGTTCCAGGTAGCCAAGAAGTCCAGTGTCGCCGGCGCTTACACTCGCTGTGCGCTGGCGGCCTATGGTTCGATTGCCGACAACTACCAGGGCGCTTGGCTCTTCTCCAGTCTGGTTGGACTCATGAGCAACCTCGCTGCTACGGGTCAGCTCAATGAGTTGCGGGCAGTCGCAGATTCGGCCGGGAGAATTGGGACCTGGCCGGGTCAAATCCTGAGACTGTACTACGTAGTAGCGGCACTCGCAGGGTTGGACGTACGAGCTGAAGCACAAGCGGTCGCAGACTCGCTGCGTGTCGAACTCGATTACCTGAGCCCAAACCGGAAATGGTTTGTGGCAATCTGGGATGCGTACAATGGTCGGTTGGGTGATGCACGCCGGGTTCGTGACGAGCTGGAGGATTCGGTATCGGCAATTGAAGGCTCTCCCACCGAAGCCGACCTGGTGAACCAACTCGACGGCATCGAACGCGACCTGGAGCAGGCGATTCGCGAGCAGGAGTTCGAGCTGGCCGCGGCGCTGCGCGACCGGCGGCGCGAAGTCGATTCGGTGTTGAAGAAGAGCAGTGCCACGGCGGTTGCCGAACTCGACTCACTCGAGCGGGCCAAACAGCAGGCGGTTCTCGCGGAGGACTTCGAGCGGGCTCAGGCGATACTCGCGCGCCAACGAGAGATCAGAGCCGGCGTGCGTGACAACCTGCGTCAGGACCAGCTGGAACAGCATCGCAAAGTCAGTCTGGTGGCACACAGTATCGCGGCCCACATCACTCTGGCGGAAGGTGATACTGCCGAAGCGATTCTGCAGTTCAGTGCGCTCGTCCCGGGTGCCAAGCGTGGTGAACTCGCGTATCCCTGGGAGTCCTTGGGTCTGGAGCGCCTGCTCGAGGCGCAACTGCTGTTGGCGTGGGGTGACTACGAAGAGGCCTACGACGTTGCTACGACATTCGACGCACCCGGTGCGGTGAACGTGGTCTATTCGCTGTTCCTGCGGCAGAGTCTGGAAGTGCGGTTCGAAGCCGCGAGGGAGATGGGTGATGAATCACTTGAACGAGCTGATTGAGGGCGTTTGGAACGACTTGAGAGAGGGAGTCGCTGAAGTCCTGGGGTTGTTCGAGGACGTGGTGGACAGTGATCCGAGCGTCTACAGGGGGGATGTAGATGAAACCGAGGGCCCGCCGGAAGACTGTGTCGACCCGGAGTCGGGCCAAATGACCGCAGATCAGTATCGCCGGGAGATGTGGCACTGGGGTAGGCGAGTACGGCGCGACATCCTGGCGCTGGAAGCATGGGCCCTGAGTCAGGATCCAGGTTTCGAGCCGGGCGGCAGCGAGGCGGAAGATCCTGGGCAGACGAGTGCGCGGATCGACGAGCTGGCAGCACGGCAGCGCGAGCAAGACATGTCTGGCGATGAAGCAGGAGATGGAATGGTAGGTGATCCCGGTGATCCACCAGGCGGCCCACCGGATTGATCTGGCTGGAGGCGATACCGCAATGAGCCGTTCGCTGCGAGTAACACGTAATGGATGATCGACCAGTCCGTCCGCTGACGCCTCCTGGCGATGTAGCTGAGCGACGAGCCGCTACACGACGGCTGCGCCAGCTATCCGCGCGCGACAGCGAGATCGTCCAGGCTGTGCGAGCGGCCCTGGCGGACAGGTACGAAGTTGAGTGCGAGATCGGTCGGGGTGGCATGGCCATTGTGTTGCTGGCGCGGGACCTGCGCCTCGAACGTCACGTGGCCATCAAGATCATTCGACCCGAGTTGGCCCAAGTCGTCCCGCTCGAGCGCTTCCTGCGGGAAGTCCACATCGAAGCCGGGTTGGATCACCCCAACATCGTGTCACTGTTCGATTCCGGTGAAGTCGAGGGATTGCCCTACTACGTCATGCCCTACGTGAAGGGTGAGTCCCTCCGCGCCCG
>JBDGXD010000270.1:0-6034 GCA_039584755.1 Gemmatimonadota bacterium
AGCGTACGGCGATCCCGCCCTCTTCCGGTTCGATGTGAATGTCGCTCGCTCGGGCTAGGATCCCTTCAGAGAAGATCAGATCGACTAACCGAACGACAGGCCGCTGCGATGCCTCCTCTTCCGAGATTGAAAGCTCTTCGGTGAGGTCATGAGCATCTTCCAGCTGGGTGACCTCGTAGTCGAACCCTTCGATCAGCTGTTCCAGCACATTGTCAGGCCGATACAGCTCATCGATTCTCTGTTGGATTTTGGCGGGACTGGCCAATACTACCCGTACCTCTCGTCCCGTGGCGAAGGCCAGAGTCTTCTCACAGTCCAAGTCGAACGGATTTGCAGATGCTATTTCCAGGTAGGAATCCGTGATACGGACCGGCAGGATGTGGTACTGGCGCGCCACCTGCTCCGGCACCGTCTCCAGCGCAGGCCGCTCCACATAGGAGACGTCCGCCAACTTGAGGCGGAAACGGCGCGACAGTGCGCTGAGGAGCTGCTCATCCGACACATCCTCAGTTGCCACCACCGTTTCCCAGAGTGACCCCTCTGCATCTTCACTACTGCGGAGTTCCGCCAGTCGGTTAGCTCCGACAAGCTCCTCAACAGTCGCCGCGAGCCATTCATCTCTGAACTGCGTGGCGATTCCTCCAATGCCTGAAGTCCGTAAACCAATACAGAAATACAAGATAGGTAGCTGGCTACTGGTCCGCCAGACACCAGCAGCGTCGGTCGGGCTGGCTTTGTGAACTCGCCTGTGAGGCTGCGACCATGCCTGGCTATCACGGTGCCCATCATGCGTCAAGCCACCCTCGCAACTGACTACAATATCTGCCACATATCCCGGTTTACGTCGAACACGACACCAAAACGGCCATCCCTGAGACTCAGAGCGAAATCCACGCGAAACAGATTGTGGAACCACTCCAACCCCAGCCCAACAACCGGCCGGACGACTCCGCTGGACTGCCACGGTACCGTGCCGGTCAGCTCCCCACCGGCCCAGCCTGCGCTCACGTTTGGTGCCAGCGTTATGCGGTTGCCGGTAGCACTGAACGCGCCCAACGGGATAGCGGGAATCGGGACCGGTATACGCCATTCCAGCAAACCGAAGGCGGCAGCTCGGCCACCCCATTGGCGGAACGGATCAGGCACGAGGGTCCCGCGGCCGCCCAGCGCGAAGCTCCTGTTCACTGGCAGGTCCTCGCTCCCGACTCCCGCCCACACACGCGCCGCGATGTCGGTGAAGCTCACCGGAATCTGCCCGCGGGCTTCTCCGAATACGCGCACGTACGATGTCTCTGCGCCGACTCCTCCCTCGAGGGTCACAGCGCCGCTTACACCTTTCCCCAGCGCGAAACCTGCGCTCCGCAGCTCGAAACCTACGGTTCCGACCCCAAAGGTACCGGTGCCGAGTTGGGGGTTGGGCCTGAATGCACCGGTCGCTGGGGTTACCTCCACTGTGAGGCTGGAGGAGTGCTCGACTCCCGCTCCCAGCTTCAGCAAGCTGCGAGTCCCCAACTGAATCTCAGCCGACACGAGACCACTTGTCGCATAGTAGTAGTCACCGTAGTCGTTGCCCACTTCCTGGGCCAGCAGCGAGTTCAGCAGTGGCGATATCACCTTGAGGTCTCCCACGTCTTTCGTGACCGCCGCCGCCTCCAGGCCGAGAGTCACCTTCCCGAGTCGCCGACTCAGCGCGAAGCGCCCGCGGAATTTCTCGTCACTCAGACCATACGATGCCCAGGTATACAGCCTCACGGCTCCACCACCGGGACGAAAGACCCAGCCAAACCCCAGTGCGAGGCCTGCAACGCGGTTGAAATGGACCAACTCCGAAATGCTGGTAGCTCCTGGTTTCGTGGTGGCCAACCCGGTCAGGACCTGATCCTCCGCGAGCTGTCGTACCTCAGCTCGCACTTCATCGAGATCGAATGTCATTGTCGGGTCTGAGACGGTCCTTATTGCCGCGTCGATAGATTGCTCCCACTGAAACGTGTCCCGCACTGCCTCCGGGGCAGCGGTTATCGCAGGACCGCGAAAGGTCACTTCGGGAATATCCGTGTTGAATTCATAGCTATCGATCTCCCAGCGACCTCTGATGATTCCCCGGGCAGGTAGGTCGAGCCATGACGTCCGCCGCCGAATCTCTATCTCCTGTCTGACAGGCAACCAGTAGCGACCGTACCACAGACTGTTCTCCAGAACGATGGTGATGTCCTCCAGCGTATCGTCAGCGTAGGCATTGCGTGTGAAGTTGAATCTGAATCGCACCAGCTCTGCCTGATCGATCTCTATGTAAAGAGTGCCCACAACCCGCTGGGCTTCGACATCCTTGGGTCGAACTCGAACTTGATGTACTTCAACTACCCGCTGGGGAGTGCGGATCGTCTGCGATCCTACGAGAGCAAAATCATACAGTTCGACTCCGTCCCGCGAGAGCGGGTGGGGCACGTCGTGCACTTCTTCATCGTGACCGAGGCCGATGCGATCGCCGAAGTTGTCCGTTACTATTCCGAGATGATCTCGATGGTAGCGAATATCAGTTGGCAAATCTGCCCGGTCGCGCCAGCCGATAATGCGTTGCTTGCTGATGCCCGGAGCTTTCCAGTAAACTTCCAGTTCCAACTGATCTGACTTGACCAGCCGCGGGGGTTCGTCGAGTTCGCCAAGTTGTCCCAGGAAGAATACGAAACCATGGGCCAGAGCACGGTAATCTCTAAGGCCACTGTCCGCCCTGACTGCGGCGCGCCGCTCCACGGCTCGCCGCACAATCGTCATGGCGGAGTCACTGTTCCAATCCTGAGCGTTCGCCAGGCAAGGAGTCAAGGCGAGTGCCGAAGAAAGGAACACGGCCCTACAGTGACTGAAGCTCATCGTTGCGCAATATCATGGCGGGCATTGGCTGCGGCAAGCGTTGTTCTGGCAATGGCAACGACTTCCTGCTCCGATCTGACCGTGCCGACGGACGCACTGCTGTCCATCGACGATCTGTTGATCCTGCCAATGCAGGCCAGCACCCCGCAGCCAGCATCAGCGAGTTTCTGGGTACACAACTCGCGTCAAACGGTGCAGCGTCTGGTGCATCCCGAAGCCCAGTTGACGCCATATCTCGAACTCACCTTCCCGGCAGGAGCACTCTCGAGTTTGAATGGAGTACCCCTGACTGACACCGATTCTGTTTTGGTGACGGTCGATCCCTGGCCCGGGCAATACGGCTTCACGCTCTCCCCGGCGGCCCTGACCCTCAATTCCGCGGCCCTCCCCACGGCCAAGTTCTTTTTCGGATTCTACGCCGACGCCAGCGTCGCCAGCCAATCGACCAAGTACTCGACGGCGAGTGACTATGCTGCTGCGTTAGATATCTGGCGCGAGGTTACGGTGGCACAATGGAGAGTCGCCGCGAACTCGGCCGCTGCGGGTGTCGATGCCGTTTCGGCTACTACTGCAGCCACCGGCGAGTACGTTCTCGCGGCTCCGCGATGATCAGTCCATCAACGTTCGAAAGCTACCGTGCGCTGGCGCGCTCCGGAGGCATCGTGCCGGTGGTGCGTGAGTTCTCCGCTGACACACTCACACCGGTCACGGCCTACGCCGCCACAGCAAGGCCACCCTTCAGCTTCCTGCTCGAGTCTTTGGTGGGGGGCGAGCGGTGGGCTCGCTACACCTTCCTCGGGACCGAGCCACGTGAAGCCTGGAGATATAGCACCGGACAGGTGGAGCGGTGGACACCGGCTGCTGGATGGGAGCGTGCAGTAAGTTGCCGGGACCCACTGGAACACATCGCGGAGAGACTCAGGCCGCTGCGCGGCGTACCTGTGCCGGGACTACCGAGGTTTGCGGGCGGTGCGGTTGGCTATCTCGGGTACGATGTAGTCCGGGCGATGGAGTCGCTGCCTGGTGGCCCGGACAACGACCTTGGATTGCCCGACGCAACCTTCATGATCGCAGACACGGTTGTGATCATCGACAACGCGTTCGGCCGGGCCATACTGTTGGCAAATACCAACGTTGCCTCAGACGCCTCCAGTGACGACCTGCGCAAGGAGTATGACCGCGCACTTGAGCGAATCGACACTCTACTGCAGCGGCTGCGTGAGCCACCCCCACTGGAACCGTTGAGGCTCGATCGCGTTCCCCCGCTCCCGGCAACGAGCCCCTACTCGCGTGAGGCGTTTGAACGCGATGTTTCACAAATCAAGGAGCACATAGCCGCTGGGGACGTTTACCAGGCAGTGCTGTCACGCAGGCAGGACCTTGCGGTAGTTGCTGATCCTCTCGACGTGTACCGGTCGCTGCGAGCTTTGAATCCTGCACCGTACCTCTACTTTCTGGCTTTGGACGATTTTGCCATCGCAGGCAGTTCACCCGAAGTGCTGGTGCGAGTCGAGGAAAACGAGGTAACCGTGAGGCCCATCGCAGGTACTCGACCGCGAGGGTCCGACCCCGATCATGACGATCTCCTGGCCCGAGAGTTGTTGGCCGATGAAAAAGAACTCGCAGAGCACGCGATGCTGGTGGATCTGGGACGGAATGACGTCGGACGCATCGCCCGGTATGGATCGGTGCGCGTTACAGAAGATCGCATCATCGAGAGATACTCGCACGTTCAGCACATCGTGAGCGAGGTACGCGGACATCTGCGGCGCGACTTGGATGCGGTTGATGTGCTAAAGGCATGCTTTCCTGCAGGAACTGTGACGGGGGCTCCAAAGGTCCGTGCCATGCAGCTGTTGGACGGAATGGAGCAAACGCGGCGTGGCCCCTATGCTGGCGCGGTGTGCCACATCGGTTGGGGCGGCATCAACCTGGATACGGCGATCATGATTCGGACGGCATTACTGCGCGGAACGAGAGCATACGTGCAAGCGGGCGCAGGAATCGTGGCCGACAGCGATCCAGCTCGCGAGTTTGAGGAGACCGAGAACAAAGCTGGGGCAGTGCTGCGTGCCCTCGCGCTCGCTGCGAAACGTTAGCGCAGATATCTGGCCGGGGATATATTCTTGCCCCGGATCGTGCCTCAACGCGGACACCTGCAACACGGATGAAGTCGCCAATAGGGAATCGGACTTGAGAACGTTCAAGCTACGCAGCACGAGTGGTGATCAGTCGATCGACCTCAATGTTGGAGGGGTCGTGGTTGTGGGTCGGGCGGTGACCAGCGACCTCCCAATCTACGACCCCACTGTATCGCGTCACCACGCCGAGTTGTCACTCACCGATACGGGCGTGCATGTGGCCGATCTTGGCTCGAGCAATGGTACGTTTGTGAACGGGACTCCCATCGACCAGGCAACCGCCGTCAACGGTGATGTCGTGACGTTCGGTCGAGTAGCATTCAAGGTAGCCGAGGTCACACCTCCGGTTCAGCAGCCGGCCCCGGATGTAGCTGCCGCGCCCCAACCACCGCCCGAGGCGACGATCGTCCGTCAAGTTGAGGTTCCCGACGCCAGCGACATCGTGGACCAATCAGTCCCTCGTCCCAGTTCTGGATCACAGCTGAAAGTCAATGGCGAATCGGATGAGGAGAGACGATCGAGAAAACTCACGCTTCTCCTGGATATTTCGCAGGCGCTGTCCCGTCATCAAGGTGTTGACAAGTTATTGGAGAAAGTAGTTGACATCACCTTTCAGGTAATGAATGTGGACCGGGTGTCGGTTCTGATGGTCGAGGGAGAAGCGGAGGATCTGATCCCGCGCATATCCAGGAACCGGTTGGGTGGCGAGGGCGGTAGCAGACATGTTCCCCAGTCAATCGCTCGCCGCGCCGTATCCGAACGCCTGGCTATCCTCACTGACAACGCAGCAGCTGACGATCGTTTTCGTGGCAAGTCGATCCTCCTACAAAGCGTACGCAGCGCAATGTGCGCGCCGCTGCTGGGAAGTCGTGACAAGATGGGTGAAGGCAGGGTGTTGGGCCTCATCTATGTCGACAGCCAAACGGCTACGGAAGCGTTTAGTGACGAAGATCTCGAGTTCCTGATTGCGTTCTCGGGAATTGCTGCGATAGCCATCGAAAACAGCCAGCTGCTGGACCGGATCC
>JBDGXD010000271.1:0-6031 GCA_039584755.1 Gemmatimonadota bacterium
GGGCGGTCCAGGCGCCCAGGGGGCCGTTCCAGAAGCGCAACCACAGCTCCCGGCAGTAGACCGTTTCGCCACCGATGTAGGTCGCGTCGACCCGAAGGTCCGCACAGGTCCCCGCCGGTGTTCCACTCGTCGACCTGTCTGACGACCGGGAGGCTGCGCTCACCATACTCGATCTGCACAACGAAGCCGTCAAAGCTGGCAGCCCGAAAGAAGCTGATCAGGATTGCTGCTCTGGACCATTCCCATTGACATCTTATGGGAACGGTTACACATTTCCCTAAGCATTCTATGGGACAGGCGGCAATGGCTCGAATCGACTTGCTACAAGGAACCCTGGACGTGCTGATCCTCAAGACGCTCAGCTGGGGTCCGCTGCATGGCTACGCCATCGCCCGGTTCATCAAGCGGGCTACGGGGGAGATGCTGCAAATCGAGGAGGGTGCCCTCTACCCTGCTCTGCATCGCATGGAGAAGCGGGGTTGGATCGGGTCTAGTTGGGGAATCTCGGAGAACAACCGCCGAGCCAAGTACTACAAGCTGACGCGGAAAGGGCGTAGTGCACTGCGCGCCCAGACCTCGAGCTGGCAGCAGTACGTGGAGGCGGTTGGGATGGTGTTGCAACTGGACCGACCCGAGCCGGCATGAGTGACATTGCGGGTCCGCGGCGTGTCTTCCGGCTGCCGATCAGTCGGAGAGCCGTGTATCGAGAGATAGACGCGGAGCTGCAGTACCACTTGGACCGACGCCGCGACGAACTGATCGCAGAGGGTATGGCCCCGGAGGCAGCTCGAACCCGCGCGATGGCTGAGTTCGGGGACGTCGCCGTCATAAAGCACCAATGTCGCAAGATCGGCAGGAGCAAGGTGCGTAGGGTCAGGCTCGCCGAAATGCTGGACACGGTGCGTCGGGATGTCGCCTTTGCACTGCGGCAATGCGTCAGGAATCCCACGTTCAGCCTGGTCGTGGTCGTTACGCTCGCTCTCGGGATCGGCGCCAACTCGGCGATCTTCAGCGTGCTTCGCTCCGTGGTGTTGACTCCGCTGCCCTATCCCGAGCCGGGCCGGCTCGTGACGGTGTGGACGCCCTGGGAGGGCTACAACTTCAATCCTCTTTCGGCACCGGATTGGTTGGACCTGAAGGAGGGAAGCAGCTCCTTTGAGGCTTGGGGACCTCTTGTGCCTCAGTCAGTCAACCTGTCGGGAGACGGGGACCCGGGACAGTTGCGGGGGATCCGCACATCGGCCGAGGTGTTCCAGGCTCTGGGTGCCAGCGCGTTCCGGGGGCGACTGTTCGCGCCGGAGGAAGGTGGGACCTCGGTTGCCAGGGTGGCGGTGATCAGCCACGGCCTCTGGCAGCGACGGTACGGATCGGAGCCGGGCACGGTGGGGCGTACCATCCTCATCAACCAGGAGCCCTGGACCGTGATCGGCATCCTGCCAGAGGGATTCCGGTTCCCGGACTGGGGAGGCCTCACCGACCACGACATCGTCCTTCCAATCTCCCTCGACCCGGCCACGCAGAGCCGAGGATCCTACTACCTCAGAGTAGTCGGCCGCCTGCGCGAGGGTTGGTCCCTGCAACAAGCCCGCGCAGAGCTGAACGGGATTGCGGCCCGCCTTGCCTCCGAGTATCCGGAAACAAACGGGCACAGGGTGGTCCAGATCGTTCCCTTGCGAGACATTGTGCTGGGCAGCTCGCCCCGGCGACTCTGGATCCTTTTCGGCATCACCGGCCTCGTGCTCCTCCTGGCCTGCGCGAACGTGGCCGGACTCCTGCTGGCCCGCAACCTGGGCCGACGGTTCGAGATGGCCATCCGGGCTTCTCTCGGTGCGGGCAGGGGCCGTCTCACTCGGCAAATGCTCACAGAAGCCCTGACGCTGGCTCTCGTTGGGGGAGGGATCGGGCTGCTGTTGACGTGGTTCGGATCGGATCTCCTGGTCCGGTTCCTACCCGCGAGCCTCCTGCGGGGAGAGAGGATCCGGGTAGATGGTTTGGTGGTACTGACAACCTGTGGGGCGACCCTCCTCACAACCCTCCTCGCCGGCGCTATCCCGGCCCTGGTCTGCTCCGGCCTGGCCGTGGGGAGCACGCTCCAGAAAGGCGCCCGCGGCCTCACCCCAGGTCGCATGCGGGGGACGCTCCTGGGATCCATGGTGGTGGTCCAGTTCGCCCTCGCTTTCATCCTGGTGGATGGGGCAGGACTGATGCTGCAGAGTCTGCGGGCGGCCACCGCCCACCGGGAGCTGGCGGAGCCGGAGAAGGTACTGGTAGCCGGGTACCTGCAAGCCTCGGAGCCGAGTGAGAACAACATCCAACGCGATCCCTTCCTAGAGGAGCTTCTGGCTGGGGTCCGGGCGCTTCCGGGCGTGTCGCAGGCTGGAGCGACCACCACCCTTCCCCTCAGCGGCACCTGGACCAGCGACCTGCTGTCCGAGGGACAGGAATACGATCCGGACGCGGTTGTCCCCTCCACCCACATGAATCCTGTTTCACCGGGCTTCTTTGACGCCATGGGAATTCGTTTGCTACAGGGGAGAGACCTGGCACCTGAGGACCAAACAGAGGGTGCCCTGGGAGTAGTGGTAAACGAGACCTTCGCCACACAGCGTTGGCCCGGTAAGAGTGCCCTGGGCAAACGGATCTGGGCAAATGCCCCTGCCGACCCGTGGCTCGAAGCCGTGGTCGTGGGGGTGGTGCAGGACGTGCGGCAACGAGGCCTGGAAACCGCTGCCGGGCCGGGAATGTACCTTCCGTTCTTCCCTCCGTCCCAGCGCAACCGCTGGCTGGCCATTCGAACCGCTGGGGATCCGCTCGCCTTCGTTCCCACCCTGCGACAGGAGTTTTCGCGGCTCGACCCTCATCGGCCTCTCACGCGGATCTTCACCGGCAACGACCTCTACCAATCAGCGGCACGGAGCCGTAGGGCTACCACCCGCATCTTCGGGATCTTTGCCCTGGTGGCCCTCTCGCTGGCCGCGGCGGGGACCTTCGGCATCATGAACTTCTTCGTGGGTCAGAAGCTCCGGGACATAGGCATCCGTCTAGCGCTCGGCGCCAGGCCGGCAGAGGTCGTCTGGCTCGTTCTCAGGGTGGGTCTATTCCTGTCCATCGTCGGAGCGGGAGTCGGGCTGGTGGGTTTCTGGGGGGTCTCCGGTGCCCTGCAGAGCCTGTTGTATGGAGTGGGTGCCAAGAACCCGATCCTGATGGCGGTGTCCTTGCTGTGCCTCGGTCTGGCCGCCGTCGCTGCTGCCGGCCTCCCGGCCCTGAGGGCCAGCCGCACACACCCCGTGGAGGTGATGCGGACGGAGTGAGGTGAACGGGAAGGGTCGATAGGAGTCTGTATCGGGGAAGTTGTCGCTGCGCACACTTCAGCCTTCGATATTCGGCCTTCGACATTCAGCCTTCCAGTTCAAGGTCGAGATCAGCCGGAAGGCTGAATGATGAATGTCGAAGTCCGAAGTCTGAAGTGATAGCGGCGTTCCTGGGTTATAACCCCACGCTCACCCATCCAGGCTGCCCGGCCTACACGCCTCCTCCACCTCCCCGTTCGCCTCAAGCAGCCGGTCCACTAGCTCGCACACCGCCCGGGCCGCCGCACTCCACCGTCTTACTTCGTCTTACCCCACCCGCGTGAAACTGATCAGCCCCCCCCGCCGTAGGGGCTATGTAGAAAACAGCACACCCGGGCCGGGAGTGTACCGGACAAGCCTCCTTGGAGACAACGATGGCGTCAGTTCGCATGACCCAGATCACCGCGCTCGTTCTGAAGGCAGTGGCATCAGGCCATAAGTACGGCTTCGATGTCATGGAGTCCTGCGGAATGCCGAGCGGAACCGTGTACCCGGCACTGCGACGGCTGGAAAGGGCCGGATTGCTCGGCTCGGGATGGGAGACCGAGAAGGAGGCGCACGCCGCCGGCCGACCGCGGCGACGTACCTATCACCTCACCACCAAAGGGCGCCGATCATTGCCCGAGGCTGAGGCCAAGCTAGAGGAAATGCGGCAGCTGCTCGGCCAGTTCGGCACCAACCCCAAGGAAGCCTGATGCGGCTGGCACGTTCCTGGGTGCGGCTGGTCTCTCTGCTCGTTCCGGGTGAATACCGCGGTGACTGGGTGGAGGAATGGAACGCCGAGTTGACCGCAACACCGCTCAAGCAATTGAGACACGCGCTGGGCGCACTCCCCGACGCGTGGTATTTGCGCAAGGAAGGATGGACCATGGAAGGCTTGATCCGAGACATTCGATTCACACTGAAGACCATGATTCGCAAGCCGTTCTTCACCGCGCTTGCCGGGGTGACCCTGGCTGTAGGCATCGGTGCCAACACTGCAATCTTCAGCGTGGTGGACGGTGTTCTGCTGAACCCCCTGCCGTTCCCCGAGAGCAACAGGATTCTCTCTGTGAATCACGTTGCTCCAGGCCTCAACCTCCCATTGGTCCCGCACTCCGAAGGGATGTACCTGTTCTACAAGGAACACTTCAGGACCCTGTCCGCTTTCACGGTATTCGGGGATCACACGATCAACCTGATAACCGATGGCGAACCGCAGCGCCTCAGGGCAGCACGTGTGACACAGACGTTCTTCGATGTGATGGGAGTTCACCCGATGCTGGGCAGGGGCTTTGCCGAAGGGGAGGATCACCTAGGTGCCGAACCCGTAGTCGTCTTGAGTTCCGGGCTCTGGCAACAATCCTTTGGCAGTGACGAGGGAATCGTCGGGCAGTCGGTCGAGATGGACGGCGTAATGCGGCGGGTGATCGGTGTGATGCCGGAGGGCTTCGATTTCCCCGCCGAGGCGACCGTGTGGACACCCATCGAGATTGACATGGCCAACCCAGTCATGGGGAGCCTCGGCCTCATAGGCGTGGGTCGGCTCAGCCCCTCTGCCACATTGGAATCAACCCAGGCGGAGATGCGTGACATCCTGTACCGGTTTGCTGACGCAAATCCCGAGGAACTGTCGCGCGACATCATCGAGCAGGCGGGCTTGGCGCCGGACGTGAAGCTACTCAAGGAACTCTACGTGGAAGACATGCGCCAGGCTCTCTGGATCCTCCTGGGCACGGTGGGCTTCGTTCTGCTGATCGCCTGCGCAAACGTGGCGAACCTGTTTCTGGTGAGAGCCGAGGCTCGGCAACGCGAGCTGGCGCTGAGGGTCGCCCTGGGTGCGAGTCGCGGCGACATCGTGCGCCAATACCTCACCGAGAGCGTGACGCTGGCCATCGGCGGGGGCCTCCTCGGTCTGGCAATGGCGTACTTCGGAATAAAGGGACTGCTGACAATCGCCCCGGTGGCGATCCCCAGCACGCTCGAAATCGGGATTGACGGGAGCGTACTGGTTTTCACGGCGGCAATCTCCATAGGTGCCGGCCTCCTGTTCGGCCTGTTCCCCGCGTTCGGACGTATTGGCAGCGGGCTTTCGAGCACGCTGAAAGAGGGCGGGAAAGCCACCACGTCCGGCCGAGAGCGCCAGCGGACCCGGAGTCTCCTGGTGGTCGTCCAGGTTGCGTTGGCGCTGGTGCTGCTCGTGGGCTCAGGCCTCATGGCTCGGACCTTCATGGAGCTGAGGAGCGTGGATCCCGGCTTCGATAGCGCAGACAGACTCACGTTCCGAGTCGCACTACCAGGGGCCGAGTGGGATGACACGGAGGCCGTACGACTCTTCCACCGGCAGCTGCAGGATCGGATGGCCGCGATCCCCGGTGTCAGCTCTGCGGCTCTGATCACCGCGGTTCCGCTCACCGACAGCAAATCGGCCGGCCCGATGGCAACCGAGGAGAACCCGACTCCACCGGGTGAATTGGGCATGCTGGTAGACCGGAAACAGGTAAGCCCCGGTTACTTCCAGACAATGGACATTCGCCTGCTCGAGGGACGAGGCCTCACCTGGGCAGACCGCGAGGACGGGCTTCGCGGAGTTGTCGTGAGCGAAACACTGGCCCGCCAGTTCTGGCCTGACGTCAGTTCGGTGGTCGGCCGCCGGATAAAAGAGCAAGGAGACAGCACCGAATACTGGGAGGTAGTCGGCG
>JBDGXD010000272.1:0-11489 GCA_039584755.1 Gemmatimonadota bacterium
CATGCGGCATGATGGCGAAGGGGACGCCGGTCGCAGCACTCACTCGTTGGGCCACGACCGACATGAGCACAGCGTGGTTTGCATGCATGGACTCAACCCCGTGAGCCCGCACGACGCGTTCGACGACAGCGACGTTACGACCCAGATAGTCCTCGATCGCCTCATCCGGCAGCTCGACCATGGGGACCGCATGTGCAAATTCCTCGTACCGGTCAGGCACATAAACGGGCAGGGTCTCGCCCAGCCGCGGCTTGTGCATCACGCAATCCGCAGCATAGGGCGTTTCCCGTTCGAACAACTTCGTCACGGCGCCGTCGGTCTCATAAACGTAGGCCGCGGCGATGAAGTCATAAATGTCCGGGTGGAGCTCTTGGCACACTAAATGGACAGCTTGTCCATCACGGCACAACGCGCGCACTATCGCACGGGTCCAAAGGTTGCTGCCAGACCCCTCGAGCAAATAACCATGCAGTATGCAGATCAAGCGAACCCATCCCGTTGTGAGCGCGATAGCGGTGTGCCGACCCAGGCGCTAGTGCCCTCGCGGTCTGGGTAGGCGCGGTGGAGAAAGTTAGTCGTTCTCGGGCCAGCGGGCGGCGGCGATGAAGTCGTCGAGGTTGCCGACCGGCCGGCCGGCACTCCGAAGTGGACGTTCGCGACCGGTCATTTCGTCAATTCGACACCTGCGATTGCACGGGACGGCACGATCTACTTCGGTTCCTTGGACGGCCGCCTATACGCTGTCTACAGTGCCAGTAGCGGACTCGCCGATTCGCCATGGCCGACGCTCATGCGAGACAACTACAACAGCGGGAACGCAAGTAGGTACTGAGAGAACTGGAAAAGGCAAACAGGCCCCGAGCGTCTCGCGGCGTTCGGGGCTAGTGCTTCACGTTGCGGCCAAAACACGCAAGCCGTGTGGGAAAGCTATTGACCGGCATCACGTCCCAATTGACCGATGATTGACCGTCCACGGTTAGACTAGAGCACCGTCGTCACTGGCTCCCATCTCCCACAGTCTGGACAGACGCCGGCGTTGACGATGTGCCGCGAGCCACGTCTGGTAGGAGCCAGCAGGGAGGGGAAGGAGGGGAAGGGGGAAGGACCTCCGCCTCCAGCGCCTGGGCGAACCGCAACACACTTGAGAAGCGGTCGCCGGGCTGCTTCTGGGGGCGCTGGAACCAAATGAGCATCTCGCTCGTTCTACTCTGATTGACCTACAATCGCGGATGAGGTGCAGAGGAGTATGAAACGCATTGGCAAGATAATGGCGGCCCTGTTCCTGGCCACACCCGGGCTCGCGGCCCAGGAGGCCCCGGCCGACTCGCTCCGGCGGATCGCCGAGACGGCTCCGCTATTCACCTCGCACGAGGTGCTGGAGCTGCGGATCGAGGCGCCGCTCGCCACGATCTTCGAGGACCGGGACCAGGACAGCGAGTACCATCCCGGCACGCTGTCCTACCTGGAGGAGCGCGGAGATTCGGTGGTGCTCGACATGCGCGCCAAGACGCGCGGCAACTTCAGGCTCAAGGAGCGAATCTGCGGCTTCCCCAACCTCCACATCAACTTCCGGCGGCGCCAGGTCGAGAACACGGTGTTCGCCGGCCAGAACCGGGTATCGATCGTGGCCCACTGCAGGGACGAGAAGCCGGAATACGAGCAGGCCACGCTCGAGGAGTATCTGATCTATCGCACGTTCAACCTGCTGAGCGACCGCAGCGTGCGCGTGCGCCTCGCCCGCGCCACATACGTCGACACCGACGGCAAGCGCGACTCACTGAGCAGATACATGTTCTTGCTCGAGCCGTTCGACATGGTTGCCGCCCGCTACGGCTGGGAAGTGCTGCAGGTTCCCGCCGTCGCTCCGAGCTCGCACGACCGCTTCGGCCTGCCGTTGGTCGAGGTGTTTCAGTACCTGATCGGCAACACCGACTGGAGCCCGTTCCAGAAGTCGAGCAACGGGAGCTGCTGTCACAACGGGAAGCTCATCGGCACGATGGCCGGCCCCGTGTTTCTGCTACCCTACGACTTCGACTGGTCCGGTGTCATCTCGGCGCCGTACGCGCGACCGGCGCCGCAAGTGGGGGTGAGTCACGTGCGGCAGCGGCGCTACTGGGGCATCTGCCGGGCGCGGGAGGAGTTTGCGCCCGTATTCGATCTGTTCAACGAACGCCGGGCAGCGATCTACGACCTGTGGCGCGGGCAGGAAGGGCTGGAACAACGCCGGCTCGAGCGCACGCTGGAGTATCTCGACCAGTTCTACCAGATCATCAACGACACGGGCAAGACCAAGCGCGAGATCCTGGTCAAGTGCCGGGACTTGTCCTATCTGGGAGAGTAGCATCCACCTGATTGAACCACTCCACTAGCTCGTAAATGGGGGAGCAGTCTCGCGGGGAGTGGCGGGCAGAGGAATCGACCAAGCTCCTCCGCTCCCCTGCGCGCGGCGACAGGTCAGAGGAATCACAACAGAGATCAGAGATGAGGCCGATCTCAACAACGTACATGAGCTAATAGAGCTCAAGTTGAGCCAACGATGAGTATCGGTTCCGCGATCAGGCCACAAGCCGCGAGCGACGACAAGGAGGAGTGTCGTTTCCCATTTGGTCGTCACGGCCGGGCCGACGATCCTCCAACGCACACGAACTTCAAGGCGGCCCCAACTCGCTCGGTCGAGCAGCTTGCGATAGTAGAGGAGAGGGAACCTGAGCCGCTACTCTCCAACCACTTCATTGTTTTGTCATCAATTCGACGTAGAGATTCCAGAAAGCTTCACGATCGATATCGAAAACAATCTTAACTGTCTGCGTTCCTGCTGGAAAATTCTCAGGCTGTGCGAAGGAGCGTCTGCGTGATTCACGATACCCGATGGATCTTCCGTAATTAGGACCTATGTTGGTATCGATATCGATAAAACGTTCCTCCATCCTCGTTACTATTTCCGGCCTGAGAAAAATCGCGGCCGTGATGGAGTCCCAGACATAGGACCGTCGATCCGGGTTGGAAATCCACCTGGGTCCCGTCAGCTCTTCGTACATACGGGTGAGTGGAGTTTCTCGAGCATCAATGATGCGGTCGTGCTGTTCCTTTGTGAAATACAACCGTTCGGCGATGTCAGTTGGAACCACGATCTGTTCTTTGAAGGGAGTTCGTAGACAGATCTTGGCGGATTCCGGGTCGAACCACCAATTGAACTCAGCTGCCGGCGATGTGTTACCCGGAATGTCGATTGCCCCGCCCATGTAATAAACGCTCTTAATGAGCGGTACTATTTCCGGATTCTTCTTCACTGCCAGTGCGATGTTCGTTGGGGGGCCAATGACGAACAGAGTGACCTCGTTCGGATTCTCCAATATCTGGCGAACAATGAAATCAACGGCGTTTTCCGATGAGGGTTCAACCTGAGGATAACCTCCGTAAGGCTCACGACTGATATCCAGGTAAGAGTTAGGTTTGGAACGGGAATAAGCTCCCATGTACTCAACATTGCCATATAAGGTCTCTTCTGCCGCCAGCCAGGACTGCCGACTTCCCATGAGCGGTTCATTGGCGCCCATCAGAACGGGAATGTCGATTCTGTCGATCACCTCCAACTGGCGCAAAGCGTAGGCGGTGCCTTCCTCCACCCAGGTGTTTCCGGCAACGATTGTCAGGCCCAGAATGTCGATGTTATCCGAGTTGGCAAGCATAAAGAGAACGACTGCATCGTCATTCATCTGTCCCATGTCTGCATCTATGATGACCTTGTGGCGGTCGGGTTCGCCCTGAGTGGCGCCAAGTGGTATCGGTGTCGCACCCAAGAGAAGCAGAATCATCGAAGGAATGAATCTCCTTGCCACTAGTTTCATAAATCAGTCCTCCAAACGTTTCCCACTCTGCAATCTAGGATCAATCGCCAGCTCAGCGGATGAAGAAAGTCACGTCAAGCCACCGATTGACTCCATTCATAAACGATATCAGGGCATTGTCAAATAGAGCCGTCGCCCCGCTGGATACGAGTCAATTCCTCCGGCGTTGACAGCGCCGACACGAAACCTATGTCTTCCAAACACGAGAGGACCCGTCCTGACGGTTGCCATCCACCTATGAAGTTCTTCGAAACCGCGGTTGTTGTTGCAGCTGTCTTCTCCTCAGCAGGACCTGTTGGGGGACAGATCCAACCTCTCGGACTCCCCAAGAAGGTACTCATTCCGGAAGGAATCGACCTCGCCGCACCCACATATTGTAGATGCTGCCTAGCGCCCTCCCATTCTCACCTGCTCGCGACGCACACCGCCTTTCTCCGAACGCACCTCTATGGACATGGTGGGTGAACTCCCGGTGACACGCACCACATAGTTGAGCGTGTGCCGAGCGTCCGCCGTGCCGGTTCGCCGCTGGGTGTCGCGGGTGCCCAATAGATGACCAACGTAGGTTCGCTCCGATCCGACGATGAATTCCGCATCGGTGAGTTGCACTGTCGCTCGCACGGGCACCGCCACTTCTGCATCGAGGGCACGCTGCGTGATGTTCGTTGGTAGGTAGCCTTCGTTCTCAACGACCATCGACACCTTGAAGACGTCGTCGCCTCCTATCGGGCTCACAGACACATCTTTGATGACAACTCTGGGACTAACCTCAGCGAGCCATAGCATCCATGGCACATACTGTTGTATCTCGGCCTCGAGTAAATGCGGTGGGGGGTTCTGGCGTGTGAACCTGGATCGCCATCCACCGATTTCAACCGCGCCAAGTTGGGGATGGTTGAACGAGGTCCAGTCACTGAAGCCCTCGCCACCCAGCTCCTCCTCGTTCCAGCGGAACCGTTCGGCTTCGCTAACCCTACCATCTCCGTCGTGGTCCTGCCCGAACCCGCCCCAGAACTCTGGCACCGTTCCGACCACGCCAAAATCCCAGTATGCCCAGCTGATTAGTGTGCCGTGTCGATGCGAGCGCGGGTTGGTGTAGCTCGGCTGAACCGGTTGACCGGTGGTAGTGCGAAACATCTCGGCCAGTTCTATAATCAGGTTCTGGTCCGCCATGTTGTAGTTGTCCCAGGACGTTGTTGAGGGGAGACGGAAGAGGAACCCGCCCGATGTGTGACCGTGCAAGACTCCCGTGATGTTGCGATGTGCATGAAAGAACTCGATTGTCGCACGAGTCTCGGGCTCCGATAGGGGATACGGCCCGGCGCCGCTTTGCTCGAATTCGAGCCCCCAGTTGCGGGGGAAGTTACGGTTCATATCGATGCCGCCGACGTCATCTTCGTTGAAGTCACCGTCTTCGTCGTCATCGACCCCCTCCGAGTAGACGTCAAAGAACTCGCCGTCCAGCTCGTCAATCAAACGCCTCACGATTACGCGTGCATCTTCAGCACTTCTCTTCCACATGCCGGTCGGACTTGCCACGAGCATCTGAGTGATGAACCCATCACCGTCTAGATCGTTTGGCGGGTCTTCGTCCCGCAGTCCATCGACATCCTCGTCATAAGGTCTCGGTGTGCTGCGCGGGTTGTGCAGCGTGTTGAGTGCAACGTCAGCGCCGTCGGGATTGAACTTGGGACGGACGTAGAGCGTGCGCGTGTCGAGCAAGCGCATGACCCGCGGATCACTGCCATAGTTGTCGAGCACGTACCACGTGAAGTGCAGCGCCACCTCAGCGGCGGTCAACTCACCAGCGTGGATGTTGCCGTCGTAGTAGTACGCCGGTTTCTCCAACGCATCGCCCGTTTCCTTGTTGGTGATCTCGAGCACGAGTAGTGTAGCAACGCGTACGCGTCGGCGGTGTTGTGGTAGACGTCCCAGCTCGGATGCCTCGGATCTTCCCGTTGTGCGTCTGCGCTCGTCGTCACAAACACGAAGAACACGCAGAGAAAGGCGACGTACGTGGACGAGTTCATCGTTGCTCCCTTGCCGTGTTGCAGGGCCGTACGGCCCAGTGCTCGATCAGCATAGTTCAATGCATCCCTTGGGGACTTCTCAGCACGGGGATTTCAATCCATCCCTCGAGAGTATGTGCCGTGGGATTGGAGCTGTCCAGCGCTTGGATCGAGGCCTTCGAACTCCGAGTTGGTGGCTGGGACGCCGCCGCTACTATGAATGGGCTCTCGGAGATTTGCAGTCCATCCCCTAATTCAGCAGGGTCGTGCCAATCCCATCAGCCCCGTTCTCACAGACACCAGCTTGGTCATTGGATACGACGCCATTGGCGTCAACCGACGTTGTTACTCTGCATCCCTTCGAGGGCCTCCGGCAGCGAATGCAGGGACGCAATTCGCGCGTCTGCTTTTCCGATCGCCGGATCGTCGTATGAAGTGTAGCCACGAGGGATCGCGATCACCTTCGCGTTGGCTGCCTTGCCGGCAAGGATGCCAGCCGACGAGTCCTCTACTACCACGGCCTGCTCAGCACTCACGCTCATTCGGCTCAGAATCTCGAGATAGACGTCTGGGGCCGGTTTGCCATGGGCACATTCGTCGCTCGACACGACCTCCTCGAAGTATCGCTGCCAGTCGGCGCCCGTGAGCGCCGCGTCGATCAGCAATCTGGGGGAACCCGAGGCCAGCCCGACTCGGTATCTGGCGACGCAGTACTCCAGCGCTTGGGTCGCTCCGGGAAGGAGAGGAACCTCGCCACGCTCGTACGATGCAGCCATGATCCCAACGATGTTGTCCAACACCTCTTCCGAACGCATAGCTCCCTCGAGCCCCCTACTCAGGTAGTCGACCCACGTCGACGTCCTGACGCCCATCAGGCGTTCCTGGTCTGCATCGGTCCAGCGCTTCCCGAATTGCGAGAGCAGCTCGCGTCTGGCCTCGAACCACGCCGGTTCGCTATCCACGAGCAGCCCGTCCATGTCAAAGACCACTGCTTGGATCACTTGGCGTTCCTCCCCTAGCATCAGTACCGATCCGACGGCATGATACTGCACCAGGATTCAACACAGCGCCACCCGAGGTTGCAGTGGTGCGGGACGTCTTGCTGATCGGAGGCCGGGCCGTGACTGCTTACCGTAGACGATTCGCCATCGGCGTTGATTTCGGCACCAACAGCGTGCGATCTCTTGTCGTTGACGTTGCAGACGGATCCGAAGTTGTTACCCACGTCTGGAAGTACCCCAGTGGTGAGGCCGGCATCCTCCTCGACACCAAGAATCCGAACCTCGCCCGCCAGAACCCGGCCGACTACATCGAGGGGTTTTTTGCCTCGGTGAAACGTGCCGTCGCCGCCGCGAAGCGCACGCGAGGGTTCCTGGTCGAGAACGTCGTCGGCATCGGAATCGACACCACGGGATCAACACCCATCCCTGTGGCTCGCGACGGGATGCCTCTCGCGTTGCACCGCGAGTTTCGCCGAGAACTTGCCGCGCACGCCTGGCTGTGGAGGGACCACACCGCCTTTGCCGAGGCGGCCGAGATCACTGCCAAGGCAGCCAAGAATCCCGACCGCTACCTGGCCAAATGCGGAGGAGTCTACAGCAGCGAGTGGTACTGGTCGAAGATCCTGCACTGCAGGCGGAGCGCCCCGAGAGTCTTCAAGGCAGCCTACGGGTGGGTCGAGCTTGCGGACTTCATGCCGGCCTTCATCACGGGCAACACCGATCCCCACCGGCTGGAGCGGGGCATCTGCGCGGCCGGGCACAAGGCTATGTACCACGACGACTGGGGAGGGTTACCCTCCGAGCGCTTCTTGGCGTCGCTGGATCCCGACCTTGCCCCGCTGCGAAGACGCTACGCTGAGCGAGCCGTGCCGGCAGATCGCAAAGCCGGTGGACTCAGTACGGAAGTGGCGCGAAAAGTCGGCTTGCCGGCCGGCGTCCCGGTGGCAGTGGGTGCCTTCGATGCGCACATGGGTGCAGTGGGCGCAGGCATCAAGCCCGGGACCCTGGTCAAGATCATCGGCACGAGCACCTGCGATACGATGGTCGCTCCCATGGACGAGCCACTACCGGACATCCCGGGCCTCTGCGGTATCGTGCCTGGGTCGATCATCCCGGGTATGTACGGCCTGGAGGCGGGGCAGTCGGCCGTTGGGGACATCTTCAATTGGTTCGCGAACCAACTCGCTCCGCAGCAATACACGGCCAAAGGTGACTCACACTTGAGCCTGTCCCGCGCGGCGGAAAGAATCCGGCCCGGCGCGAGTGGTCTGCTTGCGCTGGACTGGAATAACGGCAACCGCACGGTGCTGGTGGACCCGAGGCTGACCGGGCTGCTCGTGGGTCAAACACTCAGCACATCCGCGCCGGAAGTGTATCGCGCCCTGGTGGAAGCCACAGCGTTCGGCGCCCTTACCATCATCAATCGGTTCGAGGAATACGGCGTCGCGGTAAAGGATGTGGTTAACTGCGGTGGCATAGCGGAGAAGAACCCGTTCATTATGCAGACCTATGCCGACGCGTGCAATCGTCCAATGAAGGTCAGTCATTCGCCACAGACGTGCGCCTTGGGAGCCGCCATTTTCGGTGCGGTCGCCGGTGGCGCCTATCGTAGGATCCAGAGCGCGCAACGCAAGATGGTTCACGCACCTGGCAAGGTCTACCGACCGCGCAAGGCCGCAGCGGCCGTCTACGCGGAGCTGTATGAGCTCTACAAGCAGCTACACGATTCGTTCGGCACGGCAGCGCACGCGCAGGGCCACGTAATGAAATCACTCATTGCAATTCGCGACCGCACTCGTAAGGGATAGGCCATGCTGGAAGAACTCAAACAGCAAGTTTGTCGCGCCAATCGGCTCTTGGTCGAGCATGGCCTCGTAACACTCACATTCGGAAACGCCAGTGGGATCGACGCGGCTCGATCGCATGTAGTCATCAAGCCGAGCGGTGTTCCCTACGCCGAACTCGAGCCCGGCCACATGGCAGTTGTCGATCTGGAAGGCAACGTCGTCGAGGGTGGACTGCGGCCCTCCACCGACGCGCCAACTCACCTGTTGCTGTACCAGCACTTCGATGAGGTTGGCGGCATCACACACGTGCACAGCCGGTTCGCTACCATGTTTGCGCAAGCGCGCCAGGAGATCCCCTGCCTCGGCACTACTCACGCCGATCATTTCAATGGTTCCGTTCCGGTCACCCGCCCGCTCAGCCAGGCGGAGGTCGAGCAGTCCTACGAAGCCAACACGGCACGCGTGATCGTGGAGCGGTTCGCACAACTCGACCCGGGCGCGATGCCGGCCGTACTCGTTGCGGGGCACGGGCCGTTCACCTGGGGTAGAGATGCAGCCGGGTCGGTACTGAACGCGGTCGCGCTGGAAGTGGTGGCGGAGATGGCCTTTGGCACTCGTGTGATCGAAGCAAATGCGCCCGACCTCGAGCAACACGTGCTCCACAAACATTACGAGCGCAAACACGGCAAGGATGCGTACTACGGACAGGATTGATAGATGATCGACCTCAGGCAATATGAAGTATGGTTCGTTACCGGCAGTCAGCATCTATATGGTGACGAGGTGTTACAGCAGGTGGCAGACAACACGCGGCAGATTGCCGACTCGTTCGACTCCGCGGACTCTATGCCGGTCAAAGTGGTTACGCTACCCGTCCAGACGACGGCTGACGCCATCCGCCAAGTGTGCGCGGCGGCAAACGCGGCCGCCGATTGCATCGGTGTCATCCTGTGGATGCACACGTTCTCTCCAGCCAAAATGTGGATCGGTGGGTTGCACAGACTGCACAAGCCGTTCGTCCATCTGCACACCCAATTCAATCGCGATATCCCGTGGTCGACGATCGACATGAACTTCATGAATCTCAACCAATCGGCGCACGGCGATCGCGAGTTCGGGTATCTCTGCACGCGGATGGGATTGGCGCGCAAGGTGATCGTCGGGCATTGGCAAGACTCGGAGGTGGTCGGGGAAATCGCCACATGGAGCCGCGCTGCAAGCGCCCGACATGATGCGCAGGGAGCAAAGATCGCGCGCTTCGGCGACAACATGCGCGACGTGGCCGTAACCGAAGGCGACAAGGTCGCAGCCGAAATGCGCTTCGGCTACGCCGTCAACGGCTACGGCCTGGGTGATCTGGTGGCCCGCGTGGACGAGGTGAGCGAGGGCGCCGTCGACGCGCTGGTGCAGGAGTACGACGATCAGTATGACGTCGTTTCATCGTTGCGTCCATCCGGCGCACAGCGCGCGTCGCTGCGCGATGCGGCACGTATCGAACTCGGTCTGCGTACGTTTCTCGAGGAGGGTCGTTTCAAGGCATTCACCGACACATTCGAGAACCTGCACGGCCTGCGGCAGCTGCCGGGAATCGCCGTGCAGCGATTGATGGCGGACGGCTACGGGTTCGGTGCCGAAGGCGACTGGAAAACCGCGGCGTTGGTCAGGGCGATGAAGGTGATGGCGGCCGGTCTGCCTGGCGGCGCCTCGTTCATGGAGGACTATACCTATCACTTGGATCCGGACGGCATGAAGGTGCTGGGAGCACACATGCTGGAGATCTGTCCGTCGATTGCCGATGGCGCACAACCGTCACTCGAAATCCATCCGCTCGCCATAGGCGGCAAGGAGGATCCCGTACGGTTGGTGTTTGACGCTCGCACCGGACCGGCAGTGAACGTGACGCTAATTGACATGGGAAATCGCTTCCGCATGGTGGTGAATGAGGTCGAGGTCGTGCCACCGGATGAAGAGTTGCCAAAGTTACCGGTTGCCCGGGCGGTATGGTTGCCACGCCCCGACTTGAAGACGGCTGCGGCAGCCTGGATTCTGGCGGGTGGCGCTCACCACACCGGTTTCAGTCAGGCGCTCACCGCGGCCCACATCGAGGATTTCGCGGAGATAGCCGGCATCGAGCTATTGACCATCGGTGACGCGACGTCACTCACGGAGTTCAAGAAGGAACTACGCTGGAACGCCTGCTACTACGGACGGGCCGGCAGGTCCTGACCATGGCGGGACATCACTACAACGAAGTGAGCTGACCTATGCATTGGTTGGACTGGCTGGTAGTAGCAGGTTACTTCGGCATCCTCCTCGCGCTGGCGTGGTGGGTGATACGCAAGAACAGGGAGACGGCTGACGACTACTTCTTGGCCGGGCGAAACCTCGCCTGGTGGATCGTCGGCGCTTCGATATTCGCCTCCAACATCGGATCGGAACACCTCGTAGGTCTGGCCGGCTCCGGCGCTACCGATGGTGTCGCAATGGCGCACTACGAACTCCACGCCTGGTGTCTGCTCATCCTGGGGTGGGTGTTCGTGCCGTTCTACATGCGCTCGAAGATCTTCACGATGCCGGAGTTCCTCGAGAAGCGCTTCAGTCCGTCGAGCCGTTGGGTACTGTCGATCATTTCCTTGGTCGCATATGTGCTCACCAAGATCGCCGTGGGCATCTTCGCAGGGGGGATAGTCTTCTCCGTGTTGCTGCCAGAGATGCGTTTCGGTCCGCTCGACAGTTTCTGGATCGGGTCGATCCTCGTAATAGTGCTGACCGGGCTGTACACCATCATCGGTGGCCTCCGGGCCGTCGCCTACACCGAAGCATTGCAAACCGTTGTGCTCGTCC
>JBDGXD010000273.1:0-7179 GCA_039584755.1 Gemmatimonadota bacterium
CTCTCGTTGATCATGGCGACGGGGACCGAGCCGAGGGCATCCCGCGCATCGAAATCGCGGCCCGCCAGGAGCGGCGTTTCCAGCGTGGTGAAGAATGCGTCACTGGTGGCGTTGAACCACACAATGGCATCACGCTCACCCAGCGGTTCGTATCCGTCTACCTCGATGATGTTGTTCCACGAAGGGCCACCGATGGGAGTGATTCGGGACGCGCTGGCCGACTGCACGCCGGGCAGTGCGCGGAGGCGCTCGAGGATTGCGCGGTTGGCGATGCGAGCTTCCTCAGGGGAGTAGCCCGCATTTCTGTTCTCCACGGTGGCGAGCAATACTCCATTGCGGTTGAAGCCCGTGTCGAGCGTGGTGAGCCTTGTAAGGGTGCCAATCAGAAGGCCTGCGCCGACCACCAACGACAAAGACAGTGCCAACTGGCCCACAACGAGCAGCTTGCCCATTGAGAACCGGCCGCGTCGGTCTGCCATCTCTCGCCCGACCATCCTCAACGCTGATTGCGGTGCAACGGCGGTTGCGCGCAAGGCGGGAGCCAGACCGAAGAGTAAGCCGGTGGCGGTCGCGATCGCGATGGTAAATCCGAGCACCCTGCCGTCGATGCTCAGGTCGAACCAGACATTTTGGCTGCTCGACAACATCCCCACTATCAGCGCGCTGGCCCAGCGCGCAAATACCAATGCTACGACCGCGCTGACCAGCGAGAGCAGCAGACTTTCCGTGACCAGCAATCGCACGAGTCGAGCGCGACCCGAGCCGATCGCACGGCGGATTGCGACCTCGTGTTGTCGCCGCGTTGCCCGCGCCAGCAACAGGTTCGCCACGTTAGCGCATGCGATGAGGAGTACCGCTCCCACGAGCGCGAGCAGGACCAACAGAGCAGTGCGGTAGCGCCCGCGCCATGATGAGACGCCGTTCGGTGGGGTGACAGGGCGGCCAGACGCGCGCTGGCCTGCTCGGCAGTCAAACCGCCCCCTGGTCTGCCAAACACACGCAGGAACCAGGCGCTGCGCATGTCCAGATAGTCTCTTCCAACTAGCGGCAGGGAACACAGCGGCACATACACATCGTTTGCCCGCCCCACGTCCAGGCCAGTGAAAGCTGGATCGACCACTCCTACAACGGAGAATGGCGTGCCGTTGAGCGCCAGCGACGATCCGACCGCATTGGCATCACCGCCCATCTCACGTTGCCAGAAGCCGTAGCTCACCGCTGCGGTCGCAGGGCAGCCGCGGTAGTCATCACCATTCGAGATGAGTCGGCCCCACACCGGCACTACGCCGAGTGTGCGGAAGAAGTCGCCACTCACCAGGTAGCCCTGCACGTTGCGTTCTTCGCCACCGTTCGCCAGGTCGAAGTTGCTGGTGCTGAACGCAAAGGAACGAGGTTCTACCGTCGCCAAAGGTGATTTGTACAAGCTCTTCCGGGTTGGATACGGGCAGCGTTCTGAGAACCAGCGCGTTGTAGAGACTGAATACAGCCGTGTTTGCACCAATCCCGAGACCGAGAGATAGAACCGCGACTGTCGCGAATCCGGGGCTACGACGCAACGAGCGCAGTGCGTACCTGATGTCGGCCACGACGGACTCGAGCCATGTCAAGACGTCTGGTCCATCCGCGCGAGTCCGCGGCAGTTTTGGGTTGCCGAACCGACGTCGGGCCTCGCGCATCGCCTCGTTCGTGCTCATGCCCTGCGCCATCAGATCGTCTGTGCGCTCGGCGAGATGAAACGCGACCTCACGTTCGATGTCGGGTGTCAGTCGTCTATGACGAATGAAGTTTAGTAGTCTCGTGTGCCACGCCATGAAGAGCTCCCTCCCAGCTCGCTCTGGGCTACGCTTCTTTGAGAACGCGATTCACACCCTTGGTGAGCCGCTCCCAGTTATCGCGCTCGTGCTTCAGCTGCTTGCGTCCTGCAGCCGTGAGCGAGTAGAAGCGGGCCTGACGATTCTTCTCCGTTGTGCCCCAGGTGCTCTTGAGCCAGCCTTCCTGTTCCATACGGTGCAGGGCAGGGTATAGTGACCCCTCCTCGACACGGAGCAGTTCGGCGGAGACGGTTTGGATGTGGTTGGTGAGGGCGTACCCGTGCAGCCTCGGTCGCGCCTCGAGGGCACGCAGTATCAATAGGACTAGGGTTCCCTGCAGGATGTCGTTCTTTTGCCTCGGCACTTATACCTACCTAGCTATGCATAGATGGCAAGGTAAAGGGGGGTCCGATTGGGGTCAAGGGGAGGGTGGACATGCGGCCACGGACACAAGCGTTCACGGAATTAATCGGCCACGGACACAGACGGTCACGGACGTTAGTATTTGTGGAAAGGGCGACCGCGGATAATGTTCGTACGATCGCGGATTGTCTAGGCCAGCACCGGAAACATCCGTGTCCGTATTAATGTCATCCGCGGCCGCAGATTCCTTGGTCGTTAGTCTCCGTGGCCCCTACGGTTCCCGTCCCCCGGCCAACTCCAGTGTTACAGCATAGGCGAGCCGTGTATTGCGTTCCAGCAACTCGAAATCGATGCGGTCGGCGTCATCGCGAGGGGTATGGTAGTCAGCGAACGATCCGCAGCCGATGTTGACGGCGGGGATGTCTCGCGTGAAGAACGTCCACTGGTCGGCCCCACGGATCGCTTCGGTTGAAGGCCTGAGGTCCAGCGGGATGTCCCCTCGCACGTCCGCCACCAGCTCGACTAGCTCGGCGGGGCCAACGACGTCACACCGGCGAGCCCGTTCGAGTCGACCGTAGTGCTCGAGGTTCAGGTTCGACACCATCTGATCGAGTGGTACGGGAGGATGATCGACAAAGTAGACCGAGCCTATGTGTCCCGCCTCTTCCCCTGTGAATAGCGCGATCAGCACGGAGCGGCGCGGCGGATCTCGAGCCAAGACACGCCCGAGTTCCAGCGCTGCAACGACGCCGCTCGCATCGTCGTTCGCGCCGTTGTGGATCTCTCCCCCCAGGATGCCCAAGCCGTCGAGATGAGCACCGACCACCACGTACTCGTCGCGCAGCGCCGGGTCGGTTCCCCTAATGAGACCCACGATGTTGGGAGACTGCACGACAGTGCGACTCGTTTCGAAGGCGATATCGATAGACAGACTGTCGAACACGAAAGTGTCGTACGATCCGGTTCGCGCCACGGGATCGTACTCCCGCCCGGCGAATAGCTTGGGGATGAAATCGGGATGCAGCAACAGGACCGGTACCGGCACGTCCGGTGCACTCATCAGGCCTTCCGAGTACTCCAGCGCGCGCACGAACACTCGTTGATTGAGTACGTCGTCCCACAGGCTGAGCAACGAGCTATCCGGCACCACCAACACTGCTGCCACACCGCGCTCGATCATGAGACTCAACGCCTCCTGGGCCTGGGCGTCTGCATCGCCACCCGCTGCGCGGCGCACGGCTTCAGGTAGTTCGGGTTGGTCTCCAGGTTCGGGGAGGCCGGCCTGCAATATGGCGACTGCACCTTGTAGATCGAGGCCCGCGAAATCGTCCCAACCCTGCTCGGGCTCGTGAATGCCAAAGCCGAGGAACACCGCCTTTGCATCCTGCACCTTGCGCTCCAGCCGCCCAGGGTACAGCACTGCGAACGTAGTGTCTGACGGCTGCGTTTTCATTGCACCGCGTGGCGTACTAATGGTCAGCGCATCGGCGTCGGAGAACTCGTACTGAGCCAGTGGTACCGGCTGCAAGTAGGTAGCCTCGCCATCGGCGTCTACGAAGGCTGGGGCGAGGGCGGCTTCTCTCATGACCTCGGCGGTGTAGCGCGCCGCCTCGAGGTAACCGGGTTGCGCCGATCCACGGCCACCTAGGCTGTCGTGCGCCAACACTTCGAGATGCTCGCTCAGGGCAGCGGCAGTAATGGATGTCATGTCGGCTGGGGCTCGCGGAGTCTGGCCACGACATCCGCTGCAGGCGATTACGGCCGGGAGAACAAAGACCGCTAGGAGGAAGGGCTGTCTCATGAGTGGCTGTAGCCGAAGCGATAGGAGTCTGAGTTATCCACGGGCATTGGAGTCTGTCACGCTAGGCGGCTCTGCTGCGCGGGATAGTAAGCGCCCGATGGCGCACGGGCTGACGACCTTTAAACGAGCTCCGCGACAGTCGGAATCCCCTCGCTCGATGGGACAACGAGCTAGGCGGGATCGCGCTGATGAGTGGACATCAAGCCGCAACCGGCTTGATCCGGCGAATAACTCTTGCGTCTGGGGAGCGCATCGCATGCCACAGATCCCAGTTCCGCTGTCCGTTGAGCCAGAACTCTGCACTGGTGCCGAACAATCGGGCTAGCCGGAGCGCAGTGTCCGGCGTTATGCCACGCTTTCCGTTGATGATTTCGTTCACGCGGGGATAGGAAACACGTATCCGCTTTGCCAGTTCCATCTGGCTCATTCCGAGCGGTATCAGGAACTCCTCACGCAACATCTCGCCGGGGTGCGTGGGCGGCCGGTTCCTTGGCAGTGTGGTCATGTTGTTGTCCTCCACCTACGCGTGATAGTCGACTATCTCTACATCTTCCGGTCCGGTGTCGGTCCACCGAAAGCAGATGCGATATCGGTCGTTCACGCGGATACTGTGTTGTCCACGCCGATCTCCCCTGAGCGCCTTGAGCCTGTTGCTCGGTGGAGCCCTCAGGTCGCCAAGCTCGTGAGCCTGGTTGAGGAGATCTAGTTTGCGCTGCGTCGCTCTCTTAACATCCGGAGGGCATGCCTTGCGAGCTGCCTTTGACGACACGTCGTCGAAGACGTCCCGCGTTCCTTGATCAGCGAACGACCGGATCATTATGTAGTATAACGGATAACGTTATACATGGCAAAGTCGATCAACTTCCGTACGGAATGTATGGGGTGGAGTTTGACGGCCGCGGATGATTGTCAACGATCGCGGATTGACGGCCGCGGATAACCCTCGTACGGTCGCGAATAATACTCGGATGTGAACGAGCACGGGGTCCGCATATGCGAAAATCCGTGATCGTTCACAATCCGGGAGCGGCTAGTGGACGTAGCCCTGCCGCTGCTACATCAACTACTGTCGCGAACCGTAGGAATCAGCGGCCGCTCACTCCGTCACCCGCCTGGCGGGAAATCCCTCAGGATCGTCGCCACAACGTCATTGGCGTGAGCCTGGGCTTCCTCCGGGTTCATGTTCGCTGTCTCTAGTTTCTTGGAGCCGGTGCTGGTGAAGATTATCTCGTCGGTTGCCTCATCGAACAGAGCGATCACCATGGTACCCACTTCGTAGCGGGTCTCCGTGGTCGTGCTGGTCGTCATGGTGGGACCGCCACCATACCACCCACCCCCATATCTCCCATATCCGCCGTACCTGCCATAACTACCCCAACCAGTGCTGACTGTCTGAAACGACGATCTCTCGTCGGTGGTGATCTGCCACCCCACCGCAGCGTCGGCGTTATCAGGGTTGTCTACCCGGCGCATCCCGCTCGCTTCCAGCGCGGTTGCGATAGCGGTCTTGACTCGCTGCGTCTGGATCTGGTTCAATTGCACCCCTTCACCGGCCGCGTCCAACACTGCGAAGGTCTCGTAGGCGGAGAAGTCCACCGCCGGATTCCAATCGCTCGACACGTTGATACTGGGGCCACAGCCGGATACCATCACGGCCAAGGCTCCCGTCACTAACGTGTTTCCTGCTTTCATCTCTCTACTCCTGATCTAAGGATCTTCCTTATAGTGCACGCTGTACGCGTTAATTCCCAATCGAAAGACTGAAATCATACTTCCCCGACAACTGCAGCCGATCGAACTTGCCGACCGTACCTGATTCCAGCTTGCGGTATGCCCGCATCAACTCCGCGCCGAACGACAATGCCGGTATCGGCGAATATATCAAGTTGCCGGAGAAACTGTACGCCGATTGGTTGACTCCAGTTCCAGTGAGTGTCTCGTCGTTGTTTACGAAGATACCCGAGACGTTCACATTGGTTCGCAACGTCTCGCTCCAGAAGTGGCGGTAACCGACAAAGCCGAGGAATGACGGAATCGAGTTGACGCGTTGGTCGTCCCCTATCACCGCCGCGTTTACGTAGTTAAATGCGGCGTAGCGGCCGAGGCCTGCGCCAGCCGAGACCTGGAACCGCACGTCGTCGCGCTCGAACACATTGATCCTACCGCCACCCGACACACCAAAGCCCATCGCATTCTCTGCTTCGGCTGTACCGCTGGTATCGAACTCGTGCTTCAGCTGGCGGATGATGCCGGCCAGCGATACGGTGCCCCAATCACCGTTCAGGTTGTAGCGACCGACCAGGTCAGGAATGGTGGACGATTCGGTCACGATTCGGCCACCGCCGCCAAACGGCTCCAGCGTCGTTTCAGGATTCTCGGCAGCAAACTGCCACGGGCCCGTGGTGAAGCGTACCATGGGTTGGCGGTTGAAGATGAAGCCGTCTGCCGTGCCACCGAAGTCCAGGTCGTCTACGATCGGCGCCACTATCATGAACGTGGACCACGTCTGGCCGAACAGCCAGTTGCGGTATTCGAAGTAGAAGTGACGCAGCCGTGGGTTGAACGAGTTGCTCACCCGCTCATCACCCTGCCCTGCCAGCAGGAAGTCCAACTCTACGTATGCGTGCACCTCGTGATCTTCGGCGAACCTGGTGCGCACATCGAAGTTGAAGCGCGACTCCTTGGCGTGGAAGTCGAGGTTGGAGAAGATGTCGTTGTCCGAGCCCACCGGAATAGCCGCCGGGAAGTGTATGTCCCTGAGCGGGCTCTCCGGCGCAACGTTGCCGTCATAGTACTTGGTGTTCAACACATCGAGCTTCACGTAGCCGCCGAACTTGAAGGTGGTTTGTGCGTCAGCACCGGGAACGAACACCACCGCAAGTATGAAGAACACTATTAGCCGGTTCATCATCGCTCCTAACTCTCAGAAATTGATCAGCTTGGCCGGTACGTATTTCCAGTCGCTCCGGACGTTGATCGTGAGCTGCACCAGTGGTATCCCACTCCAGGTCCAGCGATTGCCGCGGTTGAACGCACCGACGAAATACTGCAGCGTCAGCGTGTGCACAGGGTCGAAGATGATGGTAAGGCCGCCGCCGAACCGCACGAACTCGACCGCCGAAAAGTCCTCTCGCCAACGGTAGAACCAACCAGCAGCCACGTTTGGCACCAGCTTTGGTGTCGCTATGTGGTTCACGAACACTA
>JBDGXD010000274.1:0-5881 GCA_039584755.1 Gemmatimonadota bacterium
GGTCGAGCCCGCAGGTGGAATTACTGCCAAGTGCCAGCGTTTGGAATGTCATCCCGCCGGCGGCCAGCACCGGGCTACTCCGGTCGGTGAACGATGCGTCGCCCAGCTGCCCCGACGAATTCAAACCCCAGCAATACGCTACACCACCAGCCGTGAGCCCGCACGTGTGAAAAGTGCCAGGGACTATCGACTGGAAGGTCAGCCCTCCACTCACTTGGGTGGGCACATTCTTGTTCAACGTTGTCGCATCACCAAGCTGTCCGACCTCGTTCCTTCCCCAGCAGTAGGCCGCGCCACCGAGAGTCAGTGCGCAAGTATAGGGCATCCCCAGCACGATACTCTGCCAAGCGTGGCCGCCCGACACGAGCAGCGGCGTACTGCTTTCCCCGCCTGGCCCCCCGGTCCCGAGTGAACCGACCCCGTTCTCACCCCAACAGTATGCCTCGTCGGCGGGCGTCAGCGCACAGCTGTGGTTTTCGCCGGCGGACAAGGACACCCACGTCTGAACCGTGGCGGCCACAGGAGTGCTGGTCACGCCGCCCGACGAGGCTGTTATCGATGTTGCCCCGTCGGCTTCAGAAGTTACGACCCCCGCACTTGTTACCGACGCTACAGCTGCGTCACTCGAGTTCCACGTGAACGTCACGCTCGACATCGGGCTCCCGTTCTGATCCAACCCTCGTGCAACGAGCGTGGCGTCCTCCGCGAGCCCCGTGAACGTGAGCGTAGTCGGCGAGACGGTAATCGTGGTCAACACGGCCGGTCCAGTACCAGATGCATCATCACCACCGCACGCACCGAGCGAAACGCCAGCAATCAGGGTGAGGGCTATTCCCACGCAGGGGCGACGGTCCCTTGTCGTCGGAACTACGAGCGAGAGCAAGCGCATCGCATCCTCCTGTAGGTAAAGACGTGGCCGAGTCTATCGGACCGAAGTCAAGCCGCAGACAGGTGAGTGGTTCAGCGGTCTCGTCTTCTGGCCGCCGTCACGATGCGGCGTCTGTCTGGCGGCGGGGGCACGAGGCCTCCAGCGGGGCAGCAGCAACGTGCATACCGACGATGTCCACCAGGATGTGAATGTGTAAGTGTTTGCTATGAAGCGGCTTACAGTTGTCGACCGCGCTCTTCGAGTCCGTTCTGGTGACGAATATTCGTCAAGAGAGCTTGCATAGATGACGAGTTTTCGTCAGCTGTTCCGCTCCCACCGGAGGACGAACAGTCTCTTACAAGGGGGGGAACCACGACGTGTCCTATCTGTGCGGACGAACTCGAGTATTCGGCTTTCGGTATATGCGCGTTGGTGAGTACGATCGGCTGCGGCCATCAAGTCCGAGACGATCCCAGGCTAGCTCTCTGCGCAGATCCAGGATCGCTTCACCAACCCGACAGTCCTTACTGAACTGACGGCCGTGACTAGGACGAAGTAGAGTGAGGTTCCCTTGCGCACACCGCCAGTGCGTCCTCGCTTCGCTAGATTACATAATGCCATCTCGTGCTTGTAGAGGCTGTGACGGTGGCGTTGCCTGAAGAAATCGGCAGCGAGATGGGAGGACGCAAATTCATGAACATGCAGACGGTCCGATCCCAACTTCAGGTGCGGACACGCGGCTCACTCGGTATGCGAGCCTTGGTGCTCGTCATGGCCGCCTCGGCAAGCAGTTGCGATCGGGAGCGGGACGTGGAGACCCCGGTGCGTCTCTCATCAGGGCCTACGATCGGCTTGTCGGACACAACTGGTCGCAATCCGCTGACCGGTCCTGAGAATGGCTTGCGGTTTGTCTATGCCAACGTGCTTTCGCCTGAGCGCAGCACGCTGGCCTATGCCGAGTTGGCGGGCTACCTGACTGCCAAGCTCGGGAGGCCGGTGGAGATCCTTCGTCGCCGAACGTACGCAGAGTTGAACAGCCTGCTGCAAAACGGCGCTGCGGAGGCTGGCATCATCTGCACCGGGGCGTTCGCCGTGGCTCACGAGGAGTTCGGACTCGAAGCGCTGGTTCTGCCGGTTGTCGACGGAGAGATCACGTATCGCTCCTACGTGATCGCACGCAGGGGCGCGGGTCGAGATTCCTTCGAGGATCTTAGGGGCGTCGCCTTTGCATTCTCGGACCCCCTGTCCAACACCGGTTACCGGTACGTCGCGGCCAAGTTGCGGGCCCGCGGAACGGACGCCACGGCGTTCTTCGGTCGGCATTTCTTCACATACAGCCACGACAACGCCATCCAAGCCGTCCTCGACGGAATCGCCGACGCGGGCTCCGTCGACGGCCTGGTGTGGGATCATCTGGTTCGGCTCGATCCCGCTGTCGAGGCGCAACTCGTGATCGTCGACCGATCCGAGGAGTTCCCGATCAATCCGGTGGTTGTGTCACCGGGCATCTCCTCCAACCTCCGGCGAGCCCTCAAGACGGCGCTGCTGGAGATGGCGGACGACCCCCGCGGGGTGGTAGTCCTCAATGACCTGGGCACCGACCGGTTCGTGGAACCGACGGCAGCGACGCATGCCGGCTACGCGGCGATCGCGCAGAGTTGGCGCGAACTTGGCGTTCTCGGACCTGAGTTGGGCGCGGAGCGGCACTGAGTGTTCCCAAACCTGAGGTCCAAGATCATCTTCAGCTTCACCCTGCTCATGGTGATCGGGGCAGTGGTGTCCACCCTTTTGGTCGGTAGGAACATGGCGCGTACCTTGGGAGTTACTGCGGATCGCAGTGGCTCCGCGTTCGCCCGGACCCTGGCCGGTCAGATCGCCGAGCCGGTCGCATACGGGGACCACCTGACCATAAGGCGCCTGCTGACGCGGGCGACTGAAGCCAACGCCGATGTCGTCTACACCTTCATCGTCGAGCCGTCGGGTGCAGTTGGGGACCACTCCTTTCCTGCTGACGCTTTCCCGGAGGACCTGCTCGTGGTGGCCCAAAGTGTTGAGCCCGCGTCGCTGCGAACCGAGCTGGGCAGGGTCAGAGACCTGCCGATACCGATAACCGAAGGCGTCCTCGGCACCTTGCACGTCGGCGTGTCAATGGCTTGGGTGGACGCTGCCGCGTTGGATAGCGTCCGCAACATCTTATTCGCCACAGCGTTGGCACTGGCGGCCGGCATTGTGGGAATCCTGTCTCTCGCAAGTCTGATCACGCGTCCTCTTCACGGCCTCCGTGAAGCCGCCGTCCGTTTCGGGAAGGGGGATCTTTCCGCTGGCGCACCGGTGAGTGGAAGGGATGAGATCGCGGACCTCGCCGCGGCGTTCAACAACATGGCGGATCAGATACGAGAGCGTATCGCCGAGGGCGAGGCCTTACAGCAGTACGTGGAGCGCGTGCTGGATCACATGGAGTCGCCGATTCTCGTGGTGTCAGAGTCGGGCCACGTCGAGTATGGAAACCGGGTAGTGGTAGCTGCGCACGGGCCGCTAGAAGGCGTGAAATGTTGCACCGTGATGTCAGACGAACGTCCGTGCAACGACTGCCCCGTGCCCGAGGTCGTTTCGACCGGACAGGTTGTCCACCGCAACCACCGGGCGGACTCCGGCCGATCCTACCAACTCACGTACGTTCCGATGCTCGGCAGGGACGGCCGTCGCTCAGTGGTAGAACGCGCCTTCGACGTGACTGAACAGTTGCAGCTGCAGGAGCGGTTCCAGAGAGCCCAGCACCTGGCGGTCGCCGGCGAGATCGCGGCAGGTGTGGTTCACTCCGTAAACAACCCACTGGACGGAGTGCGTAGGGCGCTGGACCTGGCGGCCGCAGGGTCTGACGACCCCGAGCGCCTGCAGAGAATGCTGGCACTGGCGATGGAAGGAACGGATCGGATCTCGAACATCACGCGAACTCTACTCGGCTTCGTCCACGCGGACGATCGGGGCCGCGCCCTGCCGGTAAGCCCCCGAACGTTGGTCGAGTCGGCCGTCAACCTGGTGAGGCTTGAGGCACAGGGCCGTCATGTGACTATCGAAGTGGATGTAGCGGAGGATCTTCCACAAACCCGGACGGATCCCCAGGGCATGGAAGAAGTTCTGGTCAACCTTCTTCTGAATGCGGTGGATGCGTGCGACGGCGGCGGCAGGGTAGTCGTCCGAGCTGCGATGAGCGGCGATGAATCGCTGGAGATATCCGTAAGCGACTCTGGGCCTGGCGTGCCCAGCCACCTGAGCGAGCAGATCTTCCAGCCTTTCTTCACGACCAAGGACGCGAGCCAGGGCACGGGGTTGGGGCTGGCGGTGGCTAGGAGGGTGGCCGAGGCCCACGGTGGGGAAGTCGTCCTGGAACCCAGCAGCGGCGCAGGAGCAAAATTCGCGGTTCGCATCCCGATGCTCATTGGCTCGTTTGTTGCCACGGAGGAAGTCGGTGATGACTGACAATGTTCTTGTCGTCGATGACGAGCCGCTGACGCGTGAGACGCTGAAAGAACTGCTTCGAGACGAGGGGTTCGATGCCGAATCCTTTGCGAGTCCGCATGAGGCTCTCCAAGTACTCGAACGGGAAGATGTGGCCGTCGTGTTGACGGACCTTCGTATGCCCCTCATTGACGGGTTGGAGTTTCAGCGGGAGATCAGGCAGCGTCGGCCTGACACCGCCGTCATTTTCATAACCGCGTTTGGCACTGTGACATCGGCTGTTGAGGCCATGCGTGAGGGCGCAGCCGACTACCTATGCAAGCCGCTCAACTCCGAGGAGCTGATCATCCGGCTGCGGCGCGTAGTCCAACGGCAACGTGACGTAGAGGAGATAAGACGCTTGCGGATCGATGCCGCCCGCCATCGAAAGTTCGGCGACTTGGTCTATCGATCGCAGGTAATGCAACAGGTGGTTGAGCGGGCCCTGGCGGTCGCGGACACCGATGTCACCGTGCTGGTGCATGGAGAGACTGGAACGGGTAAGGAGGTGCTTTGCCGGGCCATCCACGCACATAGCCTCCGTTCGGAGGGGCCGTTTATGGCTGTCAACTGCGCGGGCCTCAATCCGAACCTGGTAGAGAGCGAGCTGTTCGGCCACGAATCCGGCGCCTTCACGGGCGCCTCCCGAATGCGCAAGGGTCGACTGGAGAGCGCCAGCGGCGGCACGCTGCTGATTGACGAGGTCGACGATCTCAGCCCCGAGGTGCAAATACGTCTGCTACGTTTTCTCCAGGATCGGAGCTTCGAGCGCGTGGGCAGCAGTGGTTCAATTCACGCGGACGTCCGCGTTCTTTGCGCCACCAAGCGAAACCTCAAGGAGATGGTGGAGCAGGGTTTGTTCAGGGAGGATCTGTATTACCGCGTCAACACCGTCTTGATCGCGCTGCCGCCACTGCGGGTCAGAAAAGAGGACATTGGACCACTCGCGCAGCGGTTCCTCAGCGATACGTGCAAGGGAAGACCTTCCGGCGACATGCCCGTCCTCTCGCCTGAGGTGCTGCGCGCGTTCCTCGCGTATGACTGGCCCGGCAACGTGCGCGAGCTTGAACACACGGTGGAGCATGCGGTGGCGTTCGCGCGCTGCGGCACGCTTGAGATTCGGCATCTCCCGTCTCAGTTCAGCGTTCCCGAATCATCCCCCTTGATCCAGTGGCATCTCGATTCTCAGGACTGCGTCTCCCTCCCCGACATCCTACGAGACTGCGAGCGCCATTCAGTGGAGTGGGCCTTGGCCCGTTCCGACGGCAATCAGGTTCGCGCCGCCGAGTTGCTCGGCATCCCGCGGACAACACTCCGCAGCCGCGTGGCCGCGCTCAGGGCGGATGATGCGGCCTCCGGTGAGAGCGGACCTGCTGACTAAGACTCGTCATCTAGCAGGCTCTTGTGACGAATAGTCGTCACCACAACGACTTCGACGAGCGCGGTCGACAGCTGTAAACTTCATCATAACAAACACTTACACATTCCCATCCCGGTGGACGTATCGGTATGCAC
>JBDGXD010000275.1:0-5829 GCA_039584755.1 Gemmatimonadota bacterium
AGGTTGCTTGCGTCGTTCGACCGGCCTACTCGGCACGGACTCCTCGAGATCCATGAGTGCCAGCGAGAACCGCTCAGACAGCCGTGACCTTCGGTCGTAGCGCCGCTTGCACTCGGTGCACGTGGCTACGTGCTGACGCAACAGCCGTTCTTCCTCGCCCTCACACTCCGAATCCAACAGCCGGATCAGATCCCCGCCATCGATGTGTTGGTCTTGCACCGTTATGAGGATCATTCCAGTTCCTCCCCGGATTCTCCTAGGTACCGCGCCAGCTTCCGTAACGCCCGATCGATCATCGTGCCAATCGACTTGGCAGTTGTTCCCACCGTCTCGGCGATTTCCCGGTGGGTGAAGCCTTCTTCGCGCATCAAGAGGATAGTCCTCTCCTTGCTCGACAACTTGGCCACCAAACTGCGTAACACCTGTCTCTTCTCGTCCAGTTCGACCGCCGCCAGCGGGTCCAGCGCCGGATCCCGGGCGGGGATCTTCTCGACCTCATCCGGAGCGAGTGCTGCCTCGTGCCGCTTTCTCCGATTCTGGCGCACCACATTGGTTGCCACGGAGAAGAGCCATGCCCTAACGTTGTCGTCACGCTCCGGCGGCCGTTCGATCAAGGTGAGATACGTCTCCTGCGCCGCATCGGCTGCCGCATCGGGGTCGCCGGTATAGCGCAACAGGTAGCGAACCAGGGCAGCCTGGTGTCGGTTGAACAGGGCTTCAACGTCCATCGCGCCAATCGACTATGGGTGCCAGCATCTCTCCCGGGTGCGCAGCCAAATCGCTCGCTTGAACCGGCCTTCCCCCTGCCTTTCAGGCCAGTCCGACCGTTTGACTCTCATTAGGTGTAATGAATTGACAGGCCGAATTCTGACAAGTCGGATTCATAGCCAGGGGTCTTGGATGTCAGAATCGAGGGTCGCGGTGCATTATATGGTGTAGAGGCGGTCTTCGGCTTTCCCGAGGAGACCTGAGATGAGGTCGCCGTTTACATATAGATCCATCCTGGGTGTGTTGCTGCTGTGCCTGACTGTTCCGGTGCACGCGCAGGCTCGCGCTCAGCAGAATGGCAGCGTCATAGAGGGAATCATCACGCGCGGTGAGGACGACGAGCCACTCGCTGGTGTGCTCGTGACGCTGGTCCCTCTCTCAGTGCGTCACGGAACCAACCGGCTCGACAATGGACCCGACTCGCTCCCTGCCGACCTAGCGTCCCGCACCCGAAGCGATGGTCGCTACAGTTTCACACGCTTGGCTCCGGGCAACTACCGGCTCATCGTAACCCGAGCCGAGTACTTGCCCACCACGTTCGAGGTGGAGGTCGGCTCTCGGACCAACCTCAATCTCTCGGCCGTGCTCGAGGTGGAGCCGATTGAGCTTCAACCGCTACGGCAGGACACCACGAGGACAGTGACTGGCCAGGTGACCGACGCGACTTCCGGCGCGCCTCTGGCCAACGTTGAGGTGACCCTGGAGGGAACGGTGATGGGGGCCGTCACCGATGCCGAGGGGCGTTATTGGCTGGTAAACGTACCGCCAGGTCCGCAGACCATCAGAACGCGCCGCATTGGCTACGCCTCCAACCGCATCCCCATTAGTGTACCCCTCAGCGGCACTATAACTCAGGACATCCAGATCGCGGCGAGCGCCTTGATGGTGGAGGGCATCACCGTGACCGGCGACGCCGTGAGCCGGGCCACTGGTGAGATAGCCACCGCGACCGTGATCGACATCGAGGCGGTGCGTCACCGCACGGCCAACAGCATCAGAGGCGTATTGGACCTGGTACCTGGTGTCGAGCAGGTATCTCCCGGCTTGGATGACGTACAGCAGATTGCTCTCAGGGTGGCACCGACATCGGGAGCGAGCGTTGCCGCCGTCGGAACGAGCTCGCAAGCCCTCGCAGCATTCGGCACTCTCATCGTGCTCAACGACGTGCCGTTGTCAAACAACGCCAACCTGCAGGTAGCGGGTCGCGGCAACGAGATCTACTTCACCACCAATGCCGGCGGCGGAATCGACTTGCGCAAGATTCCGGCACGCACGATCGAGCGAATCGAAGTCATTCGCGGTGTGCCGTCCGCCCGCTATGGTGACTTGACGCAAGGTGCTGTCGTCGTCGAGACCCGTGCGGGTGCGGTAGATCCGGAGATTGCCGTCCAAGTCGACCAGCGCACCGCAGAGGTCAGCATGGTTGCCGGTCACGCCTTCGGAGGACCCGGCCATGCAGGCACCCTGACCTTGGACCTTGGCAGAACCAAGAGTGCCCCCGGGGTCACCGAGGACGCGGTATACCGATTCGCCGGCCAGTTCGCGCACCGGGCAAGCTTGGGCCGTGTTCCCGCGGGAGCCCGCCAGCCGGCCAGGTGGGTGCTGGATACGCGCGTCGACTTCTTCAGGCTGACCGACGACCGCCCCCAAAACGACAACGTCGGGAACAGAGCACTGTACAGCAAGGAAACCGGCGTGCGGGTCTCGGAGCGGGCCAGGCTCGCGCTGACGCCCGGGTTGCGACTGTCGTTCACCGGGGCGCTGTCCGCCGTGCAGCAACGCAACCACGGCGCGACACCGCTCACGCGTGGGCCGGAGCCGATTACCGATCGGACTTCTGAGGGCCGTTCCGTTGGTCGCTACGTCATTGGCGACTACGTTGCCGAAACGACCCTGGACGGAAACCCTTGGCTCCTGTTTGGCAGGTTCGAGACCGACTCCGACGCGCGGTGGTTCGGACTGAATCACTTCTGGCGCACGGGCATCGAGCTGAGGCGGGAGTGGAACAGCGGGGCGGGTTACCAGTTCGACATCCTCAACCCTCCACAGGTCACTTTCGATGGGGTCAACGGATTCGCGCGGCCGCGCAGCAACGATGTGATACCGCCGCTCGTCACCAGCGCGCTGTACTTGGACGACCGGATCACTACAGGACTGGGCGATCGCGGATTGATCACGCTTCAGGCCGGACTGAGACTCGACCTGCTGCATGAAGGGTCGAACTGGTTCTCTCGAGTCCGTGATGCAGTACTCGCTCCTCGTCTCAACGTCGAAGTGTCACCTTGGAGGTGGCTGAGGGTACGTGGTGGGTGGGGGCTGGTCACCAAGTCACCTTGGCTGCTGCAGCTTCATCCCGATCCGCAGTACTACGACCTGGTCAACGTGAACTGGTTCACCAACGAACCCGAAGAGCGACTGGCAGTGCTGACGACATTCATCGCGGACCCAACCAACGATGAACTGGGATTCGCCGTGTCTGAGAAGGCAGAAGCGGGATTCGAGATAGGCCTCGGTCGGTCGGCTATCTCCCTGGTGGCGTTTCGCGACAAGATCAATGACGGCGTGGCGGTCAGGGGAACGCCCGGATTCATCCTGCGCGACCACTATGATCTGGTTGACTCGACACGGGGAACGGGCCGCCCGCCCGAGATAGTGGAACCTGCGGCATACAGCGACACCGTGCCAATTCTGGTCGAGGTGCCCGCTAACATCATGACCATGACCAGCCGGGGCCTGGAACTCACGGCTCTTCTGCCGGAGATACCGTGGCTCCGAACCAGGCTTCATGTGACCGGGCAGTGGATCGAGACCAAGAGCGAGGTAGACGCTCTCTATTTCGGCAGCAAATGGACCTTCGGCGGATTCGCGCTCTCGCCGACTGGAGAACGGACGCCCTATTGGGGCCCCACTACAGAGACCGGCGAACGCGTACTCTTGATGTACCGCCTGATCCACCACCAGCCCGAGCTGGGGCTGGTCATTACCGGCATGATCCAGCACAACGTGTGGGACCACATGGTGGATCTGGGAGCAGCCGATACGCTGTCCTACCTGGGCTACCTGACCCGAGACGCGCGACTCGTGCCCGTGCCGGAAAGCGAGCGGGGCAATGACGAGTTCCGCGACCTGCGGGTCGCGCGCGCCGGGACGCTCGACACTCCGAGGACTACGCCGTCCGACTGGCTGTTGAGCATCCAAGTGAGCAAAACTTTCCCGTTGGACGGCAGGCTTTCCTTCTGGGCTTTCAACGCGCTCGATCGCCGTGGAATATTTGGCGACGCCGAGACTAGATGGCGTTTCTACAGCAGCATGCGATTCGGCCTCGAACTGACGCTGCCGGTGCGCGGGCTGCTTGAATGGGCGTACTGATGCGGAACGGCCGTCAGGTACTGATACGCGTAGCAGCACTGGGCGTCATCGGCGTGCCATGGTATGCCGTGCCGCTGGTATCGCAGACGTTGGGCGCGCCGGCTGCTCCCGGCGGCGCCGAGACACCGGTTTGGCTCACCAGCTGGAGCCCGCTCGCGTTGAGCGCAGACCTGCCCCGCGAGTTGCCGGGCGCAGGCGTATCGCTTCCTTCCCTACTCACCCTGCCGGCTCCACGGGTGGGATCGTTTTGGACGGCAGGCAATCCCGCCTCGCTGCCGTGGGACGCGCGAGATTCGTACGCTCAGGTCAGGCTGGTTTCCCGGAATCAGTCGGGCGACTACCGGCGGCCTTTGGACGGAGGGAATGACTCCCGCGTGGGAGCAACGGCGTTTGGCTGGACGGATCTGGGCGCCAACGGGGCGGTCATCGGTCGCGTCGTAGCTGACCGCCTGAATCAGGACAATGGTGCGCACGCCAACGTCGTGTTGCCGCACTCGAGCAGCCCGTTCGTCGTCCTCGACACGATTGGGGATGCACTCTCGGGTATGGTCGTGAGGGCGGAGGGGGCCGGCGGATGGAGGCTCGGCAATCTCGGGATCGGACTCGGCCTGGGATATGACGGTAGAGAGGTGCGAACCGTAGCCTCTCCGGCTCCGCGTCAGTACAGAGTCTCGGCCGCGGGTGCGACCGGCGGTCTCAACTACGCTCTCATGAGCGACTTGATCGAGATCGGCATTTTCGGTCGCTGGGAGCAGCTCGTGCAGACCACGAATGTAGCCAGCAGGGCCGCCGACACCCGGCTGTACCTGATCACCGGGTACTTCAATCCACTCAGGATCGACCTGAACGGCGGGACCTACCACCGTCACTCCGAGCGGAAGGCCCGATCTCTCGGAGCATCTCTGGCCGGTCGCGTCGGTGTGGTCAAGTGGGCGGCCTATGCCCAGAGGAACGATTTGAGTGAGCGACAGTCGGTACTGCGGCAAGATGAGCCGCCGGAGGACCGGTGGGATGCGGATGGCTGGTCCGGTGGCATCGCTGCAACGGCGGTTCTGGGTGACAGCTTGTTACTGGCGACGGTCTCAGGAAGCTACTCGAGCGCGAACGGTGAAGCCCGCAGGTGGGATCTGGACGAAGTGAATTTCGCGGCCGAGGAGAGCGAGTGGTACGTCGGTGGCGAGTTGCGGCTGCTGCCGCGCCGAGGGTGGACGGCTGCATTGCGACTCGGAACTAGCCGACAGAGTAGGAGAAGGTGGGACCTTCTGGCTCGCGTGGGCTCGGACCTCATGAGTTGGATGCCCGCGGTATCCGTGGAAGTCGCACGATCTCTTCCCGGGGGCTTCGCCGTTTCCTTGGGAGGGGGTTACACGCGGCATACTCCGTGGGGCGGCATCCCGACGCCGGAGAAGATGGATCCGGCATACCAGAACTGGATAGCACCGGAGCTTTCGCTTTACCTGAACGGTGCGTCCACCGTGGTTGGCTCTGCCACTCTGCTGTGGGCCGCGAGCACAGAGATCTCTATTTGGGCCAGGGGTACGTTGGCATCTCTGTCCGGGGATGGCCGGTACAATCTGCCACCCATGCTGCCAGAAGGATCACGCAGCCGTAACTCGATCGCGATCGGGTTCACACTGCCCGGGGGTTAGTCGCCTCAACCCACGTGGCCGAGTGACAGTCAGGTATGGCCCA
>JBDGXD010000276.1:0-5828 GCA_039584755.1 Gemmatimonadota bacterium
CATAGTATGCACCAGGGTCTTGTACATAAACCGAGCCCCACGGGAGAACTGGGTGTGATGAACATCGAAGGCCCGCGTCCTTTCATCTGAATACTCGGCCACATCGACACGCACATTTACAGCATGTCTGGAAACATCGGCGCCCATGGCATACACGGGGGAAAGAGTTTTTGTGATGGCCATATGTAGCAGCAGTCTACCGGAATCCGTTACATCAAACGCAAGATCCGTGGCAAATCCAGTCATCTTGTGATCCCAGTCATCAGTAATGCCATCAGGACCGAAACCGATGACAACTTGTGGCGTAATCTCATTGAACAAGTCATACAGCGCTCGCTGTACTGCTTCAACATGTTCAGGCACATGGCTATCTGGGAACCTAAAGAAGACAGGCGGATTCTGTATGCCGATGGCCTGCAACGCCTGCAGAGCCTCCTTTTCCCTTACCTCACCAAGTGCGTCTCCATGCAGATCCCTGCCGGTCTCATCCGGCCCGTCATCCCCGGAAGTGACATACACGACTGTGATGTCAAAGCCCCTGGCAACAAGCTTTGCCAGTGTGCCGCTTATGATGGTTTCATCATCGGGATGAGCCAGCACCGCGCAGATTGACCCGTCAGTGTGATCTACACTGGTATGATCTTCACTAGGCCCGCAGGCAAACGACCACAGTATGAAACAGAAAAGGATCATTGACCAAAACCGGACCAGTACCGCTCTTCTCTTCATTTCCTCCCCCACTTTTCGTGGGTAGGAATCGAGTATAACATCTGGATCACCTGCGTGGTGCCTCCGTGCCAGACTTCGGCCATATCTCGTGGTGTTCTCGGATACGTTTTGTAGATGGGCCGATTCAATCCCCGCATCCTTCGGGATCGAACCCGTTGGAGCGCCGCCGCTGTTGGCAGGGATCTTGTGCTTGGTCGGCAAAGAGTGTATGTGCAACGAACTTGCGGACAAGTGCCAGCTCACAACACTGTGTAGGTTACCATGCTCCCCATACGCACCGCATGCGTTCAGTTCAACCATCGCCCCAGCAATAAGTCGGCTAACCTGGAGATCATCCGCCGCTTTGCCAGACTGGCGGCCGAGCGGCGTGTTGACCTCTTGGTGTTTCCCGAAATGTGTATCACAGGCTACTGGCACGTGCGGAAGCTCGCTCGCGATGACATCGTTGGGTTATCCGAACGGGTTCCCGATGGTCCGTCAACGCAGTCGCTGATAGCCCTCGCCCGCGAGTCGGGCATGACGATCGGTGCGGGGCTGATCGAGCGATCGGAGGACGAGACGCTCTACAACACTTACGTTGTCGCTATGCCCGACGGCACGCACGCCAAGCATCGGAAGCTGCACTGTTTCATCAGCCAGCATATGGCGTCCGGCAGCGATTTCACGGTCTTTGACATTCCTCAAGGGTGCCGGGTGGGGGTGTTGATCTGCTACGACAACAACATCGTTGAGAATGTCCGACTGACGGCTCTGCGTGGTGCCGAGATTCTGCTCGCTCCACACCAAACGGGCGGCTGCCAGTCGCGCAGTCCCCGCGGCATGAAACGCATCGATCCCCAGCTTTGGCTCAGTCGTCGCGAGGATCCCCAACCGATCAAGGATGCATGCCGAGGTCCCAACGGCAGAGGCTGGCTGCTTCGCTGGTTGCCGTCTCGGGCGCACGACAACGGAATGTTCTTGATCTTCAGCAACGGCGTAGGCATCGACGACGATGAAGTCAGGACCGGCAACGCGATGATTCTCGATCCGTATGGGGAAATCATCGCAGAATCAGAAAGTGTCGATGACAACCTGGTGGTTGCGGACCTCGATCCGAGCTTGCTACACATGTGTACCGGAGTTCGGTGGATGTCAGCGCGCCGTCCCGAACTCTACGTTCCACTGACGCAGCCGACAGGACGCGAACGCGACATTCGTGAGGCAAGGTTTTCCGATTCGCTTTAGTCCGGGACCATCGGGGTTGCTCTTCCATGATCACCCAACTGCCTGCACCCTGTACCACCGGCTCCCCCGAAGATGACTCAGGATCAAACCAGGGACTTGAACCCCAAACCTGCGCCGCACTGCGATCTATAAACACGTCTCAGGAACAGCACCTGCATATTGCTCATTTCTACTCGTGTCAATGCCCCCAATCGGGACGGATGGAGAACCGGTCTCGGACGACCAAGTCAAGCCACCACATGCATATGGCCCGTGACAGCCCTGGTGAAAGGCCGTAGTATCAGTGCAGCACGTACCTACCGTAAGCAACCGGAAAGACCGACCATGAGCACAATGGATCGCCGCCATTTCATCGGAGGGCTGGCCGTGGGAACGACAGCGTGGGCAGCCAAGGTTGGTAACGCGTCTCAATTGGGAGCGTCACCGCGTGAAGATCCAAGTCCTGCAGCCACCGGCGATCGAACGAGCTCTCCTCCGCTCCTCCAATCCGAACTGCGCGCACCCGCATTTCGACCGCTGCCTCTCGGCTCAATACGCCCCAGCGGCTGGTTGGCCCGGCAACTCAGAATTCAAGCCGACGGTCTCAGCGGACACCTCGACGAGTTCTGGCCGGACGTCGCCGACAGCAAATGGTTTGGTGGGGAAGCGGAGGGGTGGGAACGTGCCCCCTACTGGCTAGACGGTGTGATCCCTCTCGCGTGGCTCCTGCAAGACGAGCCGTTGATGCAGCGGGTGAATGGCTACATCGGGACAATAGTCGAGAGGCAACGTCCAGACGGGTGGTACGGGCCGTATGAGGCTGATCCCGAAGGCAGCCCCTATGACCTTTGGGCGATTCTACTCGCCAACAAAGTGCTGGTCCAATACCACGAGGCCACAGGGGATGAGAGCGTCTGGCGAGCAGTGGAATCCAGCCTGCGAACGCTCGCCACAGGGTTGGAACACACACCGCTCCACAACTGGGGACGCTACCGCTGGTTCGAGGGGCTCATCCCAACGTTCTACCTATACGAAAGAACAGGTGAACCCTGGCTGCTGAACCTTGCGAGGCGGTTGCGAGAACAGGGGTATGACTACGCCGATTTCTACGGCGGCGAGGACGTGACGCTGCCGACTCCACGCAGGGGTCTGTGGACGTGGGAAAAGCACGTTGTCAACACCGGGATGATGATAAAGGCTGAGGCGCTTGCATGGCGCATGGAGGGCATTGAGTCCCAGAAGGGTGAGGCGGCGAGGATGCTCGCAATCCTCGATCGCCATCACGGTCAGGTGAACGGAATGTTTACCGGTGACGAGTGTCTTGCGGGGAAGAACCCTGTTCAGGGCACGGAGCTCTGCGCGGTCGTGGAATTCATGTTTTCGTTGGAGACCGCACTATCAGTCCTCGGCGATCCCGCACTCGGCGACCGCCTCGAGCGCGTGGCGTTCAACGCCTTGCCGGCGACGTTCACACCAGACATGTGGGCGCACCAGTACGACCAGCAAGTGAATCAAGTTCAGTGCACTCACAACCTCGACCACATGTGGACGACCAATGGGCCGGAATCGAATCTCTACGGTCTCGAGCCGAACTACGGATGCTGCACCTCTAACATGCATCAGGGATGGCCAAAGCTCGCGACTCACTTGTGGATGAAGACGCCTGACGAAGGCATCGCGGCTGTCGCATACGCGCCCAGTGAAGTGCAGTTCGAGTCAGGAGATGTCCCGGTAACGGTATCGCTCGCTACCGACTACCCATTTCGAGAGGATCTCGCGATCACAGTAGCGGTGGAACGCGAGGTCTCGTTCCCTCTGGTGCTTCGCGTGCCCGCATGGTGCGACGGAGCCACGATCCGAGTAGACGGTGAAAGCGAGCAAAGGCTCGAGTCCGGGTCCTTCCATCGCCTCGAGCGTCGCTGGAGCGGTAGCACTCAGGCATCGCTGCGGTTCCCGATGCGCCCTCAGATTTCCGTCCGCTACAACGAGGGTGTGGCGGTCGAACGGGGACCTCTCGTCTACAGCCTCGACATCGAAGAAGAATGGACGCGAATCAACGAGGACGTACCCGGTAGAGAGCTACCTCACGGTGACTTCGAGGTGCGGCCGGCATCGCCGTGGAATTACGGTCTGCAGTTGCCAGAGGAGAGTCCTGAATCGGCCATCCGATTTGAGAATCAGCCGGTAGGAGAACTCCCTTTCTCTCCTGACGGTGCGGGTATGAAGGCTGTCGTTTCAGGGAGACGTCTGCCGAGCTGGAAGCTCGCCCACGGGTGGGCAGGGGAATTTCAACTTGGCTTACACGAGTCGTCCGAGCCTGTAGAAGAGCTTACCCTGATTCCATACGGCTGCACGAACATACGGGTGACTGAGTTTCCACGTGTAGAGGCGGCTGACTGACAAAGCAACCGCATTTTCTCGTCGCGCGGCCGGTGACCGGTGGTCCTGGTCGGCATACTCGGCAGGCGGGAAAGCACACTCCTATCGCGGGTGGATCCGTGGAGAGCGAAGGGCACGGTTGCCTCGGGTAGTGAAGGAGTGAAACCCTGTGGGGATTCCCGGCGTCCCGATGGGGAAATGGGTCCGTTGCCAAGGCCGGGAACGACGATGACAGATCCGGGACGGATCGGTATTCTGGGGACTGCGTTCTCACCCGAAAGCCCAGCACGTCCATTGCGATCCGGAGCACCTGGGCGCACCGCGCAGTTCGTTCTGATGAAGCTTATTGATAGACCGTGGGTTCCTATCGAAAACCCGGAGGACCAATGAGGATTTACGAAAGCCTGCAAAGACCTTGCATCCTGATCGCAGCATTGGTGCTCGCAAGCGCCTGCGCGGACTCGACATCACAGACCGAACCCACGATGGACACGCTCGTCACGCCCCAGTGGCTTAGCGAGCACCTCGACGACCCGGACCTGGTGGTGCTCGATTGCACCGTCCTCGTGGAACCGGACGAAAGCGGTGGCTTTCGATCGGTGAGCGGCCGGGCCAACTACGAAAGCGGACACATTCCTTCGGCCGGATTCGCTGATCTCATGGGCGATCTGTCCGACGGCGAAAGCCCACTCCAGTACGCCGTGCCGACCCCCGAACAATTCGCGGCTGCCATGAGCGCCTTGGGGGTCGGAGATGATTCCCGCGTGGTGCTGTACGACGCGAGTGGATCCGCGTGGGCAGCACGGGTCTGGTGGATGCTGCGTTGGGTCGGATTCGACCGGGCGGCGTTGCTCGACGGCGGGCTCGCGGCCTGGACCGCCGAGGGCCGACCGCTTTCGACCGAGCCCCCCGACCGGCCTGCGGAGACCCTTACCCCCGCTCCTCGACCCGAACTGATCGCCGACCGGGACGAAGTGATGGCCGCCATCGATGACGACGCCGTCGCCATAATCGACGTAATGCCTGAAGCCCACTATCGCGGCGAGATGACGTTCTACGCCCGTCCCGGCCACATCCGCGGCGCTGCCAACATTTCGGTTCAGGCTCTCAGCGACGACTCGGGCCGCTACCGCCCGCATGACGAATTGGCCGCGCTGTACGAAGGCGAGCGCAACGCACGCTACATCACCTACTGCGGTGGCGGGATTGCCGCGTCATCAAGCGCCTTCATCATGACCCGCCTCGGTTTCACGGATGTCGCTGTCTACACCGCCTCACTCCAGGAGTGGGCTGCTGACCCCGCCAACCCCATGGAGATCGTCAGGCAATGAAGGCACCCATTCGGAATGGGAGAGGCGATGTCTCCGGTCAGGCGGGGCGAGCCCATCGAATTTCTCACGACCGAGCAACGACTGTAGCTGGAGGCTGAGTTGTCCCCCACATAACCTGGGGTGGCAACTGATTCACGCCCCGGGAGGCGGTCGTCGGCCGACCGCCGGTGCTTCGTGCTGCGTTAT
>JBDGXD010000277.1:0-5823 GCA_039584755.1 Gemmatimonadota bacterium
CGGGTCGGTGTACCAGCGATGAAGTCTGTTGTTCCATTCCGCCAATGAGTAGTAGAACCCCATCCGCAAACCCGCCTCGCGCACGGCTTCGGTCAGTTCCCCGACCAGATCACGTCCCGGCCCTACGTCCACACTGTTCCAGTCGGGCGAATACTGGCTGGGCCACAGCGCATAACCGTCGTGATGCTTCGTGACCAGAACGACATAGCGCGCGCCAGCTCGTCTGAACAATTCTGCCCACGCGCCCGGATCGAACAACTCCGCCTTGAACAGCGGCGCCAGATCCCGGGAGGAAAAGTCCGGCCCGAATTGGTCACGCATGAAATGTGTCCGGATCGTGTCGCCTGTTTGCAGACCTCGAAGCAGCCATTCACCGTACGATTCCTTGTCACCGTACGCGACGACCGAGTAGACACCCCAATGGATGAAGATCCCCAGCTTCGCCTTCGTGAACCACTGAGGATATGGCCGGGCACGAAGCTCCTCCCAGGACGGCGCGAGCGAAACGGGTGGCTCTTGTGCCTCCCCAGAATGAGGTAACAGTAGACCGAGAATGAGCGCGCCGATCCGGACGTTTGCTTTCATATGGCAGTTTGGAGTCATGGTCATGGAATAGAGTAAGATGTGGATCTGAGCAACACACCGCCAGAGATCATCGTTCTCAGTAACTTACTTCAGCTCAATAGGTGTTAAACCAACGATCCCCGCGTGGCTGCTACATGGATATGCAGGAGCACTTCTACACCGATGATCCCGCCGTCGGTCCGCCTGACGTCCGAACGCGACTTGCTGATGCCGATTACTTCTTCGTAGGAAACGGACACATCCAAACAGCAGTCCAGGTATGCCGCTCAGGTGAGGGCACTCCGTTGGGTTTGCTGGTCATGCACCCGGAGAGGTTCGGACCGAAGCGAGCCGCGTTGACCTGCGATCCCCACAACGGGCTAACGAACACGGTGATCTCAGTGAAAGTGGGAGATGCGATCCTCTCACCCCATCCGAGCAAGCTTCACGCGCGTTGGGGGGACGAAGAAGGCATACCGACCGCATGCGTCTCGTGGTCAGCCGGCTCTTTGAAGGTGGAAGAGAGGTTCTACTGTCCCGATCGCGCGAACCGTCGCCTGCTCCGTCAAATCCGAGTTGAGTCAGACAGCGGCATTGATGTGCCAATCTCCTTGCTCGCCGATCGGGCCACACCGGCATCCGAGCGGCGGCTCGAGTTTGCAGCCCATCAGTCGACGACCGCCATGCTCGTGTATGAACTCGTGCCTTTCGAACATACTTACAGAGTCGCAGTACGCTGGGTTCCTCACACTGCACCCACCGAAGAAGCAATTCGGTTTTGGCACGGGTTGGCGCAGTGCCGGTCGGGTGAGGTAGACCTGGATCACCTGTTTAGCGCGGCCCGCAGTCAGTTACCAGTTGCAGTAGATGCTACCGGTCGCATGGACGGCAGCATCTGGCAATACAATCACGAGTGGGTGCGCGACCAGGCTCACGTAGCAGAAGCCTTGGCGCGTATTGGAAACTCTGAGCTGGCCGGTACGATGCTCGCCCGAATGCTGGACGACTTCGTTTCGTTTGACGGTGATACCGTTGACTCAGGGCAGCGTCGCGCCAAGGGAGAAATCGAGTTGGATCAAAACGGTGAGCTGTTGGCCGCCCTGCGTACCTACGTCGATTGGACTGGCGATATCGAGCTGATTGAGGCTCGCTGGGGCAAGGTCCAGAAGCTGGCCCTCTTCCCGCTGCGCGCCGAATTTCTGCATGAACCGTCTGGTCTACTGCACAACCAGCGCGAATACTGGGAACGACATGAGGGGCACGGTATCGAGGACGGGTTCGAGCTAATGCATCAATTCTTCGTTTCTCTTGGTCTGTCCGACGCCGCCTACCTCGCCGCATTGATCGGTGCGGATGCTGACCGGAATCAGTGGACCCGCGCAGCGAGCAAACTCCGTGATGCCATGCTCGACGACCCGCGATACCGTATGGTGGAGAGCGGTCACTTCATCAAGCGACGCAGTGTCGACGGGGCCTGGCAGCAGACCATCACCGCACCGCCTCACTGTATGCTACCCGATGGCATACCCCTCAAGGAAGCCGGACCACACTTCCTCGACCCCGACACATCATCCGTCTTGCCGATAGCGCACGGTTTCATCGATCCCCTGGGCGAGCTGGCTGGGGAGACACTCGCTCACATTGAGCAGCTCTGGAACCAATGGTGGGATGGTGGCGGCTACGGTCGCTACAACGCCAGTAGCGAGGCGGACTCGGCTGGGCCGTGGCCTTTTGCATCGCTATTCGTCGCCCGCGCTTACACCGAAGCAGGTAATGACGACAAGGTCTGGCGGATTCTCCGTTGGCTGGCGAGCAAGCCCGGCCGCGTTGCGGGCTCCTGGTTCGAGTTCGACGGACCGCGGATCGCCCCGCCCTATCCTCAGGTTGGGTTCACACCTTGGACCTGGGCGGAGTTGATAACGCTCTATGTACATCATCTGCTCGGAGTGCACCCCGACAGTGAGGGAATCACCATCCGGCCTCACTTACTCGACGGGCTCGACCAGATGGATGCTTCACTCCAGGTGCAAGGACACCGGCTCGATTTGCAGGTCCGACGGGCTGGAACGGAGTCGGAGCGGGGTGGACGTGTGGGCTCGGAGGATCTGAATTGGCTCGATGGCGGAGTGCGTTTGCCCAAGCTGGAGTCGCAGGTGGAGGTCGAAGTAGTCTGCTAGCCTGTGTAGTGCCATACGGGCACGGCGCGGGGTTTTCCCTGTGATTGGCAGTTTGCATACGGATGTGATCCCTTCGTGCGCTGCAGTTCGCGTCGACTGACATTCCCGAAGACTTCTGCCGCGCACTGACGCGCACTACGGGACACATCCGCACGCGAACTGCCAATCACTTGTTTGATCCAAAGATGCGAGTCTACGGCCTGGCGGTCCCCGCAGCGGACGTTGGTTCGCCTCAGGTCTGACGGTACGATCACGTGGCGAACCGCAGAACGCGGAGGGGATCCGCCAGGCCGTAGACTCGCACCAGCCTCGTCACACCTATTCTAGCCGCCAATCGCTAGATTCATAGTCGCAACGGCATTACCGATTCACGACACACATACGAACCGATGCCCAACACTTCCTTACGCACCATTCACTTGCTCTGCAATTCACACCTCGATCCCGTGTGGCTGTGGGAATGGCCCGAAGGCGCTGGTGAGGCGCTGGCACTGGCTCGCACCGCGTGTGACCTGTGCGAAGAGTTCCCGGGCTTCGTCTTCAACCGGAACGAAGTTCAGTTCTACGAGTGGGTCGAGCAGTATGACCCCGGGCTGTTCGAGCGCATCCGAAAGCTGGTAGCGAACGGCCAATGGCATGTGATGGGCGGTTGGTATCTGCAACCCGACTGCAACATGCCGAGTGGTGAGTCGTTCGTGCGTCAGATACTCGTAGGCAAGCAGTACTTCCGCCAGAGATTTGGGGTCGAGCCACACGTTGCAGTCAATCTCGATCCCTTCGGCCACACTCGTGGTCTGGTACAGATTCTGAGCAAGAGCGGTTATGACTCCTACTGGTTCTGCCGACCCAAGGTGAATGAGGCTCTGTTGCCCGGCGCCGAGTTCAACTGGGTGGGCTATGATGGATCACAGATGACTGCAGCGGTTGCAGAATCGCATTACAACTCGGCGCCGGGCGGGGCGCGCGCGAAGATCGAGGAGTGGAATCGGAGAGATGTTGAAAAACGGGTCTGCCAGGTACCATGGGGAGTGGGCAACCACGGCGGCGGCCCATCGAGACAGGATCTCCATGATATCGCGGATCTCATCGGCGCGACTCGTGATGCCCGCATCGTTCATTCCACGCCGGAGCAGTACTTCGACGACCTGCGGGCGCGTGGTGGCAAGCTACCGGTTCACAAAGGCGACTTGAATCCGTTTGCTGTGGGTTGCTACACATCGATGATGCGGCTCAAGCGACTTCACCGTCAGTTGGAGAACGAACTGTATTCATCAGAGAAGATGGCGACTACCGCGTGGTCACAGCGTCTATTGGACTACCCTACCGCGGAGTTGGCCGAAGTAACGCGTGCCATGTTGGCCAACGAGTTTCACGACATTGTAACTGGGACGTCCATCCCATCTGCGGAAGCGAGCGCGATCTCCGAGTTGGGCTACGGCCTGACCTTGGCGGCGAGGGTGAAAACCCGTGCTTTCTATGCACTGGCTGCCGGACAGGGCAAAGGCCGGGAGGGAGCTCATCCCATTTTGGTATACAATCCTCACCCGTTCCCGATCGAAGCGGTAGTCGAGTGCGAAGTCCAGCCAGCCTGGCCGGACCGAGTGGAGCAGTACGGCGTGCCAACCGTTACTGCAGGACGTAGGACGCTCCCTGCGCAGGCAGAACAGCAAGAAAGCAACATCAACGAGGATCATCGTAAGCGTGTGGTGTTTAGCGCGCGGCTGAATGCTGCGAGCATGAATCGGTTTGACTGCTGCTTCAACAAGATTGCGAGTAAGCCGCAACCGGCAACGCGCATTCGGAACGGCAGGCTGCGTTTCCTCAACGATAATCTAGACGTGATCATCAATGCACGGACCGGGTTGATCGACCGATACCGAGCCAACGGCGATGACTATCTGGTGGCTGGTGCCTGCGCCAATCTCCTGATGGAGGACAACGCCGATCCGTGGGGCATGACCGTCTCCAGCTTCAGGACGTCAATGGGGCGGTTCAAGTTGATGAACCAGACTGACGCCGCGGCAGTTGCCGGTGTATCCGCAGCGCGGATCCCTGCCGTCCGTGTGATCGAAGACGGTTCGGTGCGGACGGTTGTCGAGGCTCTCTTCCGTCATGGTGACTCCATCATCTGTCAGCACTACAAGCTGCCGCGTTCGGGAACCGAGCTGGAGATCGTCACGCGTGTTCTATGGCAAGAGAAGGACCGTATGCTCAAGCTGTCGTTTCCCACGCCGTGGAGTGACGGTCAGTTGCTGGGTCAGGTTGCCTACGGTGTCGAGCAGCTAGCGGACGGCGGTGACGAGTGCGTAGCTCAAAAGTGGTTGGCCGTAGTATCCCCCAAACAGTCGCGTACCTTGTCACTGGTCAACGACTCTACCTATGGCTGTGACTTCAAGGGTGGTGAGCTGCGAGTGTCATTGCTCCGCGCTCCGGCGCATGCAGGTCACCCAACCGGTACGAGTCGTCCCATCGTACAGCAAGACCGCTTCATTCCCCGTATCGATCAGGGAGAACACGTCTTTCATTTCTGGCTGAACGGTGCCGCCGTACGCGAGCGACTTGGCACGATAGACCGTGAGGCATTGGTTCGCAACGAGCGACCGTATGTGTTGTCATACTGGCCGTCCGGTAACGGTGAATATCCAAGCAGTGGTCCAAGTTTGAGCGATCGCACTGTTCAGATGACGGCCTTCAAGCGTGCGGCTAACGGTGAAGATCTCATAGTGCGGCTGTTCGAGCCGACCGGCAGACGGCGCACGACCACGTTGACACTGCCCTGCGCCGGAGTCAGGATGCGGGTCCAGCTAGGTCCCTTTGAGGTCAAGACGTTGCGCATAGCTCCGCAGGGCGGAGACGTTCGCGAGGTCCATCTGTTGGAACGGTGATGACCCACCGGATCACTGTCGTATTGGTCGGTATAGGAGGATATGGCGAGTTCTATCTGTCTGCCCTACTGGACGAACCGCAAGGATCGCGCTGTCGAATAGTGGGAGTGGTGGATCCTCAACCGACAAACAGCTCACGCCTAACGGATCTGGACTCACTCGGCGTTCCCATTTACACCACACTCGACGACTTCTAC
>JBDGXD010000278.1:0-5804 GCA_039584755.1 Gemmatimonadota bacterium
CTTGCGTCATACTCAGCGGCCTGGGCTGGTACTCCAACGAAGCCGAAGAAGACAGGGGCCGCCGTACCGCAAGCCGCCAACATTTCGTTCAAGAACTCACGCCGGTCTGGGTCCCGTTTCTGTGGAGCGTCCTCGTTCGAGGTGGCCTGATTGTCGGCTTCAGTCATTCTCGAGTCTCGGGGTAATGAGGGTAGTGGCACTGCCAGCACTGGTACGTGGCGTTGTGCGTGCGCAAATCGATCTGTGGAGCGTTCGGGAACCCTTGTGCGTGGCAGTTCCCGCAGAAGCTGCGATCCTGGGGCTTGGATGGGCGGACCGACCGCGGATCCAGTTTGTGTTGCTCGGGAGCTTGATGACACATGGTGCAGGCTAACGCTGCGTGGTGCGATACCGCCTTCTGCCGAGCGATCTGGCCGTGGCAGGCACTGCACTCTCCGGGTGCCACGGGCGGTTCTGGAGCGTGAGGCTCGTGGCACGACATGCAGGGCGCCAGCGGGTTGTGGGATACTGGCTCAATCTGTGGAAAACCGGTTGGTCGGCTGGGGTTGTACTCGTGACACAGAATGCAGAAACCGCGCTCGCGGGGTGCATCGGGCTTCACGTTCATTGGAGCCGCAACATGATCCGCAGCTGGGCCGTGGCACACCTCGCACCGCACACCACGGTGATTGGAAGCCAGACGCTCTTCCGCGATCGAAGCATGGCAGAGAGCGCACTCTTGATGCCCAGCGTACTTCTTCTCGTGTGCGATTACTGAATCGATTGCCGCTGCACGGTAATGGCCCACGTCACCAAAGGTGTCGGGGATCAGGATGGACCTCGCCACAATCAGGGCAATTGCGGCAAGTAGGAAAACAGCCAATAAGCGGGGAACTTGCTGTGGCATCGTCCTCGTCCGTTCACGCTCGTGTGTAAGCCTGCTATCTCAACAGGGCCTGGCCGAAGCTGGCCGGGTCGCCGCGTTAGGTGATCTTAGAGTCGTGGACCGGACACCGGAAGGATGACGCACCGGGCCTGCATGGTCGTAGTGTCGCTGTGCGGTCCCCGCGTAGAACGGACCGCTCGCTGCGTCCGTCCACGCCGCCGTAGCACCCTACGCGTCTCAGTGTGAAGAAAACATGAAGCGAGCATGACGGCTCCCGGGACGTACTTCGGCAAACGTTCGGATATCTAGCGGTTGGGGTGGAAGCGTTGTCGTCAGCCGCGCGGTGGACTACCGTTCGCCTGTGCTGGTGACCGGCCTGCCTGAAGCGGAACTATGGTCTGTCGCCCCGATCGGCAATGTACGTGGGTAAAGAGACCATGGTGAAGAAAAGTGAGCATATACGATGAGCGATTCTGAGATATTATCTGTAGCAACAGACCTAACAGATTTGGTGGAGTATCAGGCCGGGACTGTCGTTAGCAAGACCCTGGTCAAGAAGAAGACCGGGACTGTTACGCTGTTTGCCTTTGACAAAGGCGAAGGCCTGAGCGAGCACACCGCGCCGTTTGACGCGCTCGTGTATGTGGCAGACGGCTCAGCCGAGATCGCTGTCAGCGGTCAAGCTCAGCGAGTGAGTACCGGTGAAGTCCTGCTATTGCCCGCTGACCAGCCTCATGCCGTCAAGGCATTGGATAGTTTCAAGATGCTGCTGATCATGATCCGGTCATAGCATCGGAGGCTTTACCTCGCGGTTCTGGCTCCAGCGGATCTGCTTGGCACCTCGGTGAAGGTGTGCCATCTTCTCGGGGTGGGTATCCTCGATTAGACTGCGGTGTTCATTCCGATTCCAGTTTGCTCGAGCCGAGCTGACGTCCCGGTACTGAAGATTCGATTGGAGTAGCTGTTATGGTCATTCTGATAACCAACCATGGCAAGATCACCGTTGAACTGTACCCCGCGGAAGCACCCGTAACTGTCGAGAATTTCCTGGCCTACGTCGACGATGGGTTCTATGACGGAACGATATTCCACCGGGTAATTCCCGGCTTCATGATCCAAGGCGGCGGTTTCACTGCTGCAATGGAGCAAAAGCCCACCAGGTCAGCGATAGCCAATGAGGCCGCCAACGGCCTCAAGAACGAACGCGGTACGTTGTCAATGGCTCGCACCGCGGACGTCAACAGTGCTACGTCGCAGTTCTTCGTGAACCTGGAGGATAATGCGGTCCTGGACCATGGATCTCGGGATTTCGGCTATGCGGTGTTCGCGCGCGTCAGCGAGGGCGTCGACGTGGTCGACAGAATCGCTGCAGTAGCGACTGCTACGAAGGGGCCACATGGAGATGTGCCAGTTGATCCGGTGGTAATCGAGTCGGCCTACCAGTCACGGTAACTGGTGCCTGGCAGCCATGGCGGTTGTTGCCGTCTAGGAGGAACTTGAAACACTTCAAATGGGGATCTGAGGAATGGCGAAGAAGCAGCTCACCGCAACAGCCGAGCAGTTGTTTCGTGACGTGGGCAAGTCCCACCACGAAGCCTTTCGGGAGTCGAGTGGTGCAGATCCGGAATGGCCGTTGTGGTACGCGGAACAGCTGCACCAGGATCTTGTTGAACTGCTGGACCCCGAACTCACCAAGAGCAAGTTGGTTTACTTGCTCGTTCAGGCAGAGAAGAAGCGGTCGAAGAACAAGCACAAGGGTGATTGGCCGAAGTACTATGCCAGGTATTTGGTCAAGCGCCTCAAATAATCCGGCATGCATGAGATTCTGACAAGACTCTCTGCTTACCGCCCTGCGGTAACCCTTCCACAGAGAGGTCCGAAATGGTTGAGCTGGAAGCGTCTGACGTTGATCCCATCTGCCCGCACTGCTCCGCATCGGTGACCAAGGTCCTATTTCAGGAGTTGCGCGGGATGCTGGGCCGTAGGTTCATCTACTACTGCGGCCTATGTCGCAAGGTCCTGGGAGTGTCACACCGCAAGGGGTTCTGGATGGGCTGATGCGAACCCGGTTTCCGCTGGATGTGGACGCCGGGTTTCTGGTCGCGGCGTTTGCAGCAGTTTTCACCGCAGTTGTGGGTGCGTTGCGCGGACTTTCGCTGGGATTGATCTCCCCGTTTTCCTACGGCGTGCTCATTGTGATATTCGCTGCTGCAGGGATGATTGTGGGAAGTGTGGTGGCGGGTCGTCCGGACTTTGGACCCAACAGGCGTGCAGCGCTCGTCCGGGGTTTCTTGGCGATGTTGCCGCTTTATGCCTGTGGCGGTCTGCTTTTTCTTCCGGCCGACAAGTGGTTCGCGCTGATTCCACTCCTCAGTCTAGTGGCTGCTGGTCTGGTAGGACCGCCGATAGGGGTATTCATGTACCGGCTTCACCGCCGAGTGGATTCCCGCGACTCGGGCACGGATGAAATTGGGCAATTGGCATGGCTGAAGGGGGAGTTGCTCGGCAGCTGGACCCCGTTGTTGGTGAGTGTCGCTTTGCTGGCCGCTCTCGGTGTCGGCATGCGGGTGGTGCCGGAGGTCGATCCTTCCCAAGCACGCGGTATGCGAGTACCACTCAAGCAGGTGATTCCCGATCTTTACCGAGCGGTGGAGGCCGACTCGCTCGACGCGGCCGCGAGGTTTGAACTTGGCCGAGCACTGACCTCGATCGGGAGGATTTCGGAGGGGATCGAGCACCTAGTGGCAGCCGTCGCCATTGACTCGCTTGCACCGGAGTATTGGCTGGAGCTGGCACGAGCATCCTTCTTCGGTGGCCGGATACAGGAATCCGGCGAGGCCTACTGGAGGGCACTGAGGCTCGACCCCGCTGCTATAGGTAGCGCGGGTCTCAATCGTGAGATCTTCAAGACAGTGATATTAGACGCGGCGTCACGCGGAGAGGGATGGTAGGCCGGTGATAACCCAACACCTTTCTTGGAGTCCGGAAGGACGCTTCCGTTTTCTGGATCAGACTCGTCTGCCAGACGATGAGGTCTATCGTGAAGTCGACACGGTGGACGATGTCATCGAGGCTATGCAGGCGCTGCGAGTGAGGGGCGCGCCACTCATTGGGATCTCTGCAGCGATGGGACTCACCGCTGCCGCGGCCCGACTGGGTGACGGGCTCACTGACGACTGGTTTCAGGAGGCGGTTGGTCGTTTGGCCGCCGCTCGTCCGACCGCCGTCAATCTGGTCTGGGCGCTAGATCGCATGCGAGCGGTTTACGACCGCGCTGCTCTAGCGGGCAAGGGGGCGGAGGCCTTGGTCGCTGTGCTGCGTGACGAAGCGCAGCGGATCTGGGACGAGGACGCCGCCATGTGTCAGGCGATCGGCGAGGTTGGTATGTCCTTGATCCCGGACGGGGCCACGGTGCTCACCCACTGTAACGCTGGCGCATTGGCGACCGGTGGTATCGGCACGGCTCTGGCACCGATGTATGTAGCGCACCAGCGGGGCAGGACTGTTGCGGTGATTTCGACCGAGACGAGACCACTGAGGCAGGGAACGCGGCTCACGGCTTGGGAGCTGGCGAACGCGGGGGTTCCCGTCTCTTCCATTGTGGACGGCGCGGCGGGCGCGATCATGGCGCAGGGCAGGGTCGATCTGGTGATCACTGGGGCGGACCGCATCGCGGCCAATGGTGACGTCGCCAACAAGATCGGCACCTACGGTCTGGCAGTGCTCGCTCGGGCTCACGGAATTCCCTTTTTCGTAGCAGCGCCATGTAGCACCTTCGATCTGGCGGTGGCGACAGGAGAAGGCATTCCTATCGAACAGCGCCAGGCAGCTGAAATCGGAGCGGCTCCAGGGGCCGATGCTCTCAACCCCGCGTTCGACGTGACTCCAGCTGAGTACATAACGGCTCTGGTTACCGATCGCGGAGTAATCGAACCGCCGTACGTCGATCGTGTGCCACAAGTTATTCGAGGACAAGGGGTTATCGGTGACTAGCGTCTTAGCGCTGGACCAGGGAACGACGGGTTCTACGGCCATCGTGTTTTCCAGTGAAGGGCGCATTCTGGGTCGTGCGTACCGCGAATTCACCCAACATTTTCCCCAGCCGGGTTGGGTCGAACACGACCCGCTCGAGATCTGGAATGTGACATTGAAGGTTGCCAGGGAGGCTGTCGCAAAGGCAGGCGAGCAGCCAATAGCAATAGGCATTACAAATCAGCGCGAGACAGTCGTTGCCTGGAACAAGAAGACGGGTGAGCCGCTCCATCGTGCGATAGTGTGGCAGGATCGCAGGACGGCCGCGCGATGTCGTGAGCTAGAGAGCATGTACGGCAAGGGCTACATAGCGGAGAGAACTGGTTTGTTGTGGGACCCCTATTTCTCGGCCACGAAGATGGAGTGGCTGTTGGCAAACGTACCCGGCCTCAGATCTCTGGTCGAGGTGGGCGAGGCAGGGTTCGGTACGATCGATTCCTGGATCGTCTATCAACTCACGTCGGGTCAGGCCTTCGTGACCGATCACACCAATGCGTCCCGAACCCTGCTGTACGGCATCGACGGATTCGATTGGGATGACGAATTGCTCGATCTGTTCGGTGTGCCGCGAGCGAGCCTGCCCCGGATCAGCAATTCGAGTGAGGTGGTCGGTACCTCCGACCCACGCCATCTCGGAACTGCTGTTCCTATTGCTGGCATCGCTGGCGATCAACAGGCGGCACTTTTTGGGCAGGCTTGCTGGGAACCGGGACAGGCCAAATGCACTTATGGAACCGGGGCATTTCTCCTAATGAACGTGGGGGCCGAGAGAGATGCGTCTCAGGAGGGTGGGGAGGTGGTGACGACCGTCGCGTGCGATCGGACTGGTGAGCCGATCTACGCGCTAGAGGGTTCGATCTTCATCGCCGGGGCGGCGGTACAGTGGCTGCGAGACGGGTTGGGCCTG
>JBDGXD010000279.1:0-5801 GCA_039584755.1 Gemmatimonadota bacterium
GGACGCTCTGTGACAAGGGGTAAGAGCCTCTGTCACAGACGGTTAGTGGGTTGCCAGCGCCAGTTTGGCACCAAGCCAGGAGGCGGCTAGAGGCGGCTAGAGGCGGGTGGGGTTTGCGACCCACCCGCCTACCCGTGTGACCGCCGCATCAGTCTACAAATGCCCATAACAATTCTCGACTCTTCTTGTCCAACGAAGCAGGGTCTTTGACGTAGTAGAGATCTCCGGCCACGTCGCGGATCAGGGTCCCGCCGCTTGGTACCTGGCGCGGCCAGTCATCGAGCCGGGTCTGGAACGAGCGAGGTCCCTGTAGGGTCTCGACTCTCCAGCTACGTATCTCGACTTCTTCATCCACGCTCTCGATGGCGACTACCTCGAGCAAGAATCCGGCTTCCGCCAGAGCCTGCTCGAGCGCCTCGCGCGATGCTTCGTCCAAGTCGGCCGGATTGCGGATCAGCGCGAACTCTTTCTCGTCACCGTCGCGCAGCGATACGTAATCCGTTGGTTCGGACCAAGGAAAGCAACGCCTCACGAACACGGCGCATTCCTCACCCTGCTTTCGCGCCCAGAGCTGTCCGTCCAGTCGGCGTTGCAACACGACGCGATCGTCGGCTGTCGTACGTTCGAACTCCTTGATCTCGTTGAGGACTCTCTCAGCTAGGACTGTCGGTTTCATCTGTTGCCTCCTTTCTCATTCCCGGTGTGAGTGATCCCCGGGCTGCCGCCCGGGGTCAGCTTGGGTATCGCCATGCTAATTGCGAATCACAGATCACAGATCGTCAATTGCAAATCACACATTGTTACTGGAGCTCCCTCTGCAACTGGTACAAGCGCCGGTATATCCCATCCGACCTATCGAGTAGCTCCTTGTGCGTCCCACACTCGGCCAGCTTGCCGTCTTCCATCACGAACAAGCGTGAGGCCTTGTGCAGAGTCGACAGCCGGTGCGCAATTGCGAACACCGTGCGACCTGCGACCAGCCGATCCATGGCCTGCTGGATCTTCCGTTCGGTCTCGGTGTCGACGCTGCTCGTCGCCTCATCCAGAATGAGGATGCGCGGATCGTGCAGCACGGCACGTGCAATCGAAACACGCTGACGCTCACCACCCGAAAGTGTCTGACCTCTCTCGCCCACCACCGTGTCGTAGCCGTGCGCTAGGCGACAGATGAAATCGTGGGCGTTGGCTGTTTGTGCCGCCTCGATGACCTGGGCCAACGAAGCTTCCGGGTGACCGTACCTGATGTTCTCCAACACCGTACCGTGAAACAGGTATGGCTCCTGGAGCACCATTCCGATCTGGCGGCGGTAGTGACCGGTCTCGAGCATCCGGATATCCACTCCGTCGATCTCGATTGTACCGCCGGTCGTATCGTAGAACCGTGCGATCAAGTTGGTCACAGTGGTCTTGCCGCCACCCGACGGTCCAACGAGTCCGATCATCTCGCCTGGTGTCACTTCGAAGCTCACGCCGCGCAACACCTGCCGCACTCCGTCATAGCCGAAGGTCACGTTCTCGAACGTCACCCTGCCACGCACCGGTTCGAGTCGAACCGGTTCGCGGACGTCGACTATTTCGGGCTCCGTGTCCAATACTTCGAACACACGGTGCGCCGAACTGGTTGCCCGGTTCATGGTACGAGCCATCTGCCCGATTATTTCAATCGGCGCGATGAACATCGTGGTGTACAGCAGGAACGAGACGAACGTGCCTGCCGACAACGTGGCTGCGCTACCGTCGGCTCCACCTAACAGCCGCGGTATTGCAAACACCCATACGGCGACCGTGGTGGCGTGCACGGCCAGCATCAACCTGGGCCAGAACGAAGTCCACATGTGGTGGATTCGATTGAACTCTGTTGTCACGTCGATGTTTCGTTCGTTGAATCGACGCTTCTCCCTCCCTTCCTGGTTGAATGCCTTTACCACCCGCATACCGGGGATGGTGTCCGACAACACGTCCGTAACGCGTGACCACTTGCGCCACGCCCGGACGAACAACTGGTTGATCCCCTCTCCGTGCCGGAAAATCATCCAGCAGAACAGCGGGACCGGTACAGTCATGACCAGTCCCAATCTCCAGTCGAGACTGATCAACACCGTTCCCAATCCAAACAGCATCACGAGCGATAGCGACACGTCTACCACTCCGAATGCCAGGAACTCCCACAGCCTGTCGGTATCCGAGCTGACCCGCGTTATGAGGCTGCCCGTCTTCTTGCGCGAGTAGAAACTCAAGCTCAGAGTCTGCAGGTGCTCGTACAGCTCCGTGCGCAGATCGCGCGCAACGAGCTCCCCCAACACCGACATCATGCGGAGACGTACAACCGCACTCGCCTGCCGGATCAGAAATACGACGGCCATCGACGCGACAGCCAACCACGCGATCAGGCTGCCTCGTGTCACCGACAGAGTTCCATCCTGTACCGGCCGGACAACTTCATCGATCAGGTATCCTGCCAGGTACGGCGGTACCAGACTCACCAGCGTGATCACGGTGGCCGCACTCATGCCGGCGACAACCCGACTGCGGTACGGCTTGAGGTAACCCAACAGCCGCCACACGACCGCCATCCGGTTACCCGCGACCAGAGCCTGCGCTTCCTTGATCGGGCTGGCGACACTCTCGGCGTACTCATCATCAGGATCGGTGGACTCGATCATCCTGCCACCCAACTGTTCCTCGAGTACGAACCGCAAGTTCTCCATGGCGCGCCGCTGTCGGTTTGTGTAACGCACCACCGCAAGCGGTGGCTCGTCATCGGCTCGGAGAAACGAGAGCACGCTGCCGCTGAGACCGGGGCGCTCACGCACGGCGCGGACCTGGCTGCGTCGGAAACTGTAAACGTTCCATTCACCCAGGTCGTTCAACTTGGCAACGGCAACCAACCGCTGTCCCAGTGCGACCCAGGTCTGTGCCAGGCGCCAGGCCGTGTCGAGATCGGCCAACGCGTAGAGCTGAACTGCATCGCCCTGCCACAGTTGTTCGATTCGAGTGCGCAATTCACCCGGCAGCCGCGACGGCTGATCGGTGTAGCGCTCTACTATCTGTCTGTTGTGTGTCTGTGTCTTGCTGGCCATGGTCGTGATCTCGTTAAGCGTCCAAAACAAAAGGCCTTCCGGGTTTTGGGAGCACCCGGAAGGCCTGATCACATCCATGGATTCGGCTCTTCTAGGTCGCTCTCCCCCATGCCGGGTAGTCGGCGGTGTCCATGACTCCGATTACGCCGCTACTGGGCGCAAAGGTGCCATGACACGCCCACGACGGCGGCAGGATGCGCCGCACCGGCGTTGTCAGCTTGGATGAGTAGATGTCTTGCATTCGAGTAGAGAGCTCCTGTTTCTCTGTCGATCACTACTGGAAGCTTACAAGCTAAGAAAGTTAACTCGGCTGGTCAACCCGAACGCTCCTAGCCAGTGGCCGATCTTCGCACTATGCTTGCCTGTCCACGGCTTCCTGCTACACCAAAACTGGATGGCGGCGTACATAGCCGCGGCGGACTTCTTCGATCGGATGCTCAAGTCTAACGGGAGTGCGACGGGCGGGAGTTAGGGTACAGAGTACAGAGTACAGAGTACAGAGTTTCTCCTTGCTAACCCTTCATGGGTACCCAACTCTTGGACTCGGTGCCGAATTCTCTAACCGGTCTCACCAACACTAGGAACGACTCTGTACCCTGTACTCTGTACCCTGTACGCCTTTCTGTACCCTGTACTCTGTACCCTGTACGCTTTGTTAGTGCCATCCATGAATCTTCATATCGATCAACTCTTTGGTCGACAGATCCTTGATCCCGCGGCGTTCGAGTCGTTTCACAAAACTCGCATCGACTCCGTGGATTCGCATCCGCACCAATGTCTTGGCGGGAATGGCGTCGTAACCAACCTCGGACATCGCTTCGACGAATTCCGGTGTAACGCCGTGGATCCGGAACTGCTCCAGCCTGTTGGGTGAGAGGTCGGTGTAGCCGAGTTGCTCCATCTCGTCGATGAAGCGTGGCGTTACTCCGTGTATCCGGAAGTTCTTGAGTGTCTTGCCCGATAGGTCGGAGTAACCCAAGTCCGCCATGTCGTGCACGAATTCGGCGTCCACGCCATGGATGCTCATCTGAACCAACTCGCTGATGTTGAGGTCGGCCATTCCGATGTCGACCATCTCCCGTACGAAGTCGGCGTCGACGCCGTGGATCCGCATCTGGGTGTACTGCCCCAGGTTGGCTGCCTGCAGTCCGAGGTCGACCATCTCCCTGATGTAGTCTGCATCGACCCCGTGGATCCGCAGCGTCACCAGGTCGTCAAACGACGAGCGCTCGTAACCCATGTCGGCCACGGCCCTGGCGTGTTCCAGGCTCACTCCGTGGATCCGGCCCCGCACCAGGTCGTCGCGTGACAGCTGGTCGAAGCCAAGCGCGGCGAGTTCTGACACGTATTCCGCGTCTACGCCATGAATGCGGAACCGCACCAGGTCGTCGGCGGGTACGTCATCGTAGCCGGTCGCTGCCATCGCGTCGATGTAGCCAGCGCTCACATCGAAGATCGCGAACTTGATCAGATCGTCGAGCGCGAGACTACGATAGCCCCGGTCCTGGATTGCAGACACGTACGTGGTTGTTACGTCGTGCAGTGAGAGCTGGAACTGGTCTTTGAGTGAGAGCCTGGAGTATCCCAGACGTGACATTGCGCTGGCGAACTCCGCTTTGGGGGTCCACCTGAAGTCACCACGGGCTTCTTTGCCGGTCTGACTTCCCTCGAACACGAAGCTGCCGGACTCGCGATCCAACTGGAACTGCAACGGGACCCGCCCTGATGCGTTTCGCTGCGGAACGTCACCGCTGAATTCGTCTAACTCCACCGAGTTGCCGGTACGAATCCGGTCCCCGTCGATACGGGTGCGGATTTCCAAGTGGAGTCTCCATTGGTTGTTCCAGCGGGACCACTCTGCCTCCCACTCCCCCGTTACAGTGGACTGCTGGGCGGGAAGGGAGCCGGGAGACAGGGTGGCAACCGCAAAGACGAGCAACGCGAGATATTGTGCATGGCGTGGCATGATGACACTCCGTTCGATGTCTGACTCTTGTCTGTTGAGTTAGACGGGGTGATCGCCACAAACGTTGGAATGGGTCCAGCGGCGGGGAAAACGCGTCAGGCGTGAGCCAACCGCTTGACGATCTCGAACTGCTTGGCCGTAACCGGCTGAACCGACAGCCTGCCCCGTTTGATGACGACCATCTCTTCCAACCCCTTGGCGGTCTTCATCGTATCGAGTGACACCATTGCCGGTAACTTCTCCACGAACTCCACATCCACCATCGACCAGCGAGGATTCTCCTTGCTGGACTTCGCATCGTAGTACTTGCTCTTGGGTCTCCACTGATGTGGATCCGGATAAGCTTCCCGGGCCACTCGGGCAACGCCTACCACGCCGGGCGGCTTTGCGTTGCTGTGATAGAACAACACCAGGTCGCCCACGGCCATCCTGCGCATGTTGTTACGGGCGGAGTAATTGCGCACGCCTTCCCAATACGTCGATCCCTCCCGCTTGAGGTCGTCGATCGAGTAGACATCGGGTTCGGATTTCATGAGCCAGTAGTTCATAGCCGATGATAGTGAGGGTGATCACAAAAACCTCGTTGCCGGGCCCGAAGATAGCGTTGAAGCGTCCGACTTACCACTGGAACAAGCCTGGTAGTGATCTCCGCCACGGTACTGGCGTCAGCGAGTGCACATAGTGCCGATGCGGTCGCTGCTTAACTTGGGGCCGGCAAACGAGACAAACCCTATTGACGAGTACGCCGTAACGGG
>JBDGXD010000280.1:0-9222 GCA_039584755.1 Gemmatimonadota bacterium
TTGCGAGCCAGAATCTGCGGGTGCACGTCGACCTTCCACTGCTCACCGAGAGACCGAGCAACCAGATCCGCTTGCCGTCGATCACCAGGCCATCGCCGTCTACCTGCACCGGTCCCGGGAAACCGCGGTGGACCGAATCGTACTTGAACAGATGCGCCAGCGTGGACGCATCGGTGAGGTCGTTTACAGCCATCAGGTCTAGATCGGAGTCCGTTTGTGCCATGGCCCGCACAACGAGACGGCCGATACGACCGAATCCGTTAATGCCAATCTTTGTTGTCATGGAAACCTCTTGCGATACGCGTCATAGACTATGTGAACGTGTCCTGAGGTACTGCGCTACGTCAGCTCCACGCGGACGACAAACGGCAGGGCCCGCGCGAACGTCACTGCCTCTACTTTGTGCCAGCCAGCCTCTTGCAAGGCTGTGGCCGCCGCAGCCAACGTGGCTCCGGTTGTCAGTACATCATCGACTAAGATAACTGTGGGAAGGTGATTGGGAGGGGAAGAGGGGGAAGGAGGGGAAGGAGATCCTGATGCGGGATGCTCTTCTTCCCCTCCTTCCACCTCTTCCCCTCCTAATCCCGGGGCGGTGGGTGTAGTGGCCAAGAACGCCCCCCCTACATTGGTCCGCCGCTCCTCTGGAGTGAGCTTGGTTTGCGATCTGGTGTCTCGCTTGCGAGCCAGAATCTGCGGGTGCACGTCGACCTTCCACTGCTCACCGAGAGACCGAGCAACCAGATCCGCTTGGTTGTAACCGCGTTGCCGCAATCGTTTCGGGCCCAACGGAATCGGCAGCAGCACTGAATCCACGGGACAGCTCGACAACCGGACCATCTTCCGGGCCATGTCGTCGGCAAGCCGTTTGTAGCCTTGGTACTTGAGGTGGTGCACTATCTGGCGTGCTTCGTCACCGAGCCATACGGCGCTCGTTACCCGTTGCAAGGCACGTGGCCAATCGGCACAAAACCGACAGGGGCCAACCGGTGGCAGCGGTTGGCCGCATCTCTCGCACCCGGCTGGTATGGGCCGGAGTCGGGCCAGACACGGAGCACAAACGAGGGAATCCGGAGTCGTGGCTCCGACGGTTCGACCGCAAGAAACGCACGCATTGGGAAGCAACAGACGCTCCAGCGCGACAAGTGCTTTCATCGCCGACCGAGTTCTCGATCTATCGCAGCCCTCATCACCTCTCGGGGAGGCTTGGCCTCCGGAAAGAACCGCTTGAACGCATGAATCCCCTGCGCCACCAACATGGAACGGCCATCAGCCGCACGCATGCCCCGTTTCTGGCAGTCCTTGACCCATGGAGTCGCGCCGGGCACATACACCAGGTCCATCGCCGTTCGGCAGCCATCTAGCTGCCTGTCACCAAACGGTGGCTTGTCGGATTGCCTGAGACCCAACGGGGTGGCATTGATTGCGGTCCTCGCCTGAGAGCCATCATCGACCCGACAGTCCAAACCGAGATTCTGGGCCCAAGCGACGAAACTCACTGCCCGGTCCTTACTGCGGGCACGCACCAGAAGGGTCATATCGAGCTCACGTGCCGCAGCGGCCACGGCGCGGGCAGCACCGCCTACCCCACTCACCAACCACGGTCCCTCCGGTTCCAGTGGCTCCAGCGCATCGATCAACCCCGCTACATCCGTATTATCCCCCACCAAGCGGCCACCTTCAGGCCAAAAGGTGTTTGCCGCTTCCAACTCCTTGGCCAACGGTGTCACCCTGATGAGAAGCCGCGCAACCTCGATCTTGTGTGGAATCGTGACGTTGCCGGCGATACCGACGGACTCGAAGGCCCGCAGCACATGCGGCAGGGCGGATTCATCCGTCCTGATGGGAACGTAAACGGCGTCGAGCCCCAGCGCCGTGAACGCGGCGTTGTACATCGCGGGAGAAAGCGAATGAGCGATCGGGTCTCCGATCACGACAAATGCGCGGCTACTGCCGCTTATCCGGTTCACCTCTGCCCCTCACGATGCGCTCTTTCGCCTCGTTTATGAATTCAGCCAGTTGATTGAACGTCTCGCGGTATACGTCCAGGCCGGCACCAAACGGATCACCAACCTCCGCCTCAGCACCTGTGCGCCCAACATACTCCCCTAGAACATGGACCCGGCCCTCGCCACCCAGATCTTCGACCCTCGCTCTCTGGTGACGTGCCATGGTGAAGATCAGATCGGATTCCCTCACCACGTCACCAGTCAGGAGTCTGGCACGGTGATCGGACAGGTCCACACCATGTTCCAGTCCAACCAGGTATGCTCCCTCCGATGCCGGGGCACCCTCCCACGCACCGGTTCCAGCGGAACTGACGACAGCACCGTCTACTCCCAATCGCTCCAGCTCCGAGCGCATTAGCGATTCAGCCAGCGGGCTGCGACAGATGTTGCCGGTACACACCATCAGAATGCGGGTCACGGTGCAAGCCTTCCTATGCCGGCCCGAATCTCACTCAAGGGTACAGCTCCCTCTCGAATGAGCCTCGCCCGAGGTCCAGTACAATCGATGAGAGTCGAGGGCGGCACGTTCCCCAGCACCCCACCATCGAGCACCATCAGCTCACTCTTGGCAGCCGAATCTTTGAACATCTCCACTATTGCACCGACGCCCGGCGCCGTTGCTCTCCCAGGTCTGTTGGCTGACGTGGAGCTGATTGGTTCCCCCAGCTGGCGAATCAGACTCGCGGTGTTTCGCTGTGACGTCCAGCGCACAGCAATCCCGCCTTCGGGTCCTCGCAGCACATCAGGCAATCTCGCTTCTCCTCCGGCCAAGACCAACGTGATCGGTCCAGGCCAAAAACGGTCTGCCAGGGCCTGCCCTGCTTTGGTGAACACCAGGCCGCAGTCATCTGCCATCTCACGACTGGATATCAAGACAAGAAACGGATTGCCGGCAGAGCGCCCTTTGAGCCTCGCCAACGCAGCCAGATCCGGTTCCGACAGGCGGGATCCCAAACCGTATACCGTCTCGGTTGGGTGCGCCAGCAATCCGCCCTTGCGCAGATGCTCGATCGCGAGCGGGATGGCCGCAGCCACCTCCTCGGCGTTACGAAACGCTGCGACCATCATGATCTGGCAAATGCCTCGGCCATCGCAAAGTCGCTAGCCGTCGTGATCTTCACGTTGCGATCCGAGTCGGCCACTAGCCGCACGGGGAATCCCGCCGCCTCAAACAGGGCTGCTTCGTCGGTGAAACCAGGCAGCCCCTCTACACCCACTCGTTCATAGGCCAGCTCCAACATCCGCCGGGGGAATCCCTGAGGTGTCTGTGCCCGCCATAGGCCTTCACGATCAACGGTGCCCACCACCTCACCGGTTTCCCGTTCGACCCGTTTGAGCGTATCCGACACGGGTATTCCCGGCACGGCTCCCGTCTCTCCCGCAATTCGAATCACGTTTTCGATCGTCTCGGGAGACACAAATGGACGCGCCGCATCATGGATCAAGACGATGGTACAGATCTCGTCCAAAGCATCGAGGGCCGCCTTCACAGATTGCGCCCGTGTTGCCCCACCCTCCACCAGCCGCAGTCTCTGCCCAGCCACCGACTGCAACCACTCAGGAGGCTCATGCACTACAGCCGCGGGCAACGCCAGAACTATTTGACACACGCGGGGATGCTGTGCAAAGGGTCGCACAGCACGCAGCAGCATGGGAACACCTCCGACATGACGGAATTGCTTCGGCTCACCACCGATTCGCTCACCGCTTCCCGCGGCGGCCAACAACACCCCAGCGTCACGCTGAGAGCTGTGCGGTGAGTTCTGCGACATGAGCAATAGGAATAGTCGGCATGCTGAGATTGTCCGGGACACGGGCCGACACGAACGCCCGGCGAAACCCGAGTCGTTGGGCCTCTGCAAGCCTACGGTCGACCGACGAAACCGGTCGCACCTCGCCACCCAACCCAACCTCACCGAGAAAGATCACGTCTTCGGGAACGGGCCGATCCTGAACGGACGACCAGAGTGCAGCAACCACCGCGAGATCGGAGGCCGGTTCGACCAATCTCATACCACCTGTCACGTTCACGAACACATCCAAATCGTGGAACCGCACCTGTGCCCGGCGCTCCAACACAGCCAGGAGCACAGCAAGGCGCCGATGATCCAGGCCGGTTGCCACACGTTGCGGGGTGCCGTATCCCGAACGAGATGCCAGGGCCTGGATCTCCATCATAACCGGGCGTGTCCCTTCCATCGAAGCCGTCACCGCCGACCCTGGTGTGTCGCCGTTGCGTCCCGCCAAGAAGGCTACTGAGGGATTGGGCACCGGCCGAAGCCCTGAATCGGACATCTCGAACACGCCAACTTCATCCACCGACCCGAAGCGGTTCTTGACCGCTCGCAGCACCCGGAAATCCCCGGCCGACTCGCCCTCGAAGTAGAGCACTGTATCGACCATATGCTCCAGCGTCTTGGGCCCAGCTATCGCGCCCCCGCGAGTTACATGACCTACCAGCAGCACCGCCGCACCCGATTCCTTGGCAAACCGCAGCAAACGCGCGGCACACTCTCGGACCTGGCCCACATTCCCCGGTGCGCCTTCGAGTTCGTCGGTGTAGGTCGTTTGAATGGAATCCACGATTACTACCTGGGCGGAGTCAGTCTTGGCCCGCGCAATCACCGACTCGAGTCGCACTTCAGGCAGTACCCGCACCTTTCCAGCATCTTCTGGCAATCGGGTCGCCCGAAGCTTGATCTGCTCTGCCGATTCCTCGCCTGACACATACAGCGTCGTGATATCACGAGCCTCGAGACGGGCGGCACACTGCAGCAGGAGGGTCGATTTGCCGATTCCCGGTTCACCGCCAATTATCACCAGGGAACCCGGTACGATTCCTCCGCCCAAGACAAAGTCGAACTCGTTCAGCCCAGTCTCGAGACGGGCGGTCGTCTCCGACGAGACTTCGTCGAGCCGCACTGCAATGGGCGCATTAGCCGCTCGGAGGACTCTGCTGCCCGTCCGTGATCGCTGGGCCACTACTTCCTCGACCAGCGTGTTCCACGTGCCACAAGATTCGCATTGCCCCGCCCACTTGGGGTGCTCTGCCCCACAATCGGCGCAGCGGTACACCGACCGTGGTCTACGGACCATCCAACGGTTCTTGCTTCCGGCTGGTGTAGTTGTCGAACCTGGTGTATTGCTTGTGAAAGACGAGCTTCACCGTACCCGTGGGTCCGTTGCGATGCTTGGAGAGAATCAAGTCAGCTGTGCCTTCCTCCGCATCATCCTGCTGCAATACTGACCGGTACATCTCCGCTCGATAGATGAACATGACCAGATCGGCATCTTGTTCAATCGCACCCGAATCCCGCAGATCTGGCAACACAGGTCTGCGATCACCACCGCGTTGCTCGGGCGCGCGCGAGAGCTGCGACAGTGCCACGACCGGCGTTTGCAACTCACGAGCAAGTGCCTTGAGCGAACGAGAAATGAAACTGATCTCCTCCTGCCGGCTCTCCTGGCGTCCCGTTCCCCTTATCAACTGCAGGTAGTCGACGATGAATAGCCCCACGTCGTGCTCCGCCTTCATACGGCGCGCCTTCGAGCGCAACTCGAGCAGAGTGAGCGCCGGCGTATCGTCGATCCAGATAGGCGCGGTTCCCAACAGGCCTGCGGCACGTGACATCTTGGGGTAGTCGTCGTCACGCAGTTTTCCGCTTCTCAACCGGTGCAGGTCGACGAAGCTCTCGGCGGCGAGCAGACGCTCCACTAGTTGATCACGCGACATCTCGAGTGAGAACACAGCTGTGGGTACGCCCCCCTCGAGTGCCGCATTAACCCATTTGTCATTTCGTCCAAATCTGTAAAGCCACTCAGCACACCGCGCACCGAATCATCGCCGCGATGGCGCGCTTCTATGCGCTCCATCGCCTGCCACATGAGTTCCTTGATTCGGACTACTTCCTGCGTGCCTCTCTGGTGGGAGACCTCGAACACCTGCTGCTCTGCCTGGTCCAACAGCGACCCGACGTCTTCACGGCCTTCGTAGGCCGTCTGCACAATACCAGTGCCGACGTCGATCAGCCTGCGCATCAAGCTCTTCTCACGCACGATGCGGCAGTGGTATTCGATGTTTGCTGCGGTCGGGACGATGTCCAGCAGCTCGGCCACGTAGTCGGTCCCGCCGCTCGCCGCCAGATCACCGCTACGCTCCAGTTCGTCCCGCAACATCACTGGGTCGATTACGTCTCCGTGCTCCAGCAACTTCGCCATCGCCCTGAAAACACGGCGATGGGCGTCGCGGTAGAAATCGGTGTCTCTCAGGAGCTCTACTGCCGTAAGCCCGGCGTCGGAGTCGAGCAGCATCGCGCCGAGTACGGCCTGCTCCGCCTCGGGACTCCACGGAGCCTGCCGTGTGGGAACTGTTTCGCTACCGGTCAGCGAGCTGGCGTGCGATACGGACGTCATCCCAGGTTGGCTTCTTCCAGTTAGGGTTCCTCAAGAGTGCAGCGGGGTGGTACGTCACTACCAGTGGCATTCCTCGAAACGAATGGACCTTGTTCCTCAGCGATCCCAACGACTGTCTGGTATTCAACAGAGTCTGCGCGGCAGTTCCTCCCATCGCTAGTATGACCTTTGGACCGATTATTTCAAGCTGTCGGTGGAGATACGAAATGCACTGATCGATTTCCTGCTGCACCGGCGTTCGGTTTGCCGGTGGCCTGCACTTCACCACGTTGCAGATGTACACCTCTTCACGCGGCAGATCGATTGCGTGCAGAATGTCCGTGAGCAACTTGCCAGCTCGGCCGACAAAGGGCCTTCCTGTCTCGTCCTCCTGCGCGCCCGGTCCCTCCCCCACAACTACGAGGCGCGCGTTGCTCGGTCCTTCGCCCGGCACCGCATTGGTGCGGTTTTCACCCAGCGGGCAAAGCGTACACGCGTGGACCCGACTCGCGAGATCCTCCAGACCACATGCTGCCAGCTCGTCGCCAACGAAGAGATCACTCGCCGGCGGTGACACTGCGATTCCAGCACCGGGAATTGATGGAGCGTCTTCTTGCCACCCGACTCCCTTTGCTTTGGCGGCGCGGCCGGGCGACGGTTTGGGTGAAGGCCGCCGCGGCTGCTCAGCTGACCGGTGGCTCTGCAGGCGGGACGGCCGGGCGATTGGAGTGTCGCAAGGCTGGTCGGTCGGTTGGGTCGCCGCTCGCACCTCCCTCAGCCCGACATCTCCCTCCAAGAACAGCGGCCCCTCATTGGCTGTCTCGCGTTGCTCCAGGTATCGTTCAAACAGTTCCCTGCTATCGCTCACAGCATTGCCTCGACTTGATCGAGCAGCTTCTCCGCAACTTCACTCTTCGGCAAAAGCGGAAGCTCGGTTATCGACTTTTCGGCTATGAACGTTGTGCGATTGGTGTTGGACTCGAACCCCGAATCGGCTTCCGTCGCCGAGTTGAGAACGATCAGGTCGAGTTCCTTGCTTTCTAGCTTGCCACGGGCCCGATCTACGCCCGAACCGGTCTCCAACGCGAATCCCACGATCACGCAGCCCTGCCGTCGTTGTGCCACAGTGGTCCCCAGGATGTCGATCGTCGGCTCCAACGAGAGAGTTATTGGGCCGTCTGCACGCGGCAACTTGGCCTTCGCCGCCTCTGCCGGTCGATAGTCGGCGGGGGCAGCCGCCATCACCAATAGTTCTGTTTCGGGCAATCTGCTTCGTACGGCTTCGTGCATCGCGCCGGTGGTGTCGGTCACCAGCAGCTGCACGCCAATCGGACATTCCATTTGAGTCGGACCGGAGATCAACGTCACCTGGGCACCGCGTGCGAACGCTGCCGCCGCGACCGCGAATCCCATTCTCCCACTAGAGGGGTTTGTGACCACTCGAACGGGATCGATCCACTCGCGCGTGGGTCCTGCGGTAACCAGGACCCGTTTGTTGCGTAGTGCGCTGGAGGGTGCGCGAAGCTGCCGTTCTATATGGGCCACTATGACTTCGGGTTCGGCCATTCTGCCAGGTCGGTCGGCGGGCCCCTCGGCAAGCGGACCGGTCACTGGCCCGACAAACGTCCAGCCTCGTCGCTCCAACGTGGCAAGGTTCGATGATGTGGCAGGATGGGCGTACATATTGTCGTTCATCGCAGGGGCTGCTAGTACAGGCGCTTCAGCCGCCAAGAGAATCGCTGTCAGCAAGTCATCGGCTATGCCTCTAGCGGCACGTGCAATCACGTTTGCTGTCGCAGGTGCAATGACGATGATGTGGGACTCTCGTCCCAGTTGGATGTGCGAGAGAGCCTGATCACGCTGCCACAGAGATGTGAGAACCGGGCGTCCACTCAACGCCTCGAAGGTCAGCGGCCGCACGAACTCGGCCGCTGATGCCGTCATTACCACGTCGACTTCGGCACCCGCCTCTTTGAGCTGTCGGACAACACTGCATGTCTTGTAACAGGCGATGCCGCCTGACACACCCAGCAGCACTCGCCGACCGGGGATCACGTCTCTTGGCGCCTCCTGCGAACCAACTTGTAGGTAAGGTTACCGCCGGACAGTTCCTCCAGGGCCCTGGTAGTCAACTTCTTCTCCAGGTCCACCGACCTGTCGCGCGGGAAGTCGTTTACAAAACGCGCGAACTTCGCCGCGACCAGAACACCGAGGTATTTGTTACCCGCCCGCTCCGCTACAGCACCAGGTGTGACGATCTGCATTCATTCTCCTTACTCAAACGCCAACTTGTTTGCGAGAGTGCCTATGTCTTCGCGCAACCGGCTCAAGTTCTCCTGCAACTCCGAATCGCGATGCGACCTTCTGGACTCCGAATCAACAATCGCCGCAACTTCCGAGACAACCTGGGTCCGGTCCTCGTTAATCACTACGTAGTCGTAGTCAGGTGCTTCTTTCAGTTCATCCACTGCACGCAATAACCTTTGCCGCAGCTTGTCCTCATCCAACGACGTATCACGCCCAACCAGACGCTTGACCAACGTTTCCGCCGAAGGTGGGAGTATAAAAATACTAACCACATCGCTGCGTCGCTCGCGCACCTGACGCGCACCTTGGACTTCAATGTCGAGGATCACATGCTTTCGCTGTTCGATCGCAAGATCTACCTGAGCCTCCAACGTCCCATACATGGAACCGCCATACTCGGCCCACTCGAGGAACTCGCCCCCGTCGCGTCGTTTGACGAATTCGGCCGCCGACAGGTAGTGATAGTCCACTCCATCCACCTCACCCTCCCGAGGCGCTCGTGTAGTGGCGGAGACAC
>JBDGXD010000281.1:0-5761 GCA_039584755.1 Gemmatimonadota bacterium
GTCTCGACCGATAACACAGCGTCGGCACCCATCTGCCGTGCCAACTCCAGTCGAGCGGTAGGTGCACCAACTACCACAACCTTCCCAGCGCCCTTGAGAGTCGCAAAGGCCGCCGCCGAGAGGCCTACCGGACCGGAGCCCTGTACCACCACCGTGTCACCGAGTAACAACCCGGTGCGTTCCACCGCACCGAACCCGGTGAACAGGCCGCAGCCGCCACCAATCACGTCGTCGGCCGTGAGCGGTTCCGGCAGCCTCATGACTCGTACACCGGGCTTGAGATAGATCTGCTCGGCCCAGCCACCGAGTAGACCATCGTCCGTACCGTAGGTGATACCATAGACGCGACGTGAGGGACAACGGTTCTGCAGCTTTGCTACCGAACAGAAGTAACAAACCCCACACACCTCGTGCACGTCGTAGAACGTCACCACGTCGCCTTGGCTCAGCGGTACACCAACCGCATCGGTCTCCACATCCCGCAGTTCCAATACACGACCAACACTCACATGACCCGGTATGATCGGGTACGGCACTCCCGCCAACTGACCGTGCAGGATGTGGACGTCGGTACCGCAGACCTCGCTGGCGATGGTCTCCAGCAGAATGGAACCCGGCTCCAACTCCGGCTCGTCGACCTGCCAGATCTCCATTGGTTCGTGAGGCGCCGTCATGACCGCCGCTTTGACCGTCATCTTCTATCCCTTCAGAGATTCGTACGCTATTAAAGAGTGCAAGGTGCAGCGTGCAGTGTGCAGAGTTGCTCGTACCGCTCGTGGAGTTCAAAGCACACTGTGGACGACCCTGCACTCTGCACATTAGAACAAAGAAACCACATACACCCCCCCAAACCCCAACAACAACGCCAAGCCCACCCATGTCAGAATCAGCATCGACCGACCCGGTCTGTGTTCCGGCGCCACTTCCTTGGACGTGATCGCCTTCAGATTCAGGTAGCCGAGTATCGGAGCTGTCAGGAACGACACGATCGTGGCGAAGTCGACCATGGTGGTGAGATTGCCAATGAAGAGCGCCAGCACCAGCACCGTGACCGCGGCCAGGACGAACAGGCTGATCCAGTACAGTCTCCCGGTGCTGGGGACCTCGTCGTTCGCGCTTGCCTCGTCCTTCAGTCTGACCAGAGACCGCTCTATCGCGCGCGGGAAGCCGTCCATCACCGTCAGTGTAGTGGATACCATCGTGGTCAGCACGGCCACTGAGACGATGGGCCGGGTCCACGCACCCAACGTCTGGCTATAGAGGTCAACCAACTGGGTCGTAAACACCGTGCCTTGAGCACTGAATGCCTCACCCGAGGCAAACATCACACCCGCGCCGAGGATTACGAACGCGAAGGCGAGCACACCGGTGCCGGCGTAGCCCGCCAAGAAGTCGAGCCTGGCGTTGCGTACTGTAGTGCGCTGACCCGTCGCCTCGTCCTTGGCCAAGGTCCACAGTGAATTCCACACCGCTATGTCGAACGCGGACGGCATCCAGCCCATCAGTGCTAGAATGAATGCGAACGGCACCAATGCACCGGCGCCACGCGGCCACAGGGCCAGTGTCGAAAAGTCGGCACGTGGCAGCGTCACGGCGGCAGCGATGAGCGTGGAGATCGCCAGCACCACGAGAATGATTTTCACGGCAAGATCCAGCGCCTTATAGCGGCCCATCCAGAGTAATAGAGCACACAGCGCTATGACCACACCCGCTGTGAGCGCCAGCGACCAATCGAGGCCGAACACGAACCGCACAAGGAACGCCGTGAACATGACGACCGCCGCCTGGATGATCACCGACATCGCCAGCGTGATCGCGAAGTAGAGCCACAGTGCCCAGCGGCCAATGCGCAGGTATCCCTCGACCAGGCTCGAACCCGTCGCAGCGGCGTAGCGTGGCCCGTACTCGAAAAACGGGTACTTGATGATGAGCGCCAGCAGGATAACGCCGACGAGACCGAACCCCGCAACGGCGCCTGCCCTGGTCGACTGAACCAGATGGGAAACACCGATAGCGGCTGCAGCCCATAGGAGACCGGGACCGAAGGAAGACCAGAAGCGGGATGGCGAGTTGGGAGGCATCAGAGGGTTCAATGTTCCTCGAGAAGAGACGGAGCGCAAGGAGAACCCTGAATGTAGAATTCAGAATGTAGAATGTAGGGTGGGAATGTAGAACTCAGAATGTAGAATGTAGAACGAATGGATCAGGAGTGTCCGCGCTTCTTTCAAAGCATGCCAAATCGGTCTACATTCTATCAGAAGTTCTACATTCTAAATTCGATATTCTACATTCGTCGGGGGGCTGGCTCTGTCACGGTCTATCGGTTGGATCGTTTTGACTTTCTTCATCAGCCTTTGTATTCCCAACGGCTCCTCCGCTCAACGTTCTGACTCCACCGGCTCCATCATCGACACTGTCATAACCGTCACTGGGGAGGTCTTCGGTGACGATTACTCCGGCGGCTTCTATCGCTTCCTCGACAAGATCCACATTACCACCAGACCGCATGTTATCGAGCGGGACCTGCTCTTGCGGGCCGGAGATTCATTTGACGCTCGGCTGGCAGAGGAGAGTGAGCGTTACCTCAGAGGATTGGGGCTCTTCAGCCTTGTCGAGATCGATACCGTAACGGTCGACGGCAAGCTCGCCCTGCGTGTGGCGACCCAAGACGGGTGGAGTACCACACCCCGGATCGGTTTCCAGTTCACCGGTAGTGTCTTCACTGGACGGATCGGCCTGAGCGAGACAAACCTGCTCGGCACCGGTAACATGGCCAGTGCGGTTTACCGTAAGGAGACCGATCGGCACGGTTTGGAGCTCACCACTAACGTCGAGCGATTGTTCGGATCTCAGGTCGACATCTTTGGGGCGTTCTTCGGGTACTCGGACGGCAAGTGGGGTTTTTGGGAGATCGGCGATCCGTTCCGCTCCGGATTGGACACCAGGGCCATCATCGATTCCGGAGGCGTGACTGACCGGAGGGTGCTGCAGTTCCGCACGGTAACGTCGCTGGACACCACCGTCTACCAACAGAACCTTTTTGTCAATAGCATACATGCCGCCTTCGCAACAACTGCCACAGCTTCCCGCTACTTCAGGCTCGGGGGCATGGCAAACTTCCAGTCCGTAAAGTACGTGCGGGCAGCGGACAGTGCGCTGTCGGTTCCGGACACGCTGTTGGGCGCATTCGGAGTGTCAGCTGCGTACCAGGCTTCCAACTACTCCGTGATCTCACCACAGGCTAACGGTTTCGGACAGGCCGAGGATCTCGACTTGAGCTTCACGTTGAACCTGCAGCTATGGGCGGCCCCGAGCGCATTCGGCTACGAGCGATCCGGGCTGGGACCGCAGCTCTATATCGCTAAGGGCATCGGAACCCCACGCGGATTCGTCAAGGGTGCACTGGATGCGAACGGGCTGTTCAGCGATGCAGGACTCGATTCCGGTCGCGTCAACCTCGAGCTAACCGCAGGGTTGCAGACTGGTGACAAGCATTGGGACTTGCTCTACGTCAAGGCCGGCATGCAGGAGAACCCACCACCAGGCCAAGAGTTCGACCTAGGCGTTGGCTCCCCCGACACTCTCGTAACGAGCCGGCGACCGATGAAGTTCGTGGGACCGCGCATGTTTCCGCCGCACTCGTACACCGGAACGCACACGGTTTGGGGCACATACGAGCATCGCTGGTTCACCGAGACGGTGTTATTCAATCTCCTGGCTGTCGGCTACGCCGCCTTCTTCGACTTCGGCGGTGCCTGGTATCCGGGACAGGAAGCGCGCTGGGGTGGAAACGTCGGTGGCGGATTGCGTCTTGGGTCCAACCTCACCGGGGGGGTGGGCATGTTGCGGCTTGACCTCGCCTACCTGTTTGGCGACGGTGTAGACGAAACAGGTGAGAGCGACCGGGGATTGGTGTTTGGGATAGGATCGGCGTTTGTCTATTGAGTGCAGAAAAGAGAATGTAGAAGGCAGAATGTAGAATGTAGAACAGCTCGCCTGCGTCACGCACCTAGATTTGCATCAGGTTACCATCTGCACCGGGCTACTGCGTTCCGCATGCAGTGGCGCTGAATTCTGAAGCCGCGGTTATTGTCCTACATTCTACATTCGATATTCTACATTCAGAAGTAGTATCGCAGGTTCAGCCGCATCGTCGCCAAGCGCGCCTCTTCCCTCAGACCGATGGCCGGCAGATCTCCATAGTTGATGTCGATACTGATACTGAAATCATTCCGGCCGGTGTAGGCTATCCGGAACAGCACCTGGGCAATGTCGCTATCGATTTCGCTTGCCCCCGGCAGCGATTCGCCTCTGAAACCGATGGAGAAGCCGAGCGGGATTGCAGTGCAATCGTTGAGATTCAGGCTCAACCCGCCACCAGCCCTGTAGTACCATTCACTGGACGCAACGCGGTCGATCGACTCACCGAATCCCAGATCGCCGAACACGGTAAAGCCGAACAACGGGCTTAACCCGTAGGCAAAGCGCAGTCCGCCTCCGCCGCGCAACGAAGGTGTGGTGCCAATCAGAGATGCGGGCTGATCGTCGATGATGTCTTCCACAAACCGCAATATGCTGACGGTGGTCACGTCACCGTTGTTGATGCTGAGTGAGCCCGAGAGCATTGCCCGCTCACTGCGCAACAGCTTTATCAGCCAGCCCAACTCGAACTCCTGGGCAGCCGTAACACCCGACGCGAGCAATGACTGAACGCCGGTACCCAGCCGGCCGGCGATTCTGAAGGCACCGCGTGCGGCAATCCAATCCTTGATAGCGTGCTGGTACACGAACTCGAGCACGGCAAACAACAGATCGCCCTTGAAGCCGATGATGGTGTCCTCGTCGATCACTGCGAGCGGCACGTCGTAGTTCGAAATCGTACCCAGGCCGACCGAGTTGCGAACGAACGTCTTGATGAACGGATCGTCCACCAGGTCGTTCACAACGAACGTGTGACCACCGAGCCGCGGCAGCTTCACCTCACTGGCTGCCTGTTGTCCCTCCGCCGCTGGCGCGATCAACAGTAACCACACAGTCGTCAGGAGCCAGGTTAACCGCGTCCTCATGATCCACCTCCCCCGAACGGATAGAGGAATCCGGCGAAGAGCTGCAGGCCCGACCAGCGGAATCTCGGCGGCAGCGAGTACACTTCAGGATCCTGGTCCGAGCTGGCGGTGTTGATTATGCTCTGCGAGTACCTCAGCTCGATGGTGAGACGCGGTCTGCCAACCGGGAGCATAACGCCAAAGGCGAAAACGGCCGAAAGGTCGATCGGCCTGAACGTGTCGCCAATGTCCTCGGAATCGGTGGCACTCGCCAGGGTGGCATCGAGCAAGAACCCGAGATCTACGCCGCCCGACACGTACGCCTTGCCACCGCCCGAGACTATCTTGACCAGCAGAGGTAGCGTCAGATAGTTCGCTGCTACCTTGAGACTGTCGACAGCCTCCTCTTCCCCTTCCACCGCAAACGCGATCTTGGTTCCTCGCTGCAGCCATGTGGGTTGCAGACTGAGCCACACATCCTTGGCAATCCTGAACTCGCCGACGGCACCAGCCGCGAAGCCCGTTTCGGATCTGTACTTGGTCTTCGCGGGCGCATCGCCACTCAGATTGGTCATATCGACGCCGCCGAACGCGCCGACGGCGGCCTGGGCGGGAGCAGTCGGCACGATGAAGGCGGTGAGCACCAAAACCGCCAGGCAAGTGCGCAGAGTGGTGAGAGCCGTGGTTCTCATGGTGCAGCTAAAGATTCACGATCA
>JBDGXD010000282.1:0-5748 GCA_039584755.1 Gemmatimonadota bacterium
ATAGCAGCCCTCAATCAGTCGGTTGAGCGCCTCCGTATCGGGCGCGAGATCGGCCTCGCAGCAGGTATGGATCCTCTTCCCGGTCCAGTAGTGTCCGCCGCGGCCGACGCCATCGGTCGCGGAATGAGCCGCGATCACGTCGGCCAAATCCTCGGTTCCGCCCCCGGACCCGACGTCGCGGCCACAGGGCTGACCGTCGCAGCAGCACTGGTTGCCCAGGGATTGGAAGCGGAGGCCGCGGTGCGGGTAGTGGGTGACGCCTTTCGTAACGAACGGCCTCCCGAGGAGATCCTGGAGTTTCCATCATCCCTGACGGGTCTGCGCGCCCGAGGCCAAGAGATGTCAGAGATCGCACGCCAGATCATGCAGGGGGGTGGCCTCCCATCACCTACAGCGCCCGGCATGGGAGGTCGAGGCAATCGTCCCCAGGGCGTACCGGGGCTGCCCGGCGCAGGGCAGAAAAAGAAGAAGGGTAGTAGCGGCGGGCAGTGACACGTACGGCACTGCTGGGTCTGACGCTTGCGGCGCTGGTGCCCCCGTTAGCAGCCCAGGAAGTGTCGGTGCTATTGGGCGGAGTGCACACCAAATACGCTGACTCCATTACAGGCGATGCCGGCACCGTATCTCTCAGGCTGGGCGGTTCATCGGCAAGAGCAATCGGTGTGGCAGACGCCAGCTTCACTCATTTCGTAGATGGCGGATTCGTCACTCAGGGCTCGGCCTACGGCACCTGGTTGCTCACCAAACCCAACTGGAATGGACCCAACCTGGTGCTCGCGGGGGGCCTTGATGGCAATTATATCGAACAGGGTTCGCTCAGCGGTGGTGGATCGATAGGCCCCGTCCTGGCCGTCGCTCACAGGTCGTTGCTGACGACACTCGGTGGATCAGTAGGCTTCGTGCGCTCAGTTGCCGAGACCACGTTCGTCAGCGGCACGGCGAACCTCAAAGCCCGCTTCAACTTCCCCGGTGGCTTCTCACTGGCGGGTGGTGCAGTGGCGGTTGCGGGAGACACTCTTCGCTATATCGACGGTACTCTCGAGCTCGGTTACGACAATCGCCGGCTGCGCTCAATAATCGTGGGCGGTGCCCGCGCCGGGGATCTCTCCAACGATCCGTGGATTCAAGTCAGCGTGAACTTCATGATCGTTCCCACTGCCCTACTCGAATTCGCGTTCGGTTCCTATCCCCGCGACCTGGTCGGGTTCGAGCACGGGACATACGCGTCGGCCGGCATACGCGTCAACCTCAGCGCCTCGGCCCGCGCACCCTACAGAACACCGCCACCCCCTCCCCTCTCGGTCCAGCGGCAGGCAGACGGCCGAACCCAAATCGTCGTACACTATTCCCAATCTGCAGAACGGGTCGAGATAGCCGGGGACTGGACCAACTGGGATCCAGTGCAAATGAACCTCGTCGAGGCAAACGTCTGGGAACTGCGGGTGAATCTTGGAGCCGGAATCTACCGCTACTCGCTCATCGTGAACGGTGAGGAGTGGACGCTCCCCAACGGCGTGCCAAGCGAGCCCGATGGGTTCGGCGGAAGGGTGGGCTTGCTGATAGTGCGGTGAAGCGACGAGGCCTGGCACTCGCTGCCGCCGGCCTCGTCGCTCAATACGTGGCTGCGCCCCTATCTAGCGAGACACTTCGGCCCAGGACCCCGGCACCATCACGAACCGGCCGGTGCCGTTCTTCCGCCCCAGCGCGTCGTCGTAATGCACCATCGAGTTGCCCCTGACTTCAACTCTGGAGGCCGCCACCGCTCCGAACAGTCCTCCGGAGCCGTTGACGTCGACAAAGTGGTTTGGGGCGTATACGGTCATATGCGCATCGGCGCTCCCCGCGATGTTCCAATCCACCGAGTTGGAGCCGCACCCCCAGATCCCCAGGTCGCCGGGATTGGCGGTGGGGTTCACAATGCCGGTGCCGGAGGCATCAAGCAGGCGCTCGATGTAGATGTCGATTTGGAGCCCTCCCCCATTCACCACGAGGGCTCCATTACCGGAGATAATCACGTCGCGGAACAAGTAGACAGTCGGCGGGGCCGGAAGCGTCACTGTCGCGCCCCCCGCGATACTGAGGACCCCTGTCGCAGGATTGTAACTGAGACCGGGTTGCGCTGGCATCGCCGGCAGGTACGGAATTGCGGGGCAGGCAGTATCTGGCAGGTCGACCGGCGGCGCGCCACTGGTCGACTTCCCGCTTACCGCGCTCGGGTCCGTCACGGTGCCAGCCGCTGTCGCATCCCCGTCAATGGTGGACGCGCCCTCGGTGACGACATCTCCGTTACTCCCCACGTCGCCGTTCGAGCCCGCAGTGAGGGGATCGTAGGGCGCGACTTCCGAATCGTAGCTGTCCGTCCCTTTGCCGTTGGTGCCGACCTTGGCCTGGGTCTTCCCAAAGGCCCCCCAAGTAAATCGCGGGGTATCCCGGAACATTACGGTCAGCAGTTGCTGGCCGCCGGAGGCACCACCGCTTCGACCTTCCACGATCAGCCTTATGAGCGTGAGACCGAGGCCGTTGTCGACTCGCTGCAGGATGGCCTGATAGCCAGCGCCGTTCTCGGGCACCGTTCCCCAACCCAGATCGGCTGTGTCCCCGGGATTGGGCACGAGGTTCTCGTATTGGGCACCCTGGGTCCAGCTCGCCAGGACAGCGTTCGCTCCTGCCTCGGCGGAGTAAAACGCTAAGGTGCCTTCTTCGATCCCTACATCGGCTTGCCGCTCGTGGCCTGCCGTCGTCACGGATGCGACCGCCAACACACTCAGGAAGACCAGGCAAAAGATCACCGCCGGCAGGGCAAAGCCGCGGTCGGTCCGCTCAGCTGCGCGATTCTCTGTTAGCATCATCATCATAAAGGGTCTCACTAAGTCTATGTGTCTGGGTCACTGGTCAGTTGCGCAACAATGCCTTCACTGAGACGGAATCTCGTCGCTCTGCCAACCCACTCACTGAGCGCGCCTTGCCGAAACTCTCAGCCCGTAACACCACGTCTACCAGGTGCACCTCGGCCGGATCGGTCGTCACGGCGCCCGTCTCGTCGTGGTAGCTGAACACGAGCCCGCCGTTCGTCGGGGCCAGCAAGGGACCGGTCACGAGATCGTAGCTCGCTGCCGAACCGACCTTGCGGCCAAGCCACCAGCGGCCATCTCGTGAGAATAGTCCGTACTGTGTCTGTCTGAATGCCGTGATCACCGAGCCCGGTCCCACACCCAAGGTGTCCGCGGGCACAACCGGTACCAGTTCCACCGCCAAGGTGGGACTGAGACCGGGCCAGGCGCATGCCGCAAGTCCGACGGCCGCGGGACTTGCCCACACGTTACTCACGCGCAGGTTGCTCCACGTCTTGTGCGTTGCACTCAGCACGACCGCACTGTCGCCGACCGCGGCGCCGAAAGTGCCCGACTCCTGCCACAGAGCGTACCGCGGCAGGCCGGGAGCCTTGGCGCAGACGACGCCTGTGCCCTGGACCGACCGGATCGTGAACGTGTTGCTGGCGATAGCATACAAATCACCGCGTGAGGCAGACCCATGGCGCAGCTCCGATGAGAGCAGGCTGGCAGCCCCCCGCAGTGTTTCCCGCGCATCCATGGTTTCTCGGTTGAGCCCAACGTGCCGCGACTGCGATATCAGAACGCCGAATACTCCACCTATCACTACGAGGCCCAGAACCATGGCGACCATGAGTTCGACGAGCGTAAACCCCTCTTCAGTAGCGAAACGCCGCGGATGGAACTGTGTGCTGCTCATGGTCAATTGCCCACGTAAGTGACGAAGGTGTCCGCGTAACTTCTGGTTGGCAGGGTGCGCTGAACGACCACGATCACCTTCCGTGGGTTGGTCCCTTGTACGGTCCAGTCCACCGGGTAGCCCTGGACCGTGTCCGCCCCCGACACTCCAGCAAGCCCTGCCCATCCGAGCGCGGTGAGCGAGTCGAGCTTGCTCTGCGCCGCGGTCGATGCAGCCATGTGGGTGCGCGCCGACCGTAGCGCCTGGGAGGCCACGAAACCGGAGGACGCCAACGACAGGATAGCAACGGTGAAGACAAGGAGCGCGACCATCACTTCGACTATTGAGATCCCCCTCTCGTCGTGCCACCGGCTGCAGTTGCGGTTTTTCATCTCAGCACCTTTCCCACTACACTGGTTCTCACTGAGTCAACCTGTCCCCAGGCCGAAAACGTGACCGTCGCATCGCCAGGGTCGCACGCGCCCTGCGTGGTGGACAGACCCCGGTGATCGAAGCACAAGAGGCTGCGGTTGCTGGCCATCTTCAGGTTGACGTCCCCCACACGGACTACCGTCCCCACTGTGTCGCAGACCCCACCAACCTGACTCGTATCGACTTCTACCCAGAACCGTTTGTTCGTCGCATCGATGTGAAGCTCCGCGAGCCGTCCGTACCGCAGCGCCGTTGCCCGTGTCAAGACGTGGGCCGACCTGAATTGGCTGGCGGCCGAACGCGCCTTGGTCTGCCGTAGCGCCTGTACCATTGGGGGACCGCTGAGGGCGGTGACGGCGCCGATCACGACCATAACCATCACCAGCTCCAGCAGCGAAAAACCGGCTCTCTCTCTCATATTCACACTCATAGTGCTCTAAGACTGCTCATGTCGCTCCGGAGCCTTCCTCGTGCTCCGACACCCGTTATCCGAGAAGCTGCAGAGATGGTGCCAGCGGCATGAGCTGCCATGCCTGCGCCTAACCTATTTAATCTCAAGGCATTAACGCTCCGTGACGCACATCACGATCCCCGCTGGCATGGCACTTTGCAGTGTTGAAGTGCATTTGCGGGTCGCGCATCCGCCGATAGGCACCTCGTTGTCGGCATCAACGGGAAGGCCATCCGACCACGCATTCAAAGATGGGGAGTGGGGACGCCACCGAATGTGGCGTCCGTCACAATCGATGTCACCTCAATTTCAGTATCGTCACGTGCATGGCAGAGTCGAGTGATTTTGCCTAGGTTTGGTCGATCACTGGCCTAGACTCAAGGACTAGCACAACCTAACGGGAACAACACGATGCCGGCACAACGTCATACCACCCAAATGGTGCTCCTGGCCTCCATTCTCGGAGCGACCTTGATTGCAAACGCAGCGGTCCTCTACTTCGGCCCAAACCCCGCCACTCGACTTGGCCTGGGCCTGCTGTTGCTGGCGTTGATCATATGGCTTTCGGCACGGCTCGGAGTCGTCTCGCGCATCGCCCAGTCGCTGAGCAGGGGATACAAGAGGCGACGCTTCATGAAACTGCGGAGCAGCGTCGATGCCTTCCTCGATGAAATACGCCGCCTCAATTGGGCTGCGACAGGAGCGGAACGAGGTTTTCGTAGTCATGAAGAGGCAACTCGCGAACTCGATGCCTTGGAGAACCGCATGCACGAGCTGGTGGGGAAGATCAGGGAGTCGGCGGGGCACTCCATACCCGAACCGGACGAGGGAACGAGTATCTGACACTGCGGTTTTCAGAACCGGTCCACCCGCGCGGCGCTCAAGTCGACTGAGACACGTCCCTCCAGTACGTATTCCGCCACCAAGTGGCCGGTCACTGGCCCTAGCGTCAGTCCGAGCATGCCGTGACCACTGGCCAGGAACAGCCCCCCCATTCCCGGAACCGGACCTATGACCGGTAACCCATCCGACATGCACGGCCGCAGGCCACACCCTTCCGAGAGAGCCGTGTCGTCCCCCATGCCATCGAAGTAGAGCTTTGCCGCGTTGGTCAGCTGCGCCAGTCGTGGCTGTCG
>JBDGXD010000283.1:0-10237 GCA_039584755.1 Gemmatimonadota bacterium
CACCTCTAACGCCACCACGTGACACGTCGCACACAGATCCTCGTTGACATCGGTATCACCATGGCTTCCCGTCAGACCGTCGAGCCATTCGAAGCCGTCAGGCCACCAGGCTATGTTCTGACCTAACACGAGTGGGCCCTGAGCCGCGTGTGGGCCACGTGTCCCGGCGGACGGTACCGTGCGCCGATTGTGACATACCAGGCACAGACCTCGTGGTGAGTCCTCACCAACTGGAGCCCGTAGCTGGTGGTCCAGTGGTCCGCCGTGCGGATCGTGGCACACCACGCACACTATCGGCAGCGGATCGCCGTCTTTCTCCAGATAGTCGGCGTTCGAGTTGAACTGTTGCTCCAGCGCACCCTGCGCACTGTGGCACTCATCGCAGCTCGAGCTACCACCACGGCTGAAACTCGTTCCCGAGCCGTGCTTTGACATCTTCCACTGCTCCACGAACGGATGGTGTGTGCCATTATGGCACTCGCCGCAGCCGTTGGTCGCACCCGTGTCCACGGCAATCGAGGCCAGCGGTTGGGTGGTTGATGGAGAGCCTGCGTGATCGTTGCCCGGACCGTGGCAACTCTCACACTGGACGTCCAAGTAGGTGGAGTCCTTTACGGCGTTCCAGCCGGACGCTGCCGTCATGTGGTTGCCCAGTTCGCTCACGGTGTGGCAGCCCTCGCAGAATTCCTGGGCGCCCGGACTGGATTGCAGACCTGCCCAGGCGTCTGCGTGGGCGGTCTCGATCCACTCGACCTGTGTGTCGGCGTGGCAGTTGCCGCAGGTGGTCTGTCGATCGGCGATAGTGTAGTAGCCGAGCATGCCAGACACCGAGTCCGCCGGGGGGTTGAACGCCTCCCGATCCTGGTAGATGATGTTGTCCTCGGAACACGCACCGGCCACCATCAACGTGATCATGGCAAAGACCGGCCACTTCAGATTCACCAACGATTTTGCGTGCACAGTATCCCCCTTCCGGCATGATCCGTAGTTATACGGAGTGTAACCTAGCATGTTCTTAAAGACCGAGGCAATAGACTTGGCTTTGATTAAGCTTCTTTAATCTTTCGTTATAGTTCGCTTCGTGGGAGTTTCGGCCCCAGACAGACCATTCTCACACTACGGGTTGACCCCTCCCACCTTTCGACCTTTTTGGTCCCAGCGCAGCATCTGCTTGACCTCTCCCGTCTCGTAGACAGCCTCGAGCTTCTGCTGCCCGTTCTCATGCCACTCGGTGTAGGGCCCGTGCGGTTTCCCGACCTTCCACTGGGACTGACGCCATAGCTGTCCGGTCTCGTACCACTCGGTTGTGGGACCGTCCGCCCGGCCGTTGACGAAGACACGCTCGAGTTTCTTCTGCCCGTTCTCGTACCACACTGTCTGAAGTCCCTGTAACGAGCCAAGATCGTAGGCGGCCTGCCGCTCCATCCGACCGTTGGCGTACCAGGAAACGTCTGCTCCGTGTCGCTGACCGGCTTGCATCGTCCGCTCGTGTACAAGTTCCCCGCCCTCGAGCCACTCCCGAATGACTCCCTCGTTCAGCCCCCTCACGAACCGCTCTTCCCGCTTGAGCTGTCCGTTTGCGTGCCACTCGCGCCGCTCACCCTGTAGCCGGCCGTTGGCATAGTTCTCTTCGACCGCCAGCTGCCCACCCGGCAAATACTCAACCGAGCGGCCGTGACGCCGCCCTCGCCGATAACTCACCTCCTCGAACACCCGATCGCTGCCATCGTGTACCGTGTACACGAGTGCGTCCAGTGGTTCTATCGAACCCCGCATGAACCTGAGTCTGCCCCGTTGTTCCGTTTCTCCCAGACTCACACGGTTCGGCGAGCATGAGATCACACCAACGAAGACGGTTAGCGCGAATGCAGCGAATCGGACAGACCGCTTGGAGTCAACTCGGTTCATGACCTGAACTCAGTAGCGTTACAAGCCAAGGGGCCAGCCGTTTCGGCCGGCCCCTCAAACAACGGCTGCACCGCTGTCATCCTGAAAAGTCCTTGAACCTCACACTAGTGGACTATGGCGGCTCTCGCAGCCAGCTCCGCCATTGTCTTCTGAGTGCCACCGCCACCTTCCAAGCTGATCGGATCGGTGTGGCACGAGTAGCACGCAAAATCCAACGTCACCCAAGGATTCGTCGAGAGCTTGGTGCTGCCCACCGGCGTGAAGAACATGTCGTTCTTGGTCTTGGTGCCATCGATGTTGATCCTGAACAGATGTGTGCGGACGTCACCCTCGAAGCTGTGAATCGCCCTGGCAGATTTGGTTGCCCGCGCCATGTGGCACGACTCACACGCTACCGGCGGGTGGTTCAATGCCCTGGTGTGGCAGTCCTCGCACGTCTTGAGGATACCACCGGCATCAGCGTTGCCGTACTTGGTTCCGATGTGGGGATCGTGACATTCGTTGCACTGAGCAAAAGCCCAATGCGCACCGGCTTTCCACTCCTGATACTGCTCGTGGTGCCGGATGAACCCGCCACTCGCCTCGATGAAGTCGTCGTCGGCGCCGCGCCTGTGGCAGTTGCCGCAGGCGGCAGACGCGTCGTCCACCGTGATGTCTGACGAGGATTGGCTAGCGACATGGTCGGCACCCGCCCCGTGGCACTCCTCACACGTGATACCGGTCTCTTCCCAGGTGCCAACAATGCCTACGAGACCGTCTTGATTCACCCCGCCGTTCTCCGCAAGCGTCTGCCAACCAGTGGTATGACAGGAACCGCAGTCGTACGGCTTGCGCTCCGTGTCCGTGGCGTGGTAGGCCACCCACTCGGAACCGACACCCAGATCGTCGCGCGGCAGGTTGTACTGCACGTTCACACCATCCATGGCGTCGGTCATGATCCAGCCGGAATCGGCCGTGATGTAGCGAGCCTTCCAAGCGTAGCCACCGATCACATACGCTATGTCGTCCCAGGTGACCCCTGCGGGAGTGTTCGGCACCTCTGAGTTGGGGTAAGTGGGTGGTTGCCCATTGACAACTGCGTTCAGCTTGTAGGGGTGTCCCGATCCAAGCATGTCGTTGTAATAGTCGATGTGACAATTCCGGCATACGTCGCTGGTGACATATCCACGGGCAGAGTGCTCGACCAAGGCAAAAATATCGCTTTCGTCCGCACCCGTCTGACCGGCGTTGTCCACCGCAGTTGCCATCACCTTGACACTGACCAGCTGGTTGTCCGGAACGGTCCAAGTGTAGCTGGACTCCGTCACTCCGGTTGCTATCACGGTGCCGGATCCGCCACCGTGGCTGTAGCTCAAGTCTACGCCCACCACTTCGTTGTCATCGGTTGCCGTCCAAGTGATCTCCAGGTCGGCACCGGGTTGGACAGCCTCGCCACCGGCCGGCGTACTCAGCTGGATCTCCGGAGCTGCATCCTCCCCCGGTTGCACGGCAGCGGGTTCATCGTCGCAGGCAGACAGCGCCACGAAGAATGTGAACGCGAATGCACCCCACAGTAGCCTACTCGCTGGCCTCATATGTTTCCTCCCCTTGGCGCCCCGCTCAACGTGGGAACTCATGAGATGAATTGAATCGCCCCACCCTCGACACAAGGATGGGACACTTCGTAACGTGCTAGGTCAGGACAATTACGGAGTACTTTGGTACCTCAACAGACGTACGATGAAGCAATATCACCGCTGTAGCGTAAACCGGACATGAAGGTAGTGTTAAGCTGTAGCACGAATAAAGGGCGAAGAACCTGTTGGAGGCATCTCAGTCAAGTACAGTAACAACAATTACTTACGGGCAAGAGCCGTAGCCCGATCTCTTCAGATGCTTCATTAAGAATCCCATAAGACAAGATCCGGCACACTGAGTCCCCGGTTCTTGGCGAGTCCCTGCCTCATATTCTATTCCAGACCCATGCACGAGATGAGCATAGCATTAGAAGTTGGCCGAATCATCGAGCACAGAATCGCTGCTGACCGGCTGGCCGACATCGTCAGCGTGAGACTGGAGGTGGGGGACGAAGCCGGAGTGGAGTGCGACAGCCTCCAGCTGAGCCTCGACGTGTTGTTGGCCAGCCCGCCCTTCGCGCATACCAAAGCGGAGATTCTCCGCGTGCCGGGTGATGTGCTGCGCGTGAGTCAAGTGGAGCTACGAGATGGCAGTCCGAACGATTGAGATCCGCGAACGAGTGATGGCCAAGAACGACGAGCTCGCCAGCGTAGTACGCAAGAGGCTCGCCGCCCATGCCGTTGCGGCGTTCAACCTGGTGTCGTCTCCCGGATCGGGCAAAACCGCGCTACTGGAACGAACGCTGGCGGACCTCGGGGACGAACTGCAGATCGCCATTGTCACGGGAGACGTGCAGACCCAAAACGACGCCGAACGGCTCGCCCAACATACCGACAAGCTGGTTCAGGCCGTGGTGACTGGTGGTGCCTGCCACCTGGACGCGCGTCAGATCTCGGCGGCGTTGGATCGGATTGAACTGGAAAACACCGACCTCGTGTTCATCGAGAACGTGGGGAACCTGGTGTGTCCCGCCAGCTGGGATTTGGGCGAACACGCCAAGATCGTGCTGTTCTCGGTGACCGAGGGCGAGGACAAGCCACTCAAGTATCCCAAGATGTTTCGTGAATCACGGGAGATTCTGATGACGTCGGCGCTGACGGGAGAGGGGATGGACGGATGGTACCAGTTATTGAGAGATGCCATTGACCGTTGACGGCTCTCCGAAAACATGGCCTACCGCTGGCGGATCCCATGCACGGTCAGCCGATCCTCGAAGAACGCGATTCTTGTAGTCTACCGGCCCAACGGAAGCTCCACAACGAAGGCGGCCCCGCCCAGTTCGCTGTCGGCCACGCTGATTCGCCCCCCGTGATCTGCCACGACCCGTTGACTCAACGCAAGCCCCAGACCCGTTCCTGCATCAGGACCCTTGGTCGTGACGAAGGGATCGAAGATCTTGCTCCGCATTCCCGGATCGACACCCGACCCCGAATCAGCAACGATCACTCTCACGCTTCCAGCCCCGGCCTCGGTCGTCACGAGGATGTTCTTCTCGGGGCTCGCCACAACAGCCTGTTCGGCGTTGGTGATGAGGTTGACGAACACCTGCTGGAGGTCACCGCCATTCGCCATGATCGCGGGAACCTCAGGGCTCAATTTCGCCGTGAGCCCGATCCCCCGGCCCCCGACGACCCGGGATCGTACGTCGATGACGCTTTGGATCAGGTCGTTTAGGTTCACCTCTTCTGAGGAGCTCATCGACTGGCGTGACAGACACAGTAGACCCTTGGCAATCCGGGAAGCCCGATCCACCTCGTGAAGTATCGTCTGAACGGTCTTGGCCGTCTCCGGATCACCCGTTGTCCCACCCAGCAGCTCCGCCTCGAGGCGAATCGTGGCAAGTGGATTGTTCACCTCGTGTGCCACTCCGCTCGCGATCTCACCAACCGTGGAGAGTTTCTCGCGGGTCACCAACTCTTTCTGTGCCCGAAGTTCGTCCGTGCGATCATGCAGAGCCAGAAGGAGACCACCGTTCTCGGTGTCTTGCAGCGGCGCAACGGTCGCTTCACAGTAACGGATCTCGCCGTCCCTCGTGGCCTCCACCCGACTGCGCCACGGTACGCCAGACTTGGCAGTGTCAAGCGCATCTTGCCAATCCCCACCCTTCACTGTGAAGCTGCAGGCCGTGACAGACGAACCGATTATCAACTCCCTGTGTTCGAAACCGCTGAGCTCCAAGAAAGCCTCGTTGACCTGGTGAATCGTGCCGTCGGGCGCCAGTTGGGCCAACGGGAATGGGGTTCCGTCCACCATCGCCCCCGCGCGCTCGGCAGCGTCACGCGCCCGGTTGATTGCACTGGACAGCTCCAACCCCCCGGCTATGTGTGAGGCGACTGCTTCGACATAGCTCATGTCGTTGAGGCTGAAGGGAGTATCACCGTGGGGACCCGACGTTGAGCGCGCAATGCAAAGAGTGCCGACCACACCTTCGGTGTTGCGCAGCGGCACGAACATGGCGCTCGCATAGCCGACCTGGTACTCGTCTGTACCAAAACCACCGGCGTCTTCGGTGAGGCCTAGTGTGAGAAACGGCGCTTCGCTTTCCACGACTTGGGCCACCCCCGGTCGGATCAGCTCCAGCAGACCCACCTCGTCCTGTTCCATGCAACCGGTTTTGGAGACAACCTCCAGGCTCTGGCCGTCCGCCGCAGTCAGTACCACCAAGGCACCATCGCCGTCTACGAGCTGCAGTATGCTCTCCAACGTATAGCGCAACAGCATTGCCGGATCGGTCGACGAGGCCAGCATCCAGCGGGACAGTTCGACAATGAAGGATCCCAAGCGCCTCTCATGCTCCAGGGTCATGCGCCTGCTCACCAATTCTTCCAGAGCCGCAGCGGCCCGAACGACAGATTCGATCTGGTCGAGTGATACCGTCTCGCAGTCAACCGCCAGTTCCACCTCCAACCGCTGCGGATCGTGCTCAAACGAGAGTTTGGTGATGGGTGCTTCGGATCTACTCCCCCAATCCACCGAGCCACAGGTTAGGGGATCGGAGTAGTCGATCCTTACGTAATCGCTGTGGCTGAGCTGCCCAATGACTTTGGCGGTCTCCTGCCACAGTTCTCTCGGATTCCTGGCGTTGGCAGCGGCAAGTGCCACCTGAATCATCGGGCCTTCTGCCGATGAGTCATGCCGCTGGAGAGATGATCCGGGCAGAGATAGCGTCATCCAAGTCCTCGGTGGACACAATACGTCCCAATACAGGTCTTCCACCGAGATTATCGGTATGGTTTTGGGGCGACTTGAGTTTGGAAACCCGCCTAGTGGAACAGAGCTTCGGGAGGGACCGCTTGAATCTCGTGCCGGGGGCCTTCAAACCGGAGCCGCAAGGCAATCCCGCCCCTTCCCTGAAAGAAGAGTAGTGTCATCGCGTGAAGCCCTGCCTCCAATGCGACAAAGCCGGACCGTTCACGCGCCCCGTGCACGCCGTCGTTGTCGATGATCTCCTGACCGTCGATCAACAAGCGGCTGCCGTCGTCCGAGGTCAGGTGAAACCCGTACACACCACTGTCAGGAACCCTGATGTATCCGCGGAACCTGAGACCGTAGTGCTCCCGTCGACCACCGATTCCCAGCTCGAACGCAGCGACCGGTTCCACCAGAGCGGGAGCAAGCACATCGAAGTCTGGCAGGGAGTTCCATCCCCCGGCTTGATCGTACAGCTCGACCATCAAGCCAGCTTCTGCATCGCTGACGTCTGAAGCCGGAAGTGGGTCCACTTGCGTCAAGGCAAATGTCGCAGCCCGGCTCGCGATCCCATCTTCCCAGAACGCACGAGCCTTCACAGTCGTGGTTTGCTCGATCTCGAATGGCGAACCGTACAGCTGCGATTCACTGCCGGGCTCTGACCCGTCGGTCGTGTAGCGTATCTGCCATGCGGTTACCGGAGCTGAGAGCTCAACTACCATCCGGTCTATGAAGATCGAGGCTCGATTTGCCAATTGTGGTGGCAGATACCCGCGGTTGGCGAGAGACACCGCCTGCGGATCGATCTTGGCGACCTCGCGGTCATAGGTGAGTAACCCGTTGTTCTCGGTTTCGATGTCCGTGGTCTGAGTGTAAACGGCGGCACTGAGTCCTCGCTCGTCAATAGCCCTGTGGATTTCTCCGAACAAGCTCTCGAACTCACGAGCCAGGCTCTCACGGTCGGGGAACAGGTCGTAGCCCCATCCTTCGCTGGTCCACATGTGGTCCGTGACGTTGTATCCGAGTCCACCGAATTCGCCCTGTACCGCTGCGCGCTCAGGCTCGGACTCCGGTGGATTTGGCGCAGGATAGGAGTGCCGATCCACCACATCTCCGAACCCACGTTCATACCAACCGCTAGCGTGGTTCACCAACCGCGTCTGATCCTCCGCACGCACCAGTTCCACTATTCGGCCGGCGTCGTACTGCCCCCAGCCTTCGTTGAACGGAACCCACATCACAATGCTGGGATGGTTGCGGTGTGTCCTGATCAATGCTCGAAGCTCAGCTTCGAATTGCGCAGTCGCTTCGGGATCGGTGGCCACATCCGAGCCACCCGATTCCAACGGTATGTTCGCGTTGGGCATGTCCTGCCAAACGAGAATCCCGATCCGGTCGCACCAGCCGTAGAAGGTGCGGGGCTCGACCTTGACGTGCTTCCGCAGCATGTTGAATCCCATGGCCTTGGTCACCTCGAGATCGTAGACCATGGCCTCCTCGGTCGGCGCCGTGTACAACCCATCAGGCCAATATCCCTGATCGAGCGGTCCGCTTTGGAAGACAAACTGATTGTTGAGCAGCAGTCGCGTAGTCCCGTCTGCATCCTTGCCCACCGAGATCTTGCGCATGCCAAAGTATCCGGTGACTTTGTCGACCAAGATTTCGTCACGCAAGAGCCGGATACGCAAGTCGTACAGGTACGGATCCTCCGGTGACCACAGCCGCGCATCGTTGATTGGCAGCACGATCGCTGCGCCCGGATGTCCGCTCCCGGTCGCGGTGACCTCATCATTCGCAAGCACGTCTACCTCGACCCGCTCATCGCCGGTGTTACCCGTTACTTGCGCAATGACCGTCAGCGAACCCGCGTCGACGTCCGGCACGGTCATAAGGTCCGAAATCGCAGCAGCCGGAACCGGTTCGAGCCACACTGTTTGCCAGATTCCGGTCACAGATGTGTAGAAGATGCCACCCGGCTCGCTCACTTGTTTGCCGCGCGCCTGCGTACCGCGGTCTGTCGGATCCCATACCGCTAAGGTCAGTTGCTGCCGGCCCTCGCTTGTGAGCGCAGCGGTGATGTCAAACCAGAATGGATCGTAACCTCCGCGATGTACACCCACTTCACTGCCATTCACCCAAACCCGGGTCTCCCAATCGACCGCCTCGAAGTGCAACAGTATGCGCTTGCCCGACCACGCTTCGGGTACTACAAACTCGCGTCGGTACCACAGCCTGTTTGAATCGCCAACCGTGTCACCGACTCCTGACAACGCCGATTCAATGGCGTACGGCACCAGAATCCGCCCATCATACGACTCAGGAGTCCACTCGAGTGAGGTGATTGCATACTCCCACAACCCATTGAGGTTGAGCCATTCAGCTCTGTGCATCAACGGCCGCGGATACTCCGGATGTGGCAGAGATGCGTCTACGTCCCGCGTCCAGCGAGTCACAAGCGGTGTGTCGGCCAGCTGCCAATCGGAATCGGCGCATGCAAACATCGCGGCCAACAACAACAGAAGAGTGTATCGTCTCATTGCGTCGTGAACTCGTAGATCGTGGTGGAACTGTATTGCTCTAGGCCGGTACAGCCAAGTGAACCTGCTACCAGAAGTAACCCAATGACAGGTTCACGAATACTCAGCACCACTCGGCCTCCAACGAAAACGGTTCAGGTCCATCCGCTTGGATTCATCGAACGCCACCCCCTCGGCCTCGAGCATGCCACGCTGAATGAAATCATGACCGGGCTCCGAGCGCCCGCTTACTTCACCCTTAGCGTTGATCACCCGGTGCCAAGGAACGTCACTGTTGTCCGGCAGCCTGTGCAGAGCGTACCCTACCTGACGCGCATGGCCAAGCAATCCTGCGAGAGAGGCCACCTGGCCATAGGTGGCCACACGGCCCTTGGGAATGCGGCGAACAACCGCGTAAATGCGCTCATAGGACTCGTGGACTGGCACTGACTACGTGAGCTCGATGTCACCCTCCACGACCTGTTGGAGCGGCAATCCCTCTATCTCGAGGGTCGCCTTGGCACGCAAGGTCTCTGTTCCCTTTATCGTGCCATCCAGCAGTGCTGCGTGGACGGCCTTCTCGATCTCCCGTTGACCCGTAACTCCAAAGCTCTTGAGGAACTGCCGCAACGTCAGATTGAACTTGTCCTCGTTCATTGGCTCTCCAGATTTCGTGATACACGGCCCTCCCACACCGTCATCGTATATTCGTTGCGTTCAGATTGCAACGGGACTGTCACGTGACTCGTGCACTCCCGCGAAAACCTTTGCGACGTAGCTGGGTACAACATGTTCGTGTCAAACGGTTCATGCGCTATGGATCAACCGCGGAATGGAGGAGGCGATGGATTGGCTCTACTTGATCGGCCGCACCCTGTTTGCGATGGTCTTCATCGGTAGCGGATTCGGTCACTTCTCCCAGGCAAACCAGATGGCTCAATACGCCGGGTCGAAGGGTGTTGCTGCAGCCAAGCCTCTAGTGTTGCTGACCGGCTTCATGATCCTAC
>JBDGXD010000284.1:0-6530 GCA_039584755.1 Gemmatimonadota bacterium
CATGCCGTTCGCCGTTGTGAACACTGGGATCGGCCCGCCTGTCTTCATCCTGGTGCGGCGCGCCGCTGCGTTACCCCACCCGACGGCTAGCCAATAGAGGAGCGGCACCACCGCGAGTGCCAAGGCGGCTATCGAGGCCGCATAGAGCGCGAACTCGCTCCAGGGCGCCTTGTCGACGACGTTGGCCATGTCCCTTACAGCCGGCCAAGGAGAATGGATGGTGAGGGAATAGACCATGGCGAGCACCAGCAACACGATTGCCTGCCATGCCTCTCCATAAGATGAGAATCGCTCCTTCCATTCACCCCGCCGCCAGGACAGAGAGATATTGTCGTGCGGACAGCTCTTGAAACACTCAGTGCAGATCCCGCAATCGGTGTTGCGCGTGATGCGCGGGACATAGAGTCCGAAGGAGCAGGCCCATCCCATGTCGTTTCCCCTCAAGCATGGTTTGCCCTTGCAGGTGCTGCAGACCTCGTCATCCCGGCTGCGTACCATTACGCGCCCCACCGCGCTGTATGCCGAAATGAAGGAGGCCACCGGGCAGAGGTAGCGACAGAATGCCCGGTGCTCCCAAACGATCGCCATCAAAAACGCCATCACGGCCAGGGACAGCAAGAGGTAAGCAGTCCACCGGGGTTGCCCGGCGAGGGACGCGCTGAGACTCCCCAGCGCCACGAAGAAGAGCAGGCGCAGCCAAGGGCCGCGTAATGCCAGCGGCCAGCGCCAGCCAAGGGTAAAGAACTTGTTGCCATAGCGGCCGTTCTTGGTGGCGGGGCGGACCTCGCTCACGGCTCCTCGCTGCACAAACTCGCCTAGGATGGGTAGCGGACACACGAAGCACCAGATGCGAGTCCCGAACGGCACGAGCAGAACCGCGAGAAAGCTCATCCACACAGCCCATGTCATCATGACGGCGATGTTACGCCCACCCACTTTCGTGCCCACCAATCCGGCGAGGATGATGAGAGTGAAGCCTGCGAGGACGGGCATCGTTCCCACGAACTGTAACGGGCGCCATGCCTCGAGCTGTCGCGCGCGCGTGTCCACCCGATGACAAGCAGTGACGCAAGCAGTCCCAGGCTGCCCCAGAGGAGAAGGTTGGGCCGCACAATGAGGCCGCCCTGCTCGAAGCCGTGCATGGGACCACAGTAGACGTGGCAGCGAAACCGCGAAGATGAGACCAGGCTTCCCCACCAGCCTGTCTCGCCCGCGGTTAGGATCAGCTCCGAGCTCACTTCAGGTGGCTCGGTGGCCTGCAGTGGGTCTATTATCGCTACCGTTTCCATGGTCGGTGTGATCTTGGCTTCCACCCGGTAGTCTTGCAGCAGAAAGCTGTGGCCGGCGTCGCGCGTCGAGAAACTCAGGCGCAGGGTATCGCCGCGGTGGGCACGAATGATTGACGGCGAGGTCCCATACCGAAACGTCTCGACGTGGATTTGCCTCTCTCGGGGGGGTGGCGTGGTGGCCCGCTCGATGAGAATCGGCGCGCCAACAAACACCGCGATAATGACAACGTAGAGACTATAGCGACGCAGCATCGACTACCGGGACCGGCTTGGGTGAGGCACTCACCATTGCGTCGAACCGCTTTCTTCGTTCCATTCGAGGGGCCTCCGGTCCATCAACCGAGGGGTGAAACGGCTCTGGGCAAGCTCCAGCCGGTCCCGGCGCGGATCGACATCGGCAAATGTATCAATCCCCCGAGGCGGCATCCACGCTTGGAAATGCCTTTTCATGAGTGGACTGGTCAGAACCACCCAGAGTGGTGCAAACCGGCGCCCCCGCGGCGTTCGAAGAGAGAGCCGGTTCATCGCCGAGAGGCTGCAGCTAAACCTTAATAAAGATCCTCTTACGGTACAGTATGTAGGCAGGAACGTATATGATGAGCATGTAAATGATCGCATACAGCAACGAGGCCAGTTTTGGAGCTATTCCAATACTGGTCACGCCATCCATCCAGAGCCCGCTCAGAGATACTCCACCAAAGATGTCGGAATAGAACACGAGGGTAAGCATTCCGGCGAGCACATACGATGTGATCGCATTTGCTCCGTATACTCTTCCTAGCTTCGTGCCTCTTGTATAACCAAGGATGTCAACAACGAGGATGGCAGCCGCCAACCCCATCGTGCACATCCCGGCGGTCCAAAGGGTGTAGGAACTAGACCACAGATTCTTGTTCAATGGCATGAACCATCCCCAGGCTGCACCTAGGAGATACATGGAGAAGCCAGTGAAGAATATCCATGTGAGTTTCTTGTACGGGTCTTCTATTGAAAGGATCAGTCTGCCAATCAGCATCCCGATCACGCCGGTCGCGATAGCCGGGAAGGTGCTCATCAGTCCTTCCGGGTCCCAGGTAACTTGCCAGAAACTGCCCGGCACGAGCAAACGGTCGAGCCAGGCAGTGATGTCCACGCCGGGTTCATAATTCGCTGCTATGAAGCCATCGGATACTTGGCGAATCGATCCTATGTCCAGCATTCCTGCACTGTACTGGACCTGACCCGTGACCAACGCATCTCGAATGACGTTATCGATAGGAACCGGTACAAGTGCCATCAACAGCCAATATCCGATCAGTATGATCGATGCTATCCATACCTGTTGCTTCCAGTTCGTGTTCAGAAAGATGATGGCACAGACGAGAAATACGATTGAGATCCGCGGCAAAACCCCAACGTACCGCATTCCTTCGAAACTGAAGTTCGGCCACAGCCAGAGAAACCACCCCAGCAGCATGATCTTGACGGCCCTGGAGACGATCTTCTTATAGAGGTCCTTCTTCTCGGCACCGGCATCCAATCGCTTTGCATATGCCAGCGTGATAGAAACTCCAACAATGAAAAGGAAGAAGGGGAAGACCAGGTCTGTCAGTGTTATACCATGCCAATCCGCATGTAACAGAGGCGGGTACACATGGCTCCAAGAGCCCGGATCATTGACAATCACCATCAATACGATGGTGTAGCCTCTAAGGGCATCCAGGGAGATCAAGCGCTTGGAAGCATCCAACGACGTGCTCATGCGATCAGCCTATCTCTATTGAGGATTGACTACCGTCGGCAAGCTCGATCTGTCGCGTGAATCAAAAGTACTCAGCTTGATGATATGTGAAGCGATATCCAAGGGTTCGGAATAGAGCGGCGAGTCGGATGTCGGGTCAGATCCGTCGGTAGTGTACCTGACCACCATACCGGGATACGCAGTATTCACGACCAACCGGCCATCCTCCACCTTTGCTCCCGGAGGGGCCAGTCTGTAATTGTAACCACCATATAGGCGATCCAATCTCGGCAATTCTCTCTTACCGAGTGCATTGGCAAACAAATTCCATGCCTGGTCAAGTGCCTCGTTACGTTCCTCTCTAACTGCGATGTTCCCCCAGTCTGCCTGTCCGTACCATGCTCGCTCCGCCAGGCCAAGCATCTTGGGCAGGTAGTAATACTCCAGCATATCCTGACCCTTCAAGGTCTCCGACCATAGTTGGGCCTGTACCCCCATGATGTTGCTTCTACCCTCGGCAGTCAGCACTTCCTTACCGGTGAAATCGTCATCGGTGTACAGCTCGCCATCGGCGGTTGTCTTGATGGACTTGAAGACATCGTATGGAACGAACTCGAATGGATCCCGGGTATTGATGAACCCAGCCCAGTAGAGTCCGGGCTCCCTCGGATCCTTGTTATAGGCGAAGTCGAAGTAGAAGTTGGTCACATTACACAAGACCACGGGGTATCCGGCATTGGCAAGCCGGTTGCCAAGATCTTCAGCCCCCCAGAGACTATTCCAGATATAGGGCACTACGTCGGAATCTGCGAATTCGTCGTTAGGGGTCCACGAGCCGCCTCCTTGGAAGTTCATTGCTATTTCCTCCCACCCACCCGTCTGTAACCCCTTTGAACTCAAGTATTCATTGATACGTTTGAAGTACACCTTCTGCAGATTCTTGGGATTGTCAATCTCCGGATGGTCTTCCATGTATCCGGCGCACATGGGGGAGCCGGTCCACGCACCATTTGGCACTTCATCTCCTCCAGTATGAATCATGGTCAGTGGCACACCGGCTTCATTGTGCATCTCAATAACATCATCAATTACTGTGGTCAGGAAAGTGTACGCCGATTCCCGGCAGACGCAGATCACATTATCCGTGTACCATTGGGCGGAACGATATGCGGACGTGTCATCAGGGTCTATGAGCCTGTATTGTTCCGCCTCAGATTCCCTGCCTTCCTCCATCAGTCTGCGATACCGCTGCTCCATGGCTTTTATGGCAGCTCTCGAATGCCCTGGAACATTGATTTCGGGAATTACTTCGATATGCCTCTCCCAAGCATAGGCAATGAGATCCATGTACTGATCACGGCTGTAAAAGCCACTGCCATAACCGTTGTTCGCGTCCGTGAACGGTCCAGACCCATACGACGGTTGAAGATGCTCCGAGTCGTCAGTGGTATGTCCACGAAAAGCTCCAACTCGCGTCAGTTCCGGCAGTTCTTCAATTTCGATTCGCCATCCTTCATCCTCAGTCAGGTGCAGATGCAGTCTATTCAGTTTGTAGAACGCCATGGCGTCCACGAGTCGCTTGACAGTCTCAACCGAATGAAAGTTTCGAGCGACGTCCAAATGCATACCCCTGTAGGGGAAAGCCGGCGAATCCTCAATACGCACCGATCCCAGACGCATTGATTCATTCTTCTGTCCGAGATTGTCGATTGGAATGAGGGCTTTCAGGCTTTGCGTTCCATAGAACACACCACTCCTGTCGCCTGAGATGATCACGCCATCGCTTTCGGAAACCTGCAGATTGTAGGAACCCGGAGTGGCGACTTCTCGATTCTGCAGATGAATACCACTGCCACCTGGTGAACTAGATGCAATCGTGGCAACAGGGCTATCTAAAATTCCACTGAGGAAGCCGGCAAGTAGTGTTGCTTCGGATTGCAGGCCGGACTCGTAGCTGACTAAAGTATTGGAGTTGACCTCAAAATGCCCACCCACCGGCGTGACCGACCTTGGTTTGGGTACGACTAGTTCCAACTGGTCGTCGGGCAACTCGGTGATTCCGGAATGACTGGCAAACAACCATTCCGCCGTTGGTATCGGCTCCACATCAGCTCGGTTGCGATTGATCTGGTCTGGGCCAACGAACGGAGCTATGGAATAGTCACTAACTGCGTGCAGTTCATACGACCCATCCTCCTCACGCAACAGTGAGTAGAGACCCGAGGGAGCATCACTCTCTTTGATCACTGCGTAGGTGCCAGTGTACGCAATCACCATTTCTTCGCCAGGCGGGAGTCTGAAATCGTCCTTTGGGCGCATCACATAGAAGTCACCGTTAATCCAGTCAATGGTTACAGGTGCAGTTATGCTTCCCGGCGTGACAGTCCGGGGCATCATGCTCCAATACATTTCCCAATTGGCCGATGTAAGCTCGATGTCGCTGTTGTTGCGAACAGTAAACTGCGCTCTATGTCCACCGCCCTCCGCGAGATTGGTTTGGAGGTTCCAATTCACTTGCAGGTCCAGAGTTTGCTGAGCCGAGCATCCCAGGCAGAGCGGAATCATCAAGAGAATAGACATTGATCTCATCATCATTACCGAGTCCTTTCTACAATCTCGTAGACGGCTGATTCCCAGTTGCTTGTAACTGTGCCACTTGACGAGGTTGATACCCCAATGAGGCGAAGCATCAGTAGCGAAAGCAGAGGCTTTACCGGATGCAGATGTTTAAGCCACCAGTAACGGGAACGTGGGTCGAAACCCTGAAGCTCACCCTTGTATCCGTGCGCTGTCCTGGCTGGCGGTAATCCTCTACCCGAAGCTGCACAAGGTCACCGCAGCTGCCTCTTCGCCGCAGCAGGAGGTCGCCGATGCGTGAGGCCGCACTCACCCGCATCCAGACACCGACCAGCGCCTTGCAACACGCAAGTTCACTGCTTCAAGGCAGGGGCGCCTCGCGGATCTCGTCGAGGCCCTGCCGCAGCTGGTTGGCCCAATACCTGAAGAGCGCCTGCACATCCGCTCTCACGGCGGATGGCGAGACTCTTGCAAGATTGTTGTTGGTGGCTGAGGTCGGGTCTCTTCGCTCTGCTACACGGGCCAGGAACTCTAGGCTCTCCGAATCCTGCAGCTCCAGAACCACGGTGACCTCGCCATAGGATCTCGTGACCGTCCGTTGAAATGACATATCCTGGGCGGGTGTTCTGACCACTAGATCGATGAGGTGTGCGGAGACACGAAGAACGTCGGGACCACGGGCCTCCACGATTTGCCACCCATCGTCCTTGGTCAACGCAGTAACCACGGCTTCATTGAACCAGCTCTTGAGATTAGCCATTTCAGTAGCAGACAGAGCGAAATTGTCCTCCGATGCGCCCGGGGTATGTTGGGTAGCTCGCGGCTCTTTCTGGTAGGCAACCGTAACCTCTTCGATCATCAGCTTGGTGTAGCTTTGGAGGTTCAAATCGGGCTTCACCCAGGCCATGTCCATCACGGAATTGTCTACTCTGTGGAGCCCATCT
>JBDGXD010000285.1:0-5691 GCA_039584755.1 Gemmatimonadota bacterium
CAGGGCGATGAAGCCGACGGTCGCTCCCGTCACGTCCCTTGCAGGGCAAGGTCCGCGCCGTGCGCGCCAGCAGCTTATCGCCGGGACGTTGGGCGGCGACGTTTGAGCGAGAGGTCCAGGTCGCCACGAGAACGTAAGGATGTTGACGGTTAAGACCTATGTAGTACGCCGACTGGGTAAGCCGCACGGGCCTTGGCAGGCACTTGGGCGCATGGTCACTTTCGCATTTGCGGCACCGTCGTTCGCGGCTTTTTGGTACTACTGGAATCCAGTTTACGGTTATTACCTCTATTACTGGGCGTACCGGCCGTTGCGTAGGGTCGTGCCACGCGCACCGGCCCTCGTGCTAACGTTTGCGACATGTGGATTCTTGTTACACGATCTCCCACACCTCCCATTCACAGGCATTCCGTTGATCACGACATGGTTCGTAGTCTTGTCGATCGGTGTGCTGTTAGGTGAGGCTGTGCGGATGGATCTCTCTCGACGGCCTCGATCGATGCGAGTAGTGGTTAACGCTATGTACCTGGTTACATCATTCGAAGTTGCACGTAGGCTGTCGCTCATGTTGTTTCGCACCTAACGATAGGTATTAGCAGAATGCCCACGCAGTAGAAATGCGAGACGTTATGCCGCTCAGCGCAGCAATTCCATGGAGGTTTGATATAAATCCAGTTCCGAGAGTGTTCGCCCGCGTTGCGGTGCCATGCAATTGCAGTCGCATGCGCACCTCAGGACCCAGCCCCGCCTGCGGTCGTTGTTGTCCGCGCTATTCCCCGGAACGAGCCCGGGTGGCGGCAAATCGTGCGGGCTGCGATACTGTAGCGTATTGGACTTCACTCCCCGCGACTCGATTCATGAGAGGCCAGCCATGCGCACCGTACTCTCCCTCGCCGTGCTGCTCGCCGCCGTTGCCGCAGTGTCCGCCTATCGAACCGCCGCGCCACCCGACTTCCCGCGCACCACGATCGACCTGGGGGTGCACGTGAGCGACATCGAGGCATCGGCCGATTTCTACACGAACGTGATCGGCTTCACGGAGGTAGACGGCTTCGACGTATCAGCCGAGTTCGCCACAGCCGCCGGGCTGACCGACGAGCAGCCCCTCGCGGTGCGCGTGTTCGTCCTCGGCGCGGACGAGTCAGCGACGAACCTCAAGCTCATGCAGGTGCCGAACGTCGAGACCGAGAAGAGCGACAACGCCTACGTCCACTCGCAGCTCGGCTTCCGCTACCTGACGATCAGGATCGAGGATACAAATGCGGCGCTCGAGCGGCTGAAGACCGGCGGTAGCAAGCCGGTCGCCGACGGACCGGTACTGATCGGGGAGGATCCTGCGGGCTCGTACCTTACAGTGGTGCGCGATCCCGACGGGAATCTGATCGAGCTGATCGGACCGAAGAAGTAGCGGTCAGCTACCCCAGGGACGGCAATCGGCCAAGGGCGGATCAGCACTACCTTGACCGCGCGCACAGGCTGCGAACGCAACAGCTCGGAGAAGAGCGATACGACTCATCGATTGCCTCTCCGAGTCTCCGCGTTGTGTTGGTCGAGACCCAATTGTGCAGGCAGGTGTGGTGGTACGCAAGAACCGCTTCGGCGGCCTCTTGGCGTGGTCACAATCTGCACTCTGCACCCTGCACCCTGCACTCTGCATTCTGCACTCTGCACTCTGTACTCTGCACCCTGTACTTCTATGCCGCCGTCCACGTCTTCGCTTCTGTGGGTGCCAGCGGCAGGAACTTGAGGCCCATCAGGAACGCGAACCCGATTATGCCAAGCACTCCCAGAGCCTGCAGTACTTCGTAGAAGCTTATGGAGTAATCGACTATCCCCTCCCACAGTACCGTCCCCGTGACCTCCCAACCGGGAAACAGCTCCGGTGGGTGGATGAGTCCGGGTATCACTATGAGGAAGCGCTCGAACAACACTCCCACCACTACCAGGCAAGACGCAAAGACCACCCACGGTACCGAGGTGCCGGTTCGCCGAACGAAGAGTAGTATGGCGGGGATTATGCAGCCAAAGATTATCAGGCCGAACCAGAACATCAGACTGTGAAAACCCCCGAACAGGAAGAACATGCCCGCCTCGCGCGACTCGGCGAGATAGAAGCGATGCGCGTTCTCGATCAAGAGAACGTACAACGTGCACACCAGGAAGACCGCCAACAGCGGTCGTCCCAGCCATATCACCAACCTGTCGTCCATCGGCCGCCCGGTACCGCGGAATACCGCCACGTTGGCCAGTATCATCAGGGCGGCACCGGAAGACAGCGCGGCTGCCACGAAACTCGGCGGCAACAGCGCAGAGTTGTACAACTCACGTGGCACAAAGGCGAAAATGGCACCGGTACCGGTGTGGGTACCGATGGCCCAGAGACATACCGTGAACGACGTGATCTTGGTCAGCGCGCCCTTCTCTCTGAACAGAGCCCACAGATAGATGATGCAGATCAATACGTGTCCCGAGTAAAGTGCCGGGTTGATCGAGAACATCGATGTGACATTGAGGTAGGTGAACGGCTTGACGAACACCCGGTCGACTCTGCCCTGGTCGGTGAGGATCGAGAGCAATCCGGCGATCAGGAACAGCATCGCCAGATACGCCGCGATTCTGGCAAACGGCTTGTACTCCAACTTGCCGAAGATGCCGTACAGACCTGACACCACTAGGGAACCAGCCGACAGCCCGATGTAGAAAATGGCCATCGAGATCTGTAATCCCCATGGCACTCGGTTCGTCATCCCCGACAGGTACAGGCCGTGCGCGCTCATCAGGTACGTCGAGTAGACGCCGGCAATACCCAACACGGCGAGCACGGCAGCCGCCAGGTAGAAAGGCAGCGACCTTCCCTCGATCTTTGAGAACTCGACTTGCATCGACTACCTCACCGTCACGGGCCTACAGGCCCAAGTAGTAGACTTTCGGTTCCGTCCCCCAATCATCGCGGATCCGCTTAACGGGCTCACTCGCGACCAGCTCCGATACTTCGCTATCCGGATCGTTCAGGTTTCCGAAATACAGCGCTCTGATGTCCATTGCCTCACAAGCCTCGACACACGCCGGTCTCTTGTCTTGGTCGAGTCGATGCGCGCAGAAGTTGCACGACTCGGCTACCCCATGGGATCTCTTAGGGAAATCCGTGTTGGGCCATTCTTCGTTCTCTTTGTAGTTGAAGAACCTGGCGTTGTAAGGGCAGGCAATCATGCAATAGCGGCATCCGATACACCTGTGATGATCCACGACGACGATGCCATCCGCCCGCTTGTACGTAGCCTGCACCGGGCAAACCTGAGCGCACGGTGGATTCTCACAATGATTGCACAACAGGAGCACCGGCTTCTCGGCATCGTCCTCAGATTCCTCGTTCCGGATGCTGACCTTTCTTATCCAGTGGACGTCCCACCTCTTGTCATTGTGGAAGGCTACGTTGTTCTCATGGCGGCACGCGTCCAGGCACGCGGTGCAATCCGACTGGCACTTGCTGAGGTCGATCACCATTCCCCACTTGCGTCCGGCCAGGGGACTGCCCTCACGTGCCACGTTCGCGTCACACGACGTGAGCAGCGGCAGCCCCAGTGCACCCGAGCTGCCGGCCAGCACAGCCCCGCCTTTCTTGAGGAACTCCCTTCTATCCATGGTGCACCTCACAATCCCGTTTGCTGACTCTCTGAGTCAGGCTCGGGATAGTAGTGACAGCCGAAGCAATCGAGGACGACGCTGGCAGCCTCATGGCAGCGGTTGCAGAACCGCTCTCGGCTGGTGTGGCAGTGCCTGCAATTCGTGAGGGATACATTTCCTCTCATGCCGTCACGGATGAACTCTTCTCTGATCCGCTTGAGAAGATCCATGTGGTGAAACCGCATGTAGTCGGTGTCCTCGACGCAGCGGTTGTAATAGTCAACGGGCATCTCGAGGAACACATCCGGCACTTCGGGGTCACCGGCGAGCGCGAAACGAGCAGCGCTGAATCCGAACGGTAGCAGCATCAGGACGATCAGGATCGTAACGACGGTGCCGAGTTTCTTGTCACGCAGTGCTGTGCTCAGTTTCATGGCAACGCTCCAGCGCTCGTGGAAGCTTGGTCACGTGACTCGTCGGTACCCGTTCCCTCATGCGAAACAGCGGTGGTGGAGCCAGCACCGTTGCGGCCGTAGTACTCGGCAAAGATCATCGCAGTCGTGCGATAGAGCATGTGCGCGAATTTCGAATAGGGTAAGTAAATGAGGAGCGCAAACACGAAGACCAGGTGAATGAAGTAGACAACGTGCCGGTGCGGCGCCATCCGCAGATAGTGCAGTAGCTCCGTGGCGAAACCGCTCACCACTACCGCGAACAAGGTCCAGACAAGAGCCCAGTCGAAGTAAGTGCTGCCACCGGCATTATCTCGGTTGCGGAGCCGCTGTCGTATCATCAAGACACAGCCAAAGAAGACTGCAGCACCGCCGATGTTGGCGAGCAGTTTCCACGGGCTCCAGAGACTGAAGGGGTACACGAACCGGTCTCTGAGCAAGGGATTGATTGGCCCGGTGATCACCCACAGTGTGACCACGCTGAGCGCGAGGAAACCGAAGAACACACAGAGATGAGACAATGGGCGTGAATGCTCCGCAGTACACGACGTGAACTTGTCGTGAGTGAAAATCTGCTTGATTGCGGTCCAGGCACTACTCATGAAGCTGCGATCCGGTGGACCGTTGGCCCCCCAAACTCTCGGCGCCTTCATGACTCGAATGAATCGCACAAGACCGACGATCGCAGCAGCCAACGCCAACAACGTGAAAAGGCCGAAGAAGCTGTTGAGCAGCCAATGTGGCAGCATGGGCGAGTAAGAGTAAACGATGGACTCACCAATCGGAGCCGTGAATCCCAGCGCGTTCCCCAGCGAATCGCGCAGCACGAGTGCCAGCCCCAGTAGCACGGCAGGCAGACCCAATAGGAGCGGTACGAACCGGGGCTGGCTCACCCATCTCGCCAGAAATCGCGGCGCAGCATAGTGTATCACGCTCTCTCGCCGTACCGCCGCCACAACATCACCCGGCCGAGCGCTGCGTGGGCATTTTACCGAGCAGTCGTTACAGTGGTGACACAGCCAGACGTCGGGGTCCTCCAGCAGACGATCTCTCATGCCCCACAGGGCCCATGCCATTTCCTTGCGTGGAAAGGGATGGCTGTCCGGCGAGATAGGGCAGCTTACCGAACACGTGCCGCATTGGAAGCACTTCTTGTAGGACTCGCGGGTTTGTCGCGACAGCGACCGGATGAAATTGAGATCCGGATCGATCACCAGCGGTCTGCCGTTGTTGGATGGAGCAGGCGTAGTGTGCGCTGACTCCTGCTCTCCCAGCTGTAGTTGCTCGGGTTCCGTCTTCTCAGCAGTTACCATGGTTGTAGCTCCTAAGGCTACCACCTCGAGTTGCCCTCCCGGCTGCCAACTGCTGCGGACCGTTACGCTTCAATCACATCCCAGCTACATCCCCTTGAACGGGTTCATACCGATCTCCTCGATCAGCTCCCCGAATTTCTCGAATATTCCAGGAAGCTTATCGTACTCGTCGATCTGCAGCTGATGCAGTTCCACCCTTTCCGTGTCCATTGCCATCTGTTCGAGCTTCTCTCTTACGTTCTTCTCTCGCACCGATGCCAGCTCGCTGCCTTTGACGAAGTGACACTGATAGTCGTCGCCGT
>JBDGXD010000286.1:0-5666 GCA_039584755.1 Gemmatimonadota bacterium
ACGTCAGACAGGGCGAGTATCAAGTCCTTGACACCGCGACGCTCCGTACCGAAGTACGCAGCGACCTTGTCCATCATCGTCTCCTTCTTCTCGTATTGGAACACGAGGTCGGAGCCTTCGAGGTGTACCAGGCCAGGCCATTCCGCGTCGTCCGGATCGTAGAACTTGAAGGCCACCTGCGGCGACGATGTTGCTGCCCGCACCGGTGCGGCCTCCTCGACCGGCACGGGGCCGACCGCGTCGGCCGGGTCGAAGTCGTCGTCCATTACCTCGAACAGGAGCGAGCATTCGACATCACCGGCGTACTCCGGCCCTATTACCACCTTTTCACCGGGTTGGGTGTCAGCCAGACTACTCTCGACCAACTGAGCCAGACGGCGCTGATCGTCGCGACTCCCGTGGATGCTCTCGTCATCGATTCCGGGGCGCTCCCAGAACTTGACTTGCAGATCTCCATACGGACCGAGCTGGAGCGGTTCGGTTTTCGGGGAGGCCGTGGTTGACTCTGCGTGTCGCGCTATGAGTCGCGCAAAACCCAGGAGCCCAGCTCGCGAGCCGCACAAGCGCCACACCCGCCGGTCCGGGTCCAGCTCATGATAAAAACCCAGCAGACGCCATTCTTCGCCGGTCACCGGCGTGATGTCACGCGGAGTTTTCGTCATTGCTCGTTGTTGCCCTCGTGCGAACTTCGGTTGGCGATCTCGAACAGAGGTTCCCGGCCGGATTCGTAAGATAGGTTCTTCCAGGATCATCTGGGAAGACCGTTGGGCTGAGGGATCGTGGGTCGAGAACCGTCCGCCGTCTCCGAATCGACGTCGGCGGTCGGGTCTTCCATCGCTTGAAGGCTGAAGGTCCGCGTGTATCTTCGAGCATCTTCCCCAGCCGGAGGGTCTGGATGCTGCGTCTCACACACCTTTGCGTGTTTGCTGCACTGCTCGTTGCGGTCCCCACAACCTTGTTCTGCCAGGGGCTCCCGCAAGCCTCTCCCGAACAGGTGGGCCTCTCGTCCGAGCGGCTCGCCCGCATCGGTGCTGCGATGCAGGCACATGTGGATGAAGATCGCATCGCGGGAGCGGTGGGTCTCGTTGCACGCCGCGGCAAGGTTGCGTACCTCGAGAGCTGGGGCCTGCGCGACATGGGGCGCGAGGTCCCGATGGATACGGACGCAATATTCCGTATCTATTCCATGACCAAGCCGATCACGAGCGTCGCGGTGATGATGCTGTTCGAGGAGGGACTGTTCTTCTTGAACGATCCGGTGGGCCGCTACTTGCCGGAACTACAAGAGCTCGAGGTCGCGTTGCCGCCCGACTCCGCCTCAGGGGAACGCACTACTCGGCGGACCAGGCCGGTCACGATTCGCGACCTGTTGCGCCACACTTCGGGACTCACCTACGGGTTCTTCGGCAACACGTATGTCGACTCGCTGTACCGGCAGGCGGGCGTACTGTCCCGCGATTCCACGCTGGCACAGATGGTAACCACACTCGCCAGCCTGCCGCTGCTCTACGAGCCGGGCACACGGTGGCATTACTCTGTTTCGACTGACGTTCTGGCACGCCTGGTGGAGGTCGTGTCTGGAATGCCGTTGGACCAGTTCTTCGACGAGCGTATTCTCGATCCGCTCGGTATGTACGACACCGAGTTCTACGTGGATGAGACGCGGCGCGATCGATTCGCGCGCATGTATCGACACGATGGTAACGACAATCTCGTGCCGGGAGACTCTACCGGATACCTGAGGAAGCCCTCGTTCTTGTCGGGTGGGGGCGGACTCACTTCCACTGCCTCCGACTACCTACGCTTCGCGCAGATGCTACTCAATGGTGGCGAACTGGATGGTGTGCGTCTGCTCGGCACGAAGACGGTCGAACTCATGACGGCGAACCATCTCGACGACAGTCAGACGATCGCGTCCTTTGGTTTCGGGCTCGGTGTCTCGGTGCGGCGCGAACTGGGCGCCGGCGGGATGCAAGGCTCGCTCGGAGAGTACGGCTGGGGTGGGCTCGCCGGCACGGACTTCTGGGTCGACCCCGAAGAAGAGCTGATCGGAGTATTCATGGTGCATATCAACCCGAACCGCGACATCGATTTCCGCAGCCAGTTCAAGAACCTGGTGTACCAGGCCATCACCAACTGAGTCGACCGCTCCACTCTATGCACCTCGCTCACGATCTCGAGCACGAACGACCGGGAAAGAACGGTTCGATGCGACGGAGGACGGCGATGGATCGCCGCGCATTTCTCATGACAACTGCGGCCGCCGGCGCCGGCGCGATGCTGGGCGTGGGCTGCGGCCGAACGCAGCGCGCCGTGGGCGAGGTGATGACGGTGGACGGTGCCATATCGCCAGACCAAATGGGCTTCACGCTGACGCACGAGCACGTGCTGGTGGATTTCATCGGCGCCGAGCGGGTCTCGCCCGACCGCTACGACCGGGACGAAGCCTTCGAGAAGATCCTGCCGCAGCTGCAGCAGGTGAAGCAGCTGGGCTGTACCACCTTCGTGGAGTGCACGCCTTCGTATATCGGGAAGGACGTACGGTTGCTCAAGCGCCTGTCGGCGGCTTCGGGACTACAGATCCTCACGAACGTGGGTTACTACGGAGCGGCGGACGACAGGTACGTGCCGGCCCACGCCTACCAAGAATCGGAGGAGCAGCTGGCGCAGCGGTGGGCCCAGGAATGGGAGGAGGGGATCGACGGCACGGACGTACGGCCGGGGTTCATCAAGGTGGGCGTGGACGGCACGTCGCTGTCGGAGATCGACCGCAAGCTCGTAGTGGCCGCGGCGAAGACTCACCGCCGCACCGGGCTGCTGATCCTGTCGCACACGGGCTACGCCACGCCGGCGGCGGCACAGATCGAGATCCTGAAGGCGGAGGGCATTCACCCCAGCGCCTGGGTCTGGACACACGCCCAGAACGAGGAGGACAACGCCGAGCACGAGAAGGCGGCCCGGCAGGGGGCGTGGATTGCGTTCGATGGCCTGCATCGCAACGAACTGGACCGGGACCTGAAGCACCTGACAGAGATGAAGGCCCGGGACTGCCTGGAAAACGTACTGCTGTCGCACGACGCAGGCTGGTACCGTCCTGGCGAGCCGGACGGCGGGAGCTACCGCCCACACGACGACATGTTCATGTCAGTGCTGCCCACGCTGAAGGAGAACGGGTTCACCGACGCGGAGATCCACACGCTGACCGTAGTGAACCCGCGGCGTGCCTTCGCGATCGGGGTGCGCGAGGCTTAGTCGCACGCAAACCCGAACTGACATGAACGCTTACCCTCATCGGCTGGTCTTTGCGGCTGCGTGCGTCGGGATACTGGTCGTCGGCATCGCAGTGACGACGCTGGGCGCCGTATTACCCTCAGTCATTGAGCGCCTGGGACTCGACCGAACGGAGGCGGGCTCGCTGCTCTCGCTGATGACCCTGGGCATCCTCGCGGGCTCGCTCGTGTTCGGACCGGTGGTGGACCGGCGCGGCTACAAGGGGATGCTCGCGGCGGGCGTGGTGCTGATCGCAATGGGTCTGGAGGGTATCGCCTTTGCTCCATCGATCGCGTTGCTCGCCGTTGCGGCGATCATCATTGGCTTCGGCGGCGGCGTGATGAACGGTGGTGCGACCGCGCTGGTCGCCGATATCAGCGCCGGTGGCCGTGCCGCGGCCCTAGCCTACCTGGGCGTGTTCTTCGGCATCGGCGCCTTCGGCGTGCCGCTGATGCTCGGACTGCTGCGCGAGCGGTTCAGCGAAGCCGGGGTCGTAGCGTGGATCGGCGGGCTGGTGGCACTCGTGGTGGCATACTATGCGGCGATCCGTTTCCCCGAGCCCAAGCAACCGCAGGGCTTCCCGTTGCGGCAAGCCGCCGGGTTGCTCCGCGATCCCGTCATCGTGTTGCTGGGAGTTGTGCTGTTCTTCGAGAGCGGCATGGAGATCACGGTGGGCGGTTGGACCGCGACTTATGTAAACCAAGAGCTGGGGCTCTCACCGGAGCGGGCGCTGTACCTGCTTTCGCTCTACTGGCTGGGCATGACCGGAGGACGGTGGCTGTCGGGGTGGTTGCTCAAGCGCGTTTCAACGGTGGCCGTGCTACTGTCGTCGCTGGGTGTGGCGTTCGCCGGCGCGCTGATCCTGATCGGCGCCAGGACGACAGCCTCGGCCGGGGCGGGGACGCTGCTGGCTGGTGCGGGCTTTGCTGCGGTCTTCCCGGTCATCCTCGGCTACGTGGGCGATCGTTACGAGCGGCTCTCGGGGACGGCGATCGGCGTGGTGCTGGTCATGGCGTTGACGGGTGGGACGGTGATGCCTTACGTGACCGGTGTGTTGGGCGACGCCTTTGGGCTCAGACAGTCGCTGGCTATCGTGCCGGTGGGCCTCGTCTCTGTGGCTCTGATCTTCGGTGTCGCACGGCCGCGGTTACGGACGCCGCCAGAAGTGGGTGGCTGAGTTCTTCCTTGACCAAGCGACACATCACGACTATCGGTACGCGGTGACTATGTCTGCGACGACAGGGGGCAAAAACGCGTCGACCGCCGACCAGATAGTGGCCCTGTACAGCTCCCACTCCACGACCGCGACTTGAGGTCCCAAGGATGGAGTCGCTTTTCAAATCCGCACGAAGATCCGCCGTTTGAAGAGCCAGTTCACGATATACCAATCCATCCAAAGGACGACTAGCGCGGCGATGAAGCCCACGAGCACCTCTCCTCCCCAGCCCAAGGCCCCGTCCGCGAACGGCCTGACGATGTGCGTGAGCCAGCGGTTCCCTGCTAGCTCAGAAAAGAGATAGATGAAGAGCGGATTCATGCCGAACACTATCGCAAACTGCGCCCAACGTTTCCATCCCTTGACGTCGATGATCCAATATGAGAGCGCCAGGCCGATCAGGCACCAACCTCCAGTGACGATCACAAACGACGTCGTGCAGATCCTTTTGATGATCGGAGTAACGGGATCCAGTCCGTAGCCCACGACGAGTCCGATCAGCCCTGCGATCAACAAGATCTTGATCTTCTGTGCAGAAGTGCGCTCACTCATCAGGACATAACCCGCCAGTACTCCCCAGATGGTATGTGACGCCGTGGGAACCGCATTCACTGCCACCCAGTGTCCGCTGGACAGCTTGCCCATCAAAAGCATGTCCATCCAAGAACCGAAATTCTGGTCTGCTGTGAATGGCTGGTTGAAGCCGGCGACGGGCCAAAACCGGTAGAGCCCCTCAGTCAGCAGCAGCAGTCCGACGGTGACCAGCAGCTGTGTCCGAGTACTCTTTCGCATCACGAGGAATGCGAGGAAGTAGGTGAACGACAGCTGCGCCAGTACGTTCCACAGTTCGAATACCAGGCGGCCGGCGGCGACTACGTAAAGTCCGATCCCAAGGCCCAGCAGAACCAGCGATCGCACACCTGCGTGGCGGAAAGTTGCCGAATAGCTATCCCCTCTGTCCCAGCGCCGTGCGAATGAGAAGGGCATCGCTACACCGACGATGAACATGAAGAAGGGCTGCACGAGATCCCAAAACCGCAGACCGTTCCAAGGGTGGTGCGTGAATTGAGTGGCGACTGCCTCGATCCAGGTTCCCTCCAGCTGCGGCACCAGCAGTGACTCGTAAACGAGTGCACCCTCTGCCACGAGCAGGAACATTGTTAGACCGCGAAAGAAGTCG
>JBDGXD010000287.1:0-5647 GCA_039584755.1 Gemmatimonadota bacterium
ACTCCGCCGTACTGTGCCAGATCAGGTGCCCGGGCCGTGGCAGGCTCGAGCATAGATCGTGGTGTGTCCCGGCATCCCGGTGACGTTGGTGCGACTGGCAGGGTATCCAGACTGAAGAAACTCAGAAGGGGGCGGATGTGACTTCGGATCGTTTCTACCACCGGTCGTTGGCCGTCAGCCTGTTTGCCGCGGCTGGCATGGCTGGGAGCCTGGCTTGCTACGACCCACAGAGTCCTTGCGCTTGCACGGAAGAGTATCGCACGTACACGCTTGTGGTGATCGACCAGGCAGGCGCTCCCGTACCGGATGCAATCCTCACGCGCACTCACGTGAGAACGGGAGTAGTGCTGGAACCGGGATGGTTGGGGATGCTGCAGCCAGGCGCGTATCTGGTGGCGGATGATGGGATGCTCGATGTGTTCTCCAGCGAGGGCGATACGGTGCGTGTGACCGGAACGAAAGACGCAGCAGCGTTTGTGGCTGACTTTGTGTTTGCTGTACCGGACCCTTGCCGCTGCCATGTTGAGAGAGTATCCGGTCCGGACTCTGTCTGGATGGTCCCGTCAGCGCCGAGGGCCATGCCCGTCGGGAAGTGAAGAATATTTCGGCCTTCGAAATTCAGTCTTCGATATTCAGCCTTCCAGCTGTGGTTCTAGATCCGCCAGAAGGCTGAGTGTTGAATGTCGAAATCTGAAGGCTGCAGTGGGTTCGCCTGCCCCCACTGCCTCCTCTGCTCCTCCTGCGCCTCCTTCCCACTTCGATTCTGCAGCCTACATTCTACATTCTGCGTTCTACATTCCAGAGGGCCACCTATGCAGATCGATCCGAAGAAGTGCGTCGCCTGTGCCAATTGCGTTCCGGTATGTCCCATGAACGCTATTTCCATCGATGCTACGGTCAATCGTGCTGTGATCGACTACGATGGGTGCGTCGAGTGCGGTACCTGTTTCCGCGGTATGAGCCAGGAGCACCTGAACCCCACTTTGGTCCGTGCTGTACGGAGACTGGCCAAGCTCTTCCGTTTTCGCTTCGAACCCGAACCGGATGTGTGTCCCACTGCCTCGTTTGTGATGGAAGAACTCTCCTGGCCTCGCATTGTGCGCCGTGTCTTCAGCGATCCACTGGTCGAGCATTCCTCCACTGGGATCCACGGTCGCGGCACTGAGGAAGTCAAGACCAATGACGTCTCTGACCGCATAGCTGTTGGCGAGGTCGGATACGTGATCGAGTTTGGACGACCGGGAGTCGGAGTGCGGTTCCATGAGATTCAGACGATGACAATGGCGTTGGCTGACATTGGAGTGACGTTTGAGGCCAACAACCCGATCACCCATCTAATGTCGGACGAAGGCAGGGGAATCATCAAACAGGATCTGTTCGACGAGAAGATCCTGTCGGCTATTGTTGAGATCAAGACGGCCATCGAAGAGGTACCGCAGATACTCGAGATCGTGGCGGCAGTCTCCAGGCGCATTGACACCGTCGTGGCTCTGGGTGTTTCAACCCGCTGTGATGAGAACGGAAACGACGAACTGCTCGTACCGCTGCTACGAGACCTGGGCCACAGTGTGGAGCGAGCCAAGACCAACATGGGATTGGGGCGGATCACCAACGCTCCGGTGGTGGAGGGTGCACGATGACAAACACCTTGCACCGCTACGGTCGGGCTGAAAGCTTCTACGACGACTACATAGTCTTTGCGATCCCCTGCAAAGGTAAGAACGACGAAGACGCGGTGGAGAAGCTCAAGATCTTTCTCGGTATCTGCGCCAAGCATCAGCCAATCAACCTGGGCAATTCGTCGTTTGGCAGCTACCGTCCCTCGAGTGACTTGGGTCCGGCGGTACATTGGAAACGATCGCTCGCAGGCGACGAGCGCAGCGTCATTGACGGTATCAACAGGACCGCTACAGCTGCCGCGGTGTTCGATTCGCGTGACAAGGCAGAGGCATGTCTACGTGACCTGGTAGAAGCCGATCTCGGTCTATCTGTGAATGTCAGTACTTCCGTCGAGGGCGCCAAACGAGTTGCCGCAGACTGCGGCATCCAGCGGCACAGTGTGGAGTACTCGCTTGGCTTCGACGATCAACACGATCACCTTCCGGACAAGCGAGTACTGGGGCTATCGACGATGTGCGGTCATGGGATGGTCTCGGCTAACCTGGCCAAGAAGATGATCGACATGGTATATGAAGGGCGCCGGACTCCGGAACAAGCGGCTGTGGTGTTGGCCCGCTTCTGCCCCTGCGGTGCTTACAATCCGGTGCGAGCCAGGCGTCTACTCGATACAGGTTCAGGATCATCCGGCTGAGTCCTTCTCTCAGCCTGTATGGCCGGTCGCTACCACTCGCTTGTCCTTCAGTTCGATGTGACACGTCAGACAGTTCATCTCACCGTGGGTGAACTGGCCAGCGTCGTAGTTCGGTCCCATGTAATGACAACTGCGGCAAGTCGTTTTCTCGGCGGGTACCTGAAGACCCAACGCTGCCTCGTTGAGCATCGCTACCGCCTTGGCTGCCACATCTCCGGATACTCGTGAGCACCGTTCGGCACGCTCAGGCGATCCGCTGGCGAATCCCGAAATCCGACACCAGTGGGTGATGGACACGTGACACAAGTTGCTGGCGGCGACGCTTTGGGGCAGCTCGCCCGTGGGTGCCAAGTCGTTGGTGGGTAGAGCCGTCTCCGAATACCAGGTCAACAGATCTGAAATGAATGCGCGAGCGTCCGTACACGGACAACTGGCTGCTGTCGACGGACAATGGGCTGCTGTCGACGGACAATGGGCTGATGTCCACGGACAACGGGCTGATGTCGATGGACGAACGGCTGATGTCCGTGGACAGACGGGTGGTGTATACGGACAATTGGTCAGTTCTTGCGGCTGGGCCACGGGAAAGAACGGTCACGGGATCTGCGGCCGCGGATGATTTCGTACGAGCGCGGATGACTCGGCCACGGGCACCAGCGGGAACGTCGTTTCGGAGTTCAGATTCGTCGCTTCGGAATTTGGATTTACCGTTTCGAAATTCAGATTTGGCGTTCGGAATTCAGATTTGGCGTGCCGAAACTCGATCTCGCCGTATCGAAATTCGATTCAGCCGTCGTGAAATTCGATTACGCCGTGGTGAAATTCGCTTTCGTCGTGACGCCGAAGAACGAGAACCAGGTAGTCAGAAGGTTCGAAGAATGCGTTTCTCCGCGAGTAAACCCGCGGCTCGGCTATCTGTCGCTGAAGCGATTGGAGCCCGGTGTTCCGGTCTCCCGGTAACCCGGTTTTGCGGCAGCCGTCCTAGACCGTCTGATCCCGTCGGGCACGTTGTCACGGCGGCCAGTAGAAGGAGACCGTTCCAATGTCTGAAGAATCCAACTACGCACCGATCGAGAAAGTCTCGATCATCATAAGCAAAGGATCGCTCGAGGCTGTCTAACCGGGCCTCATCATGGCCAACGGTGCGCGCATGGAAGGGATCGAGGCGTCGCTTTTCTTCACGTTCTTTGGCCTCGAGGCCGTTATCGCCAAGAAGATGGATAAGCTCAAGGTCGCGACGGTAGGCAACCCTGCGATGCACATGCCGACGGTGATCGGTGGGTTGCCAGGAATGTCTGCTATGGCAACGATGATTTCTGCCCTGAAGTAGACGAAGTCATTACGTTGGTGAGTTCTACGAAAAGTCGGCTGGAGCACAGATAATATTCACCTAGGGTCTTGCCATCCGATGCAGGCCACAGCCCCTGAGGTGGCTGTGGCCTGCGCCGGATAGCCGGCCGTACGCCAGCGCCCTCCCAGAAACTCACCGCTCCGCGGTCCCGTAATACCTCCCAGGGTTTGCAATAGCCAGCAGAACTGGGAGAATGGGACATGGGTCATCTGCATCAGGACGTGCGGTTTGCATTCCGCATGCTGCTCAAGAATCCGATGTTCACGGCAGCAGCCGTGATGACATTGGCACTGGGAATCGGACTCAACGCCGCGGTGTTCAGCGCAGTCCACACGCTCCTGTTCCGACCCCTGCCCCAAGTCAGCAACGACGCTGAGTTGGTCCAGCTGTACCGGTCCTGGCCAGGTGACATGCTGTATGGGTCGAACTCCATTCCCCACTACCAGGACCTGAGAGACCGCGTGGATGCATTCGGCGGTGATGTGGCTGCCTGGACCTTTGTGCCACTGAGCCTGAGCGCGGACGGCCAGAGCGAACGAGTCATGGGAAACATGGTGTCGGCCAACTACTTCGATGTATTGGGCGCACCTCCGGTCATGGGCCGGGGCTTCCTCCCGGAAGAGGCAGTTGACCCCGGTGCTCACCGGGTCATCGTGCTGGGACATTCGTTTTGGCAGACGCGCTTTGGCGCCGATCCGGCGATCATCGGCCGCACTATCACGTTGAATGGCCAATCTTGGACCATTGTGGGGGTCGCGCGCGAGGGCTTCAAGGGTGCCATGCCGATGGTCAACCCTCCGGTCTATGCCCCCCTCATCATGCAGCAGGAGTTGATTCCCGGTTACAACCTGATCGAGTCACGGGGCAACAACTGGATGAATGTAATTGCCAGGCGCACACCATCATTCGGTCTCGAACAAACCCGGCAGAACCTGGATGCGTTCCTGCTGCAAGTGCGTGAGGAATACCCCGATCACTACACCGAGTCAGGTATTCACCTGGTTCCCCAGAAAGAGGCAGGCCTCCATCCGATGTTCCGCTCTACCCAAGTTGGGATGTCGGCTGTCACGATGGTGGTCGTGGCGTTCCTTCTGCTGATCGCCTGTATCAACGTGGCCAACCTGTTCCTGGCTCGTGCAGGAGAACGCCGCAAGGAGATGGGCATACGTCTGAGTCTCGGCGCACGGAGGGGTCGCATTATCACACAACTCCTCACCGAGAGTCTGCTATTCTCGTTGATTGCAGGTGGCACGGGGCTGCTGTTGGCGACCTGGGCGATCGGGATAACCAACTCACTGACGCTGCCAATCGATATCGCGGTTGATTTCGATCTGTCGATTGACCGCACAGTGTTGCTGTTCACCCTTGGTTTGTCGGTGGCCACCGGAATCCTGTTCGGTCTGGCCCCGGCACTTCAGGCATCGAAGCCGGAGACCGTATCTGCTCTGAAGGGTGAGTTTTCGCTGGAACCGGGTGGCAAGAACCGTCTCATAAGCACGCTAGTGGTAGTCCAGACTGCATTGTCAATTCTGCTGTTGATCAGTTCGGGTCTGTTTCTAAGGGGATTACAGGCTGCCACGACGGTCGACACCGGCTTCGAAGCGGAGAACCTGCTCCTGGCCTCGGTGGATCCAGGTCTTCAGGGGTACGACCGTGAGCGATCGGAGGTCTTCTATCTGGAACTCGAGTCTGGATTGAAGGCTCTCCCGGGTGTCGAGGCGGTTGGCCTCGCGCGCTCCGTCCCCTTGAGCCTCAACAGCTCCGACCGAGGAGTCGGGATTCCCGGTTACGAGCCGGCGCCAAACGAGGGCATGAGCATCCGCTATACCATGGTCACCCCAGGCTACTTCGCCGCCATGGGTATACCGGTGCTTGCCGGTCGACCGTTCGGTGCAGAGGACGGTAAGGATGGAACACCTACAATAATCGTGAACCAGAAGTTCGCCGACCGTTTCTGGCCGGGCGAAAACGCCCTGGGCAAGATT
>JBDGXD010000288.1:0-5637 GCA_039584755.1 Gemmatimonadota bacterium
ACGCCGCCGCCGCTGCGGAATTCGAGCAGGCGGTCGACCTGCACCCCGACGTCAAATCGCATACGCGGCTGGGTGCAGCGCTCGAGCGGCTGGGCAAGCTCGACGAGGCCGTGCGCCACCAGGAAGCGGCCGTGGCTCTCGGTCCCACGAACGTGGATGCGCTACGGAATCTGAGCGCCGCTCTCTTTGCAGCCGGCCGGATCGACGAAGCCGTCCAGCGAGCTATAGAAGCACGCCAGCTCGATCCCTCCTCGCCCGACGCCAGCCTGTTGCTCAGTCAGCTGCACGCGCGGTCCGGCAACTGGAGGGACGCGGCCGCCGTCTTGCGCCAAGGACACTCTGCCGCACCTGACGATGCTCGCATTGCCGCGGCGTTGGCATGGCTCCTCGCCACGTCGCCGGAGCCAACCGTACGGAACGGCGCCGAAGCCGTGCGCCTGGCCACCATCGCGAGCGATCTCACCAGTCACCGGATCGTCGAGCCGCTAGATGCGCTCGCGGCCGCGTACGCGCAGACTGGTCAGTACGAGCAGGCGATTGCGACGGCACAACAGGCGCGCGAACTCGCGTTGGGAGGACAGCGCACAGATCTGGCGAACGGGATATCCATCAGGCTTGACGCGTACCGGGCCGGACGGCCCTGGCGCGTAAGATGAACCCGCGGCTTCAAGAACACCCGTTCCAGTTGTTTCCTTCCCGCCACGGATCTTCCCATGGGAAGCGGCGGCCCACAACGACTCAGGGGCCGCACCGTCTGGTGCGACCCCTGGCCGTGTCACAACCCGCCTACGCGGGGTAGGTCAGTATCCGTACGTTCCCACCGGCGCCGCTGAGTTACCGCCGGCACCGCCGAAGTTGTAGGCTGACTGCCCCAAGATCTGCATTTCTGTATAGGGCACCGGCCAATGGAGTACGCTACCCTCCATTAGGTCACCCCAGCCGCGCCCATTAAGGAACCAGCCGATGCGCAGCGGGCCGCGGAACTGAACCTCCAACCGCGCCTCCCACTTGAACATCTCCCACAAGTCGCCACAGGTCCCGTTGGGGAGCTTGGGCACGCAGTCAGCGTTAGTCCCCCCAGCGTCAGTCGCCTGGAGACCGTGCAGGGTGCGAGTTTCGTTCACGAAGGTCGCCACCGGCCCCATACTCCCAGCGCGGTAGTCGGCCTCCGCCACGAGGGCTTTCATCTCGCGCACGGTGACGAGCGGAGTGTTGCCCTCGAAGTTCTCTGCCTGAGTTTGGAACGTCCAGTTCTTGTAGAAAGACCAGCGCCAGGTACCGCGGTCCGGTTTGGCACCGATCAGTCTCTCGTCACCCTCGGCGATCTCGAACCACGAGCCCGTATTGAGAATCTGCGTCGCCTCGTCGGCGCCCTGCGGAAAGCGCGTGTCCGGCGTCACACTGATGAACTCCCGCTTATCAAGGGTGGGCGTGTTTATCCACGCCTGGTACTCTCCCGACTGATCGGCCATGCCGATGATCCACATGGGCATCATCGTCCAACCGGGGTAATTCCTGTAATACAGGGCTTCATCACACAAGTTGATGCAGTCGTTGACCAATTCCCAGTCCGCGGTGATGCCCGCGTTGGCGTCGGCAACTACCGCGGCCCAGTTCACGGCCGCCCGCTCCGTCGGCGAGCGGGCGACGGCCGCACGGTACCTCGCAGCCATGGAGTGCGCGAGCTGCCCAAGCGTCGTGTTCGTGACCGGTTGTCCCATCCAGAGTTCGGGGGTGGTGAAGGTTCCCTGGCCTGCCAAGGTCACCGCCTCGGCGAAGTACCCGAGGGCCGCCGTCATGACGTCCTGGTACCCCACGAGCGCCACATCCGCGGGCTCTACGGTCTCGTCATACACGAAGCCCGAATCGTACAGCAGGGCTACGGTCCCGTGGGCGATCCCCTGGATGAACTTCCCGTACGCCTGGGCCCGCAGCTCGTCATCGCCGAGATCCAGGCCCCCCTCGATGGAACTCAGGCCGTCGCGCACGGCAGCGATCGCCCTATAGGCTCGCGTCCACGCTTGCGTGAGGTTATTGACATTCGCTCCACCGGCAATGTTGTCCGTGGGCACTCGCGGGATGCGTGCGTAGTACTCCACCCCGGAGTTCGCCCACGGCGCGGTGTGCTCGAACGAAACGGCGCTGAGGGCCATTGTCGGCCCGCCGTAATACAGTGCCCCGTGCCAGCTCGAAAAGCCGCCGCCTATGAGCGACTCGACGTCACCCGGCGTGGCCAGAGCACGCGCCCTATCCGGAGCATTGGTGTTCGTAACATCCAGATCTGGACAGCCCACCATGCCAACTAGCAGGAGAGCCGCGAGACCCGCTTTCGTGGTGTACTTCATTATTCGCCACATTAGGATTCATCCTCCCACTAGAAGTTGATTTCGATGGCGCCCGTGAACGTGCGGAAGTTCGGGTAGTTGAACCCATCCACACGGGCGATCGCGGCCGATCCCGTGTCACCACCACCTTCACCGACCTCGGGGTCGTAGCTGTTGTAGCTCGTCCAGGTGAGGAGGTTGCGACCGATCAGGCTGAGGGTGACGCCATCGAAGAACCTGAGGACCGGGACGCTAGCCAACTGCAGGCGGTCAAACCGGTACCGCACTGACACCTCGCGCAGCTTGACGAAACTCCCGTCCTGGATGAAGAACGAGGACGGCACGAGCCCGCCGGTCGCCTGGTACAGGGCGCTGTAGTAGCCCATCGGCTTCTGTTCCGCCTCGGGAACGTTCGCCTGGTCCGCGAGCCCGGCAAAGGCCGTCGAGAACATGGCCCACTGCTGCGGCTGGTTGTAGACGTCGAAACCTTGCGACACGTCCAGCAGCCCATAGACCGCTAAGCCTCCCCAGCGCACCGTGGTCGACAACGACGCGTTGTAGTCCGGCAGGCCCTTCCCGAGCGGCAGATACGACGTGGTGTCGCCGGTGATGTGGTCGATGCCCCAACCGTAGAACGGCTTCCCCCAGACCAGCGTCTGGTTCGATCCCATGAATCCGAAGTCGGGACCGATCGCTCCCCAGTTGCCGGCACTCAGCTCTTCGCCGCCGGTCCAGACCAAGACTCCGTCGTTGGTCTGGCGGAACTGGCCGCAGTCGAGCTGCCCCAGCAAGTCAGCGCAGGACGAGGCGTGGATCTTGCCGAAGTACGTACCGACGGCTTCACCCTGCCGCGCATAGAAGATGCCGCCCAGCCCCTGGCCGCCCACCCCGTACGTCCAGGGAGGAACGGTCAGTGTATCGATCTTCTGACGGGTCCGGTCGAACAAAACCTTCAGCGACCAGCCCCAAGACTGCTTCTGCACCAGCTGCAGATCAAGCGACACCTCCCACGTATTGCTCGAGAGCGTGCCGGCGTTTCGCCACTGGGTCCCAAAGCCTGAAAAGCCTGGCAACGGGACCGGCAGAATCTGGTTCTCGGTCGTTGTCCTTGCGTGGTTGACCACGAGTGCCGCCCGGCCGGACAACGCCAGAATCTCAATCCCGGCCTCCAGCTCGGTCGACTTCTCGGGCTTCAGTGAATCGTTCCCCAAGTTGACCGGCGTCACCTGTCCGCCGGACACCGAGTAGGTCTCATACTGCGCCGCGAAGTTCGGCCGACCGCCAGCAGTCCCCTGCGCCAGCCGGAGCTTGAGCTCGTCAACGGCCGGGATCTGCAGGTCCTCGGTCACACGCCAGGCACCTCCGATCCGGTAGTACCACGCCCGCCGCGCATCGGGCCCGAACCGGGAACTGCCGTCGTTGCGGACCATCGCGTCGACGATGTACCGGTCTTTGTAGTCAAAGGCGGTGATGGCGTAGTAGCCGTCCGCACGCTCTTTCTGAATGGTCGACTGAGAGGTGACGTAGGCGGGATCGAGCGTTTGGAGGGTAATCACGTCACCTACCGCGAACCTGTCCCCACCGGCTTGCGTGCGCGCATAGTCGTCCCACTCCGCCAAGTAGCGGAGCTGCCCCCTGGCATTGAGATCGCCTAACTGACCCGTGAAGGTCATCATGGCGCTTGCGTTGATAGTCTCCGTGATCCGGTGGTCCTTGCTCAGGCCTCCCCCATTCGTGCTCGTGCTGGGGTTGATCGTCTTGAACCCCTTGAACCGGTAGAACTCGTTCGCCCAGTCGAGCCGGTCGTAACTCAGGGTCCCGTCTAAGCTGAACCAGCGGACCGGGCGGAACTGGGTGCTCGCGCTCGCGAGGAACCTGCCCCGTGTGTCTATGTCCGAGATGTTCAACATCCCGTACAGCGGATTCTCATCCTGCTGGTTCGTTGGGTCTGGTTGCAGCCACACGTCGTTGGGATCCTGGGTGCCATCTTCCAGCAGGCGTGGTTCCTGCCATTCCTTGGCGCACGGCGACGTGCCCCCGCACCCGTTCAGCAAGTAGAGGTCCGCCCCCGCCGGCATCCGGGTGAGTACGAATAGCGGTCCCTCACGGCCATCCGCCTTGGACCTGCTGTAGAACGTCGAGGCGCTAATCCGGAATGTTTCGCCCAAGTTCTGGTCCACGTTCACGCGGACGTTGTGCCGCAGGTACCCTTCGGAACCAGGCATCACGCCCGTTTCCTTCAAGCCACTGTAGGACGCGTGGAAGTTCGTGCTCCCAGAGCGACCCTCGGCTGCCAAGTACTGACTCCAGGCAGTCCCGGAATCGAAGAACCGGTCCACCTGATCATACGTGGTGCCGGGCCACGGATTACTCACGTACGTATTCCACTCGGTCGCAGTCGTGTCCGCGCCGATGCCCGTCATCTTCTGTCCGGCGAACTGCGTGTCCGAGCAATCCAGCCACTCGCACTCAGTGCCGTCCTGCTGGACGAACATGGTTCCTGCGGAGTTCATCAGGAATTGGTGGGACTGGTTGGTGTCGTATCTACCCGGAAGCTGGTTCGCTCCGTACTCCGAGCGCACGGTGAATCTTATCTCGTCCTCCAGCAGATTGCTACCACGGCGCGTCGTGATCTGAATGACGCCGGAGGCGGCACGGGAGCCGTAAAGGGACGCAGCAGCAGCTCCCTTCACCACCTCGATCGACTCGATGTCGAGGGCGTCGAGGTCAACCAGGCCCGAACCCAGGATCACGCCGTCGACGACGTAGAGCGGTTCCTGGTTGCGGCCGGACGCGTCGATGCTCGTCGGCCCACGCAGCAGGACCGTCGGCGCAGCCCCGGGGCGGCCGGACCCCCTCACTACCTGGGCGCCCGCCACCTTGCCCCGGATTGCGGACAGAGCGTCGCCCATCGGGACCGGCATTTGCTCTTCTGTGATCTGCTCGACGGTGAAGGGAAGCTTCGCTCTCTGCGTTTCCCCGACCACGCCCGTGACGACGACCGCATCGAGATCGACCACCGACGGCAGCACCTGGAAGTTGATCGTGAGCGGTATGCCGGCCGTGACGCGCGCGTTGACCATCGTTTGCGGGTTGAAGCCCAACGCCAGGACCCTCAACTCGTAGACGCCAACCGCAACGTCGGCGATCTGGAAGTACCCGTTCGCATTCGTCGTTGCCTCTAAGGTGGTTCCAACCACTACCACCCTGGCGCCGGCGATCGCTTGGGAGTTGCGTGTGTTTCGCACTGTGCCTTCGATCGAGCTGGTCTGCGCGAGCCCTGGGCTCACGCCGAAGACCAGAGTGAGGGCAG
>JBDGXD010000289.1:0-8907 GCA_039584755.1 Gemmatimonadota bacterium
GGCTTTGCCTGACAGCTCGTCGCCGTTGGCCTGCCGCAGCTTGCGGAACAGCACACCCTTCTGCCGCTCGTTGGCATCCTGCGCCGCCCGCACCACGTCGAGCGACACGCCCGACTCATCGGCCGTTTTGACCAACGCCCGCACGTCCTTGGGGAAGCAGGAGCCACCGTAGCCGGGGCCGGGAAACAGGAAGTGCCTGCCGATCCGCGGGTCGCTGCCCACACCCTGCCGCACCATGTCCACATCCGCCCCCACCTGCTCGCACAACTCGGCGATCTGGTTCATGAACGAGATCCGCGTGGCCAGCATCGCGTTGGCGGCGTACTTGGTCAGCTCGGCGGAGGTTATGTCCATGAAAATCAACGGGTTACCGGTGCGGACGAAGGGAGCGTACAGCTCCTTGAGCACCGCAGCGGATTCCTCCGAATCGACACCCACCACCACGCGGTCGGGCTTCAGGAAATCGTCGATTGCCGCGCCTTCCTTGAGGAATTCCGGATTGGAGCACACGAAAAACTTGCCGTCGGTGCGCTCCGCGATGGCCCTCCGTACCTGATTGGCCGTCCCCACGGGCACTGTGCTCTTGGTGATCACCACCTTGGGGCTGTTCATGTGATCGCCGATCGTGCGGGCCACGGCCAGCACGTGCTCCAGATCGGCCGAGCCGTCCTCGTCGGGCGGGGTGCCCACGGCGATGAAGACCACGGCGGCCGCCTCGATGGCCGACCCCGCGTCCGTTGTGAAACGCAGCCGTCCTTCTGCCTGGTTCTTCTGGACTAACGGCTGCAAGCCGGGTTCATATATCGGAATGTCGTTCTGCTTGAGACGGTCGATCTTGGCTTCATCGACGTCGGCGCAGACAACATCGTTTCCCGCTTCTGCCAGGCAGGCACCGGCCACCAGCCCGACATACCCCGTTCCAATCACTGCGACGTTCACTTGTTTCTCCGATTGAATGCGTTGGACCGCCCATTGCATATCTAATGCCTCAGTGCGGGGTCAGAGTCAACCTGGAGCCATCGAAATTAGGCGAGAGATCTAAAGTCATGGTTTAATGCAACAGCGTAAATCGTTACAAATATATCACTTGGCCGAACACCCATGCCGGGTGAAGTGAATTCTAACAGGCTGAAGCCAGGACACGCCAAATTGCTGTAGTTATCCACAGAGTGTGTTAATAGAGGCAGAAGACCAGAATGTAGAACTCAGAATGTAGAATGTAGAATGCTGCGGGCGGCATGGGACGCAGGGGGGGCAGGGCCCCCGAATGTAGAATTCAGAATGTAGAATGTAGAACGCTCGGCTGCTTTCTCGGGGCTTCGTGGCCGCCGTGGCTCGGTCCCCGATCTTTCTTTGCCTAGGATTGCGTTGGTGCTCTTCCCAACCGCGTGATAGGTTAGCCCCATGAAGACAATCACGGCCGCCCTCGTTTGCCTCACGCTGTCGTCCGCCTGTTCGTCGGCCCCGGAGCCGCGACCGAACATCGTCTTCGCTATTGCGGACGACTGGAGCTGGCCGCACGCCGGAGCATACGGCGATCGGGTCGTCCGCACGCCGACAATCGACCGGCTGGCCAGTGAAGGAGTCCTGTTCGAGCAGGCGTTTGTCTCCTCGCCCTCCTGCACACCGAGCCGCGGCGCCATTGTCACCGGGCAGCACTTCTGGCGGCTCGAGGCCGGAGCCCAACTATGGAGCTACTGGCCATCGCAGGTCGCCGAATACCCCAGGCTCTTGGCCGAGGCCGGCTATCACGTCGGCAGCTTCCGCAAAGGCTGGGGTCCGGGCGAGCATCCGGACCAGCCCCACAACCCGGCAGGCCGGCGTTATGAATCCGTGGAGCAGTTCCTCGCCGCCCGTCCTGATGATCAACCGTTCTTGCTGTGGTTCGGGACCTCGGACCCGCACCGGCCGTATCAGCCGGGCTCCGGCGCCGCCTCCGGGATGGACCTCGACCAGATAGAGCTTTTTCCCCACTTGCCCGACGCGCCCGAAGTGCGCGGCGATGTTGCCGACTACTACTGGGAGGTGCAGCGCTTCGACCGGGAGGTGGGCGAGCTGCTCGCCACGATCGAGGCCATGGGTGAGCTGGACAACACGCTGGTGTTGGTCACGTCCGACAACGGCATGCCTTTCCCGCGCGCCAAGTCTACCATCTACGATGCGGGCGTCCGCGTGCCGTTCGTGGTTAGCTGGCCCGCGCGGGTTCCGGGAGGGCGCAGGGTCACAGATCTGGTCTCAACTACCGACGTCGCGCCCACCATACTCGAGATTGCCGGCCTTCCCGTGCCGGCGGAGATGACCGGTCGTTCGTTAGTCCCGTTGCTGACCTCTTCCGCTTCCGGCCGCATCGATGAATCCCGCGGTCACGCTCTGTTTGGCAAGGAGCGCCACGTTCCCGCACAGGAAGCGCCCGTCAGCGGCGGCTATCCCATGCGAGCCATCCGCACCGACGAATACCTCTACATCCGCAACTTCCTGCCCGACCGCTGGCCCGTCGGCACGCCTGACTACGAAAACGCCTACATAGAGAACGCCTGGCTCGCCGATACCGACAACGGTCCCACCAAGACCTACATCTGGGAGCACCGCGAAGAGCCCGGCGGGGCGAGCTTCTATGATCTCTCGTTCGCCAGACGCCCGGCCGAGGAGCTCTACGACCTGCGCGAGGATCCCGGCCAGCTCAACAACCTGGCCGCCGACCCAGCGTACGCCGCCATCAAGCAGGAACTCTCGCAGCGCCTCACCGCAGCCCTCGAGGCCACCGGCGACCCGCGAGTAGTAGGCGGCGCCGAATCCTGGGAGACGCAGACCTACCTGGGTGGCGCGCCCAAATGGGAGCGGAGGTAGGCCAATTGGGAGCTAACCCCGGGGCGGCAGCCCGGGGAGAAGTAGCCGGAGGCACAGGAGCCAGAACGTAGAATTTCGAATGTAGAATGTAGAACACCCCGCGCCCGTACTTCCTGACACGAGTCGGTCCCGCCGTTCGGTCACGCAGCATCATCCGCGTTCATCCGCCGTGGCGCGCGGCTCCCCCACCAACCGCGCGATCCGCGCTCGCATGTCCCGCATGATCGGCTGCAGCTCCGGATCGGCGTCGCGCCACAGGTCCATCAACTCGTTGTAACGGGCCACGGCGAGTTCGTCTTCACCCCTTGCCTCATGTAGCTCGCCCACCCGGATCAACGTAACCGCCCGCCACAGCGGGTCCGTGCCGCCGCGGAACGGATCGACGAGATCGAGACCACGGCTCAAGACGGCGAGTGCCGAGTCGGCGTTGCCCAGCGCGTCGTAGGCGTGGCCCAGCGGGTAGAGCGCACAGGCCATGCAGCTCACCTCGTCGTAATACCTGCGGAACTGCTCCGCTGCCGCTCCCGGTTCGCCCTCGCCCCAGGCGAGGTACCCTCGCGTGAGAAACCGGTCGGCCGTGGCCCGCACGTTGGGGGGCACCTCGTGTTCCCATTCCTCGTACATGCTGCGCGCTCTGTCGGGACGGCCGTTATACGCATACAACCGAATCAGCTCGTGATAGGGGCGGTCCGGCACCGGGATTTCCGTCAGGGGGTAGCGCTCCAGCGCGCTATCGAGCTGTGCGGCTGCGTCATCGAGCCGGTTACGGAATTGCGACGTCCAGGAAGCACGTTCGATCACCCGCAGCAAGGCTTCCTCGCCGTCCCCCCGCTCCCGCTCCACCAGCTCGCGCCGCACGTTGATCCGTTCGCCCTCTGTGATCCTGCCGAGCGCCACATGCGAGGCGGCAGTTAGGCGCGCCCAGTCGCGTTCAAACGTCACACCACCGCGCCCGGCCTCTCGCATGGCGTCCAGGTGCGCGAACGTCGCGGCGTAGTCCAGCATTGCCGCGGCCACGCCGGCGCGCACGTAGTGAAGCTCGGGATGGTCCGGCAGCTTGGTGGCAAACGCGGCGATCGTCGCCCACGCCGCGGCGGTGTCACCCTGAGCGAACCGCGACCCAGCCAACCCGAAATAGGCCTGCCAAATGGCACTGTCATACACTATCAGGGCTCGGTCGTACAGGGCTTCCGCCTCCGCCCAGCGGCGCATGCCAAAGAGCCTAACCGCCAGGTTGTTCAGTGCGGTCTCGTCTTCCGGATCGACATCCAGCAGTGCGCGATAGGCAGCTGCGGACTTAACCCTGTCGTTCTCCACCTCTTCGTAGTACCATGCCTCGGCCAAATGGCGCTCGACCGGTGGTAGCCGCTCGCGCAGGACGAACGCTCGCGTCGCCGCGTCATCCACTCGCGACTCGGGGGCGCCCGCATTCGACAGTACCACCGAAAGCTTGCGGTAGGCCATGGCGAAGCCGGTATCCAGCACCACAGCCTGCTCCAGCAACTGGATCGCCCGATCGTAGTCGGCCACGTCGGCCGCCTTCTCACCGCGCGAGGACGCTCGGAGCGCCTCCAACGAGCCGGTCGAGACGCGCTCTAGCGGCTCACTCCGTCGTAGTGACCGGAACGACTCACCTATCCGCTCCCGCAGGCCGGTGGACAGTCGGTCCAGGGCACGGAGGATTCCCGCTTCGTCATCTGCCGTCTCGCGCGCCGCCACAAGCTCCGACCCGTCGGCCGCCGCGATGACGCGGGCGGTGAGCACGTAGCCGCCGCCAAGCGGTGCTATGTCGCCCGCCACGACAGCGCGGATTCCCTCGCGCTCGGCGATCTCACGTGCCAGGTCCAGGTCGACGGTGGCGTCGTTTGGACGGCCCATCCGCGTGAGCACAGGTGCAATCGCATCGGAACCCACCACCCGAACCACAGGCGACTGCCTGAGATCGATGCGCAGCGCCTCAGTGACCGTAAGACCTAAGCCGGAGTCGGCTGTTCTGTTCTCGAACTGCGCAACGATGAGACGGCCTCGCTCCTCGAGCACGCCTGCTGCCAGTAGCGTTCCCGCCGGGCCAATCCCCAAGGCCCGCATGGTCATGTAGCCGCCGATTCCGATCGCAAGCGCGGAGAACGCCGCTCCACTCACTACAAGTGTCTTGGGCCAGGTGAAGTGCCGTACGAGTCCGGTCGGTGTCGCAACCCGCGCATCTGCGCCGGCCGCGACTGCTCTACGGCGCTCGTGGTGGCCCGTGACCAGCATCAACGGCAGGCCCACTACCAGCAGCGCGCTGGCTGCGGGTAGCACCCAATCGGGCAATCCCAACGAGAGCACCAGCACATACGCGACCGCGAGGACCCCGAGCGCGGCGACCCCGTACAACAGCGCCACCCTGACGGGGTGCGCGCGCCGCGCCGCCGCCTCATAATCCACGGCAACGACCGGCTGGATTCCTGTGGGAGTGGTGCCGCCGCTTGGCGTTGTCATTGATTCGAGCTGGGCCAGCAATTCCTCGGCACTCTGCCAGCGGTCTGCCGGCCTCTTCTCCAAGCATCGCATCACCAGATGAGCAAATGCGGGAGGGATTGTCTCACGGTGCTTGGTCACCGGATCCACTGCTTGGGTCACATGTGCCGCCAGGACTTCCTGTGGCGTTGCTCCGGTGAACGGCGGGCTACCAGTGAGCACCTCATAGGCGAGAGCACCCACGGCATAGATGTCAGCGCGGTGATCGATATGTGGATTGGCGGCCGCCTGCTCGGGTGACATGTAGGCGGGTGTGCCGAGTGCCACGCCTTCTGTTGTGAGTTGCTGCATTCCGGTTGCTTCACTCACGGCTTTGGCAACGCCGAAGTCGGTCACCAGCGCATGCCGCTCCGACAGCAACACGTTGTCGGGCTTGATGTCTCGGTGTATCACTCCCCGCTTGTGAGCGTGATCGAGTGCGTCTACCACGTCTCTCAGAATCCTGACGGCTTCGGCGACAGGTAACTCGCCCTCTCTGGCCAGCTTGTCCCCCAGCGACTGGCCCTGCTCGTAGGGCATGACGTAGTACAGGAACCCGGCGGCATGACCGGAATCGTACAGCGGCAGGATGTGAGGGTGGTGCAGATTGGCTGCGATCTTGATCTCTTGGTCGAACCGCTCGGAGCCCAACACGGCCGCAAGCTCCGGACGGAGGACTTTGACCGCTACTTGTCGCTCGTGTTTGAGATCGCGCGCTAGATAGACGGTGGCCATCCCACCGGCGCCAAGCTCACGTTCGATGGCGTAGCGGTCGGCTAGTGCAACCTTCAGCTGTTCCAGCGCGTCGGCCATGGGGACGGCTCCCGGTTGGCGACCGCCCTAAGCTATGGCTCGGAAGGTGGTGAGGCCAGAGATGGGAGTGGGGGAGACCCAGAGGGGGCAGGGGGGCTGAATTTAGGATTTCGAATGTGGAATGTAGAACTCCCCGCCCGGACGTTACCGGCCCAAGTAACGATGCCGCTTGGGCTCAATGCGTCCGCGCTTGCATTACCCGATCCAACAGTTCCGTCACTTCATCCCACCCGTGCTGATAGGTTGCCGCATCCACCCGGTGGACCACCACCAGGTCGATTGCGGGGAAGACGAAGATGGCGTGCCCCGATCCACCCAGCGCAGCGAACATGCGGTGGCCATGGAAAAAGTTCGGCTTCCCCACCCACCACATGTACCCGTAGTCAAAAGTGCCACCGGTGTCGGAGTAGCCCGTGGTGCTCTCCTCCACCCACGCCTCCGGAATGATCTGCTCCTCCCTCCACTGCCCTTCACGAGCGAAGAGCAGCCCGAAACGGGCCATGTCCCGCGCGGACATGGCAAAGGGATACGCTGGGTGCTGGGAGATAGGCTCGTAGTGGTAAAATCCGTTGGAGACCTCGAAGTCCTGCATCTGGAGGGGTACCGCCAGACGATCGTACAGGGCCTCGAAAAGGTCATCCCCTGTGAGCTGCATGAAGGCGACACCCAGGACATTGAAGTCCCAATTGTTGTAGTACCAGAAGGTTCCCGGGTCGTGGCTCCAGCGCTCCGGCCGTGCGTCCTTCATGGACTGGGATTCGGCGGCGGCTTCGTGGTACACACCGGAACGGGCCTGCAGCAGCTGCCGCAGCGTGGCCTGTTTCTCTACGTCAGTCAGCGATGGTGGTACGCTATCGTCGATGCCCAGGCCGGCCATGTCCAGAGATAGGTCTATTGTCCCTTCATCTTCGTAGATGCCGTACACGGCGCTGACGAAGCTCTTGCGGCACGACTGCACGATGTGGTTACGGGTGGCATTGCCCCAATCCACGACAAGCAGGCCGCGGTCCACCACCATGAGGGCGTCGGACCCGATCTGCTGATACAGGAACCGGACCCGGTCGAGTCCGGATTGCGACCAGCCAAGTGCCGCCGGGTCGGGGCCCTGGGTCCACGTCTCGGCCGGCCAGCACACCCCTCCGCAGTAGTCGACCGGGTCGATGGGCTCCACGTAGGGGTCGGTCTCTGTGGGGGTACAACCGCAGCCTAGAAGCCCAATCCACACAAGGGTGGCCGCGGCACGGCGGCCCAGGTCGCGGCTCCTCATCACCCCGCTCACGCCGATGTGGAGTCCCTACCGAGCGGTCCGGCGATCGACACGGCTGGAGGTTGGCTCTTGGGTCCCGAGACAGACGAGCATGCCCAGACTGGGGTAGGTAGTAACGCGAAGAGATTCTCGAATTGGTATCGCATGTGCGTGATCGAGGCTACGTGATGTTCCACACCTCTCGATACTAACCTAAACGAGCCGGCCCGCACTTGGGATTCAAGGGACGGATGCTGGCCAGCGGGAACAAGACGTATCGGCACCGAGTGCCGCCGAGCCGGCGACCTTCGCTTCCGTCCACACTTCTCTGACACTCGGAGCGCCAAGCCCACGCAATATGATCCAAACCGCGGAGACCGCACTGGACGCCCATCGCCAAAGCCCCAGTCGGTGGCAGTGGGAGGCCGGTGAACGGGAGTTGCTTAGGGCACTGGAGCTCGATCCGGACAACGAGGAGGCGCACACCCAATATGCCGAGCTGCTCTGGGGTATGGGGCGGCTGGACGAGTCACTGCGGGAAGGCCGCCGGGCGCTGGCCCTCGACCGGGCACCTATCCGTTTGGATGTAGTGGGCTTCCTCCTGTACATGAACGGCCGCCGTGAAGAGGGCGAGGCGATGTTGGAGGAGCGGCTCGCCATAGACACGGCCGGAGACGTGCACTTCCTGCGGACCGTTCTGGCCAATCTGATGCTGTTCGACGGGCGGTACCGGGAAGCGATCGATCGGTTCGCCTCCTACCTGACCGACTCTGCGGGTTTTCGCCTGATTGGTGAGGCTCTGGAGGCCGGGGATGCGACACTCATACCGGAGAACGCAGGACGGGGCCATGCCCAGGCGTTGGTGCTGCTGGGCGAGCCGGATCGGGCGCTTGACGTGCTAGAAGAGACTGTCTTCGCCATGCCGTTCCGCGTCAACTTCGAGATCTGGGCCCCGATCCTGGAGCCGATCTGGGATACGCCTCGATTCCAGAACGTGATCCTGGCGCGGGTGCGGCTGGAAGGAGTGCGACCGAGGTTTGCTGCGGGGCCGGAAGGTCGCTAGCAGAGGGAGCAGGGGAGACAGAGGGGGCAGAGACGAGACACCTAACCCCGGGCTTCAGTCCGGGGTAACCCACCGCTCGGCGCTACGCGACTCGTCCTGTAAGGACGATGTTCTTGGCCGAGCCCGCCCTCGTTAGGAGCGGGTGCGGGTGGGGCCCCTGCAATCTGTACTCTGCACTCCTCTTTTCACCGTCCTCGCCCCCCCATTTGACAACCCCTCCCCCACGAGATACTTTGCCCGAATAAAGCCCGAACTTCAACCGAATACGCCAGAAGGGGGACCCCGTCATGTCTGCAGCCGCGGGATTCGTCAAGGAATTAGAGATGGACCTCAAGTTCCTCAAGACCACCATCTCAGTCTTTGAAGAGGCAGACTCCGGCTTCGCGCCGCAACCGGAGCTGTTCACGGTAGCGGGGCAGGTCGAGCATGTGGCCGATAC
>JBDGXD010000290.1:0-5604 GCA_039584755.1 Gemmatimonadota bacterium
GTGCGTTTGGACTCATGCCTGGTTTCTCTCCCATAATCGGTTGAACTCGGGGCCTCTTGATTCTAACCGCGGACCACCATCCCACTGCAGAGCGGTTGCTCTTCCTAATCCAATATGTTGTGGCTATACTCAGAATATTGGATGCCAGATATATCTACAGAAGATTATAGTCAGCTCCATTTTTTTGGAGACACCGTCCACGAACGGCTGCGGTACTGGCGTACGGCGGTGGCAAGGGTGTCGCAGGCTAGTTTGTGCAACGCGGTCAACCGGCGCATGCCCGACGAAGGCAGGGTGGCTGTGACCACGGTCTCCAACTATGAGCGTACTACCGAGCCGAGAGCCTCTTTTCTGGCCGCCCTCAGGCTGGCTTACCCGGCCCTCAGTCTCGAGTGGCTGGTGACGGGTGAAGGACGTCCTCTCGGTGCTAGTCGCGGTACCCTCCAGATGCCTGACGGTACTGCAGCGCCAGCGGAACAAGAGTGGGCGGCCGGTCTGCTGAATCAACCCGGAATGCACCGTTTCCGCGTGTTGCCACTTGCGGCAACCCACGTGCTGCTGGCGTTCCTGGACGAGGTCCGCCAATCCGAGCCAGACTACCAGTTGGACCAGAGCCGTTCTTGGCGAGATTTTCTCCAGCGTTTCTCGCACTTCTTCTTCGAGCCGTTCCAGTCGACCCGCCATTTCTCGGCTTTGGAGGGGCTGACGGATGGCGAGCTCATCAACTACACCCTGGCGGTAGTTGGAGCAGCGCGTCCGTTGGTCTCATCTATCCGGAGAAGTGGCAGGATAACGGCGGGTGAGCCCTAGGCTTCCGCTGGGTCGTCCTTGATGTCGAAGAACAGACCTCCCTCGACGCAGGCGCTCAAGCCGGCAAGGTACTCACAGAAGCGATGCCGTTCGACACCAGCCCGCACCTTGACGACCAGGGGCCAGCGGGAGGCGGCGTAGTCCTCTCCGATCGCTCCCGATACAGCTGTGTTCCCCTGGATCCTTCCGTAGAAATGATCGCTCGCCCAGCGCTCGGCATCATCCACGAGATATATCCCACACATCGGACCCTTGCCTGGCGACGATCGTGCAGCGATTCCGGAGCCGTGTTCAAAGTTGATCTGCTCCGGCCCGTCGGTGTCCTCGTCCCCCTCTCCTGGTGCGAGACCCGGTATTGACTGGCCCGACCATCTCCAATAGATGGCAGGGCCAATTGCGGGATCCATGTAGAAACCCTCATCGACAGCCTCGAACAGCTTGGTGAGATACCATGCCAGGTGTTCACGCGTGACGTCCGCCTTCGCCTTGACCGTGAGTGGCCACTGACAATCGGCGTAGTCCTCACCGATCGACGCCGTGAGCAGCGGAAGCTCTCGCTTGGGGATGGGCTCACCGCGTTGCTTGGCGTACGGGTCTCGCATGCCCATCGTGTATATCCCACAGATACGACCCGTACCCTTTCTGGAACGCTGAGGCATCTAATCTCCTGATTACCCGTATAGCCGTGATTCCGAAGCCAGTTCTCCCGATGATCCTCACAAGCCGCCGCGGAGGTCTCCCTCAAGTGTAGGCAAACCACAAGTATGCGCTAGGGGTCCACGTCACTTCGCTACGGGAACGAGAAGTGATGAGGTCAGACCCGGCTACCCAAAATGTCGCGGATGTCTGAGTGGGACCTAGCGTTGGCCGTGTGCACCGGCCTCCCAAACTCAAATCGACGCGATAACTTTATCCGCAACCTAACCCGCGACATCGGCTGACGGACCGTCAGCAGTTACTCACTCCCGGGCACTCAAGAACTACCCGGGTCGTCAGGAGCACACAAACATGAGCGGTGATATCCAAGTTCCAATTCCTGTAAATGAGCCGATTAGGTCGTACGCCCCCGGCACTCCCGAGCGCACTGCACTCAAGGCGAAGCTAAGGGAGATCGCCGCACAGGAGATAGAGATTCCTCTTCTCATCGGCGGCAAAGAGATTCGCACTGGCAAGACAGCGAAGAACGTCATGCCTCACAGGCACGGTCATACGCTGGCGACCTGTCATTGGGCTGGCCCCCAGGAGATTGAGGCCGCCATCCAGGCAGCCAAGGAAGCCCGGAGAGAATGGGCTGCGTGGCCTTGGGAGGATCGCGCGACTGTTCTGTTGAAAGCGGCCGAACTACTGGCAACTACGTGGCGTGACACTCTGAATGCCGCAACAATGCTGTGTCAGAGCAAGACCGCTCACCAGGCAGAGATAGATGCCGCGTGCGAGTTGATCGATTTCTATCGATTCAATGTTCATTTCGCGGAGCGACTCTACCAAGAGCAGCCAGTCTCGGCTGGCGGGATGTGGAACCGGCTTGAGTACCGTGAACTCGAAGGGTTCGTGTACGCCATAACTCCGTTCAACTTCACCTCGATTGCTGGCAATCTACCGACGTCACCGGTGCTCATGGGAAATACCGTGATATGGAAACCGGGACGGACGACGATCTTCAGTGGTTACTACATTGCCAAGCTACTCGAAGCGGCGGGCATGCCTCCAGGCGTCATCAATTTCATATCTGGGGATTCCAGTCAGATAACTGACATGGTGCTGTCCAGCCCCGAGTTTGCTGGAGTGCATTTCACGGGATCCACTGCTGTTTTCCAGTCGTTCTGGCGCACGATTGGAGAGAACATCCACAAGTACAGATCATATCCGCGCATTGTAGGCGAGACTGGTGGTAAGGACTTCATCATTGCACACGCCAGCGCCGATGTGGATGCGCTCATTGCTGCAATCGTCCGGGGCGCATTTGAGTATCAGGGTCAAAAGTGTAGCGCGGCCTCACGAGTCTATATACCGGATACACTGTGGAAGATGATGAAGGACCGGTTGCTATCCGAGGCCGAGTCGATTCCGATGGGCGACGTTGCCGATTTCCGCAACTTCATGGGAGCGGTCATCGACGAGAAGGCATTCAAGAAGATCACTAGCTACATCGATGACGCACGCAGTTCGTCGGATGCCGAAGTCCTGGTTGGCGGCGAGTCGGATGGGAGAGACGGTTATTTCATTCGACCGACTGTCATTCAGGCCAGGAGGCCCGATTACCTCACGATGTGCGAGGAGATCTTCGGCCCGGTGCTGACCGTGTATGTCTACCCCGAGAATCAGTGGACCGAAACGCTCGAGTTGGTTGACTCCACGTCACAGTATGCGTTGACAGGTGCCGTGTTTGCCAACGACAGGAAGGCCGTTGTCCAAGCCCACCAGGCCCTGCGTCATGCGGCCGGCAATTTCTACGTCAATGACAAACCCACGGGTGCAGTAGTGGGTCAGCAGCCATTCGGTGGTTCACGGGCCAGTGGCACCAATGACAAGGCGGGATCCGGATTGAATCTGGTGCGCTGGGTCTCTGCGCGGACAATCAAAGAGCTGTTCGTGTCACCGACGGACTACCGCTATCCGTATATGGGAGCCGAGTAGACTGAGTCGGCGAAGGCGGATGGTAGCTCGGGATGAAGCCGCTCCACCATCCGCCTGACCGACCTCTGCTGTGACCTCCATCTTGCAGCAATTGTGATTTACACACTTGCCTGTCTTCACGCATTTAGGAGATTTACGTTGGTTGAATTTCCTGGAGCTGGGTAGCCGCATGTCATACTCAATCAGAGTCCAATCCCTCCTGTTGCTCGCAGGTGCAATGAGCGCGGGATGTGAGCCGGCAAGCGTTACCGAAGCCGAGAACCAACTCGGCCGGGGTGGTGAGCGTATTGCCGAGTACGTCCTGCCCGTAGTGAGGGACACTTTCAGGGTGGAGTCGCTGTTGGACTCCAGCGTAGTTGTTGTGACACCGGACAACCTGCTTGGGATCAGGCTCGACTCGAGGAGTCTCGTGTACGGGGTTGGGTTCTTTGCTCCGTTCGTGAGTTTCGGGGACTCACTGCCAATAACTGCTTTCCAGGAGATGGTGCAGGACACTGCAAGCGATCAATGGGATTTCGGCGATCTCGACGAGGCCGTTCCCGAGATAGTCTTCAACGACGCCAGACTGGTCTTGAACCTCGACAACACGAGCGATGTGGACGCGATCTTGGTGGATTTCAACCTGGGTGCGGCCGAGCTCGACGCTGGCGGGCAGTTGCCTGCGCCCCTGGTATACCAGCCTCTCGGCAGTCCGATTCTGATCCCGGTTGCCGAGCCCGGCACCAACTCACTGCGGATATCAGCCAACTCCGATACGTCATTCACGATTCAAGGTGGCGCGCTGGTCAATGAGCTGGTTCACATGGTGTTTGACGGAAGACGGACGGCGCTCGTGGGTGAAGGAGTCCTCACAACCGACGCTCCAACCGGACAGATAGACGCCAGCGATGTGATCACGGTACAGAGCGAACTGGTGGCGGTGCTCGATTTCACCGTGCCAGATACGGGTCTGGTGTTCACGATCAACACGACTCGGGACGGGCTCAGCGTCGATTCAGATGAGACGCCCACGTTGTTGGGACGTCTCGAGCGAGCCGACGTATTGAGCGACGTCCTGAACAGCCTGCCGTTCGGCACTGAATTGGACATCGCCATTGCCCCGGGAGAGCTGGGCAAGGATGGTGACGTGTTCGCTCACCCCGATGCCGTGGTATTGGCTCGGATGGTGGTCGACACGTCGGTGGTGGACGCGACGGGCAAACTGAGCAGCGCCCAGTCCACTACTGCGGCGTTTTCGCTGGTACGTGAGGAAGCTAGCGCGTTGCTGAGCGATCGATTCACCGCCGGCGTTCGTGTAAGGCTCATGGGAGCCGAAACATCGGCGCGGCGCGGTGCTGTGCAGGCAGGCACGGCGGTGGCGATCAGGTCTGAAGCCAGGATTCGATTGCGTCTGGGGGCGTCACAATGAAGAGAACTCTTGTGATGGCCACCATCGCCGCAGCTATGGCCGTTGGACTGCGTGCTCAAACGGTGCCCGAAAATTCTCAGGCCGCCAAGCTAGACCAAGGCTACCGCCGACCGCCGACCTTCCGTATCGACCCGTTCACCAATCTGCATGTTCCGCACTGGGGATTCGTGCTGAACATAGGTGGCACCGCAGCAAACAACAGCGTCAACCTCAACGATGTGGGAGCGTTGATCTTCCTCAGCGGTGAGGACAGCCTCAGATGGGTCAATGGGCTCGATGCGCTTGGTCTGGTGTCACAGGGATCGGGTTTGAAGGGCAATGGAGAGGCTCAGGCCGGGATATACATCGGTGGTCCGATTGGGGCGAGGGTGCAGGTGGGACTGTCCGTGATGGGACGCAGCTACGGTAGCCTGCTGTTAGACGATGACGCGGTCGCGCTGCTGCGGGACGGGAATGCCTCCCGCGAGGAGTTCACCCTGGGCGACTCCGATGGCGCTGGTTTGGCCACTGCTGAGGCAGGAGCCCATGGGCTCTATCGACTAGGTCCCTTTGGCACGATCGATGGCGTGCATCTCATTCTGGGAGCCGGCGTGCGTTATGTGCGGCCCATTCTCTACGGCAGTGCGCACTCGGTGCTGAACAACGGAGGCGTTGTTCGGCTCACGGGGGATTCGATCTCCGCGACTGTTCAGATCGAAACCTTCCAGACGGCCGGATTGCTCGACGGTGATGTCAAGCTCAATGACGGT
>JBDGXD010000291.1:0-5595 GCA_039584755.1 Gemmatimonadota bacterium
CGCGTCACATGAGGGATCTGGGTACACCGACACAACCTCGTCGACTTTTTGAGAGGATAGCCGACAGTTTTCCTGAAAGTACCTGGTTTGGCTGCGCGTACCTCGGTGGTAAAGCAGTGGCAGCTGGTTGTGGTTTTCACTGGAGTAGCGAGTTCGAGATGACTTGGGCTTCATCTCTCGTTGAGTACAGTCGGGTTGCGCCCAATATGCTCCTCTACTGGAGTTTCATGGAGCGTGCAATTGAGCGGGGCCTGGATGTGTTCAACTTCGGGCGCTGCACTCCGGGGAGCGGTACTCACCGTTTCAAGCGACAGTGGGGAACGCGTGAGGTACCCCTGTGGTGGTATCAGTATCACCGCAGTGGTCAGGCATCCACTCCTTCGCCCGACGATGCCCGTTACTCCTGGGGCCCACGGATCTGGAAGCATCTACCACTCCCGCTCGCGAACGCAGCCGGTCCCCGGATAGTCCGCTACATCCCTTGACACTGCGAACGCAACTCCCGGTCTACTCTCCCCTTACAATGGGTGGCATTGCTGCCGGTTGGAGAGCGCTAGCAGCGAACGACCACACGGCAGCCTCGTCGGTTCGCGGGCTAATAGCCAAGAAATTCGGAGCCAACGACGTGTTGCTCACAGACAGCGGTACGAGTGCCCTCACGCTGGCGCTCCGAATGCTGTGTCGGGACCGTTCAAACCGACTCGTGGCGTTGCCAGCCTACGGTTGCTACGACATCGCCACTGCAGCCGATGGGGCGGATGTTGAGGTCGTTCTGTACGATGTGATTCCCCACACCTTGGGCCCCGACGTCAACAGCATGCAGAGGGTATTGAGTCAGCAGCCCGCAGTAGTAGTCCTGGCCCATCTGTATGGAGTGCCGGTCAACCTGGACGTGGTGCTGCAACTGTGTGAGAGCCACGCCACTGCCGTTGTCGAAGATGCTGCCCAAGGCCACGGCGCCGCCTATGGTGGTTTGCCACTGGGTTCCTTCGGCACTGTTGCTGTGCTGAGCTTTGGGAGAGGCAAGGGAGTGACTGGCGGAGCGGGTGGAGCCCTGCTGAGTACACACCAGAATGGTACAGAAGTTATCGGCAATGCGGCGGAGGCCGCGGGCGTACCGCGGCGCGGCATCAGGCAACTGATCGGTGCCACGGCCCAGTGGGTTCTCGGTTCGCCCTGGATGTACGGGATCCCCGCGTCACTTCCGTTCTTGCACCTAGGCGAGACTATCTATAGAGAACCGGACCAGCCGCTGAAGATGACGCCAACCGCCGTTGCGGTTCTTGCACGGACGTGGAAGGTGGCTGAAACGGAATCAATGCGGCGCAAGGCCGCTGCAGCGGTGTTGCTGGAGCATGTCCGGGCCAGCCAAATGGCCGACCCGGTCGACCCGCCGCCGGGATGTGAGCCGGGATACCTGAGACTGCCCATCATTGTCCGGGAACAGGCTGTGGCTCGATTCCGGACCCCAAGGGCTAGACGGTTGGGGGTCATGCCGGGTTACCCCGTTGCCTTGCCGGATCTACCCGGCTTTGAACAAAGATGCTGCAATCCAGGCGACAGCTTCGTGGGTGCCCGGACTCTGGCTGCGCGACTCTTCACAATACCCACCCATAGCAGGCTCTCAGTAGAGGATTTATCTCGTCTGCGAGAGCTGCTCTGCGGATCAGGCACGAACAACGGCACATGACGCTCATAAACCGGATCAGTGTAGCGCGATTGGTGATCGCAGTCTCCCTGCTCGCCATTGCTAGCCTCACGCTGTATCCGGATTCGGCGACCGTTACATCTCCTTGGAACTGCATCGTCTGCGGTACACGGGGAACAGCGGACATGTTTCTCAACATCTTGCTGTTTGCACCGCTCGGCGTGGGTTTGGCGCTCGCGGGAGTACGCCATGGGACGGCATTTGTACTAGCAGCAACAATCTCGGGCACAGTGGAGCTGGCACAGGTCTTCATCCCTGGACGGGATGCGAGCATCGGTGATCTGATTTCCAATTCCGCAGGAAGTGGGCTGGGTTTCGCCCTGATGGCCTCTGCACGTCATTGGTATACTCCGACCGAGAGTACTGCGCGATGGCTGACGCTGGGAGCCTCGTTTGCCACAGCTGGTATCGTGCTGCTGACCGGGGTGATGTTGCAGTCCGCATTCACTGACTTCACCTACTACGGTCAGTGGACTCCAAAGCTGCGGCACTTGGAGCGCTACAGGGGAAGCGTCCTACAAGCCACAGCTGGCACCATCCCGCTGCCGTCAGGCAAGCTGGAGAACACGGCGGCGGTTGTGAATGCGCTGGAAGAAGGCAGTCCCATATCGGTGCGGGCGGTTGCCGGTCCGCCTACGTCACGACCTTCTTCACTTTTCGGCATCGCTGACGCCGCGCGCAACACGATCGTGATGATCGGCCTGAGAAGACACGACCTCTTCTACACGTTTCGGATGCGCGCCGAATCGTTTCGCCTGGATCGACCCAACCTGGTTGTCCCCGGCGCAATGGACTTCGCAGTTGGTGACACGATCGACGTCGCAGCCTGGCGTACTGATTCGTCGTACTGCGTCGAGGTGAACGATGACAGAACGTGCGATCTGGGATTCACCGCGGGGTCCGGATGGACTCTGCTGCAGTTCCCGGAGAGCTTGCCGGCAGGATCGCAGCGAGGACTCAACGTGCTCTGGCTGTGCATGCTGTTGATCCCGTTTGGATATTGGCTGCGTCCAAACCTCCATGCTGTTCTCGGTGGGGCTATGGGAGTGGTCGCGCTATCACTTGTACCGGCTGTCACCGGTCTGTTGGCGACACCGCTAGTCGAGTGGGCAGGGGCGGTTGCGGGAGTGGCTATTGGGATTTCGGTGAGGGTGGTCGTGAGCAGACTCGGTGCGGGTCAGTGGTCCCAACCCCGGTCACGACCGTAGCGATTGCAATGACGTGCAGGGCCTACGCCTTACCGACGCCGGAACCAGTCGACGGTTTCGCGCAAGAACGGCCGCAGATCTCCCAACCGCAGTACCTCGTACCGGTCGCCCGGTCGCCACAGCGTCAGGAACCTGATAACTGACTCCCAGCGGCTCGGAGAGCCGGCTGGAAGGGCGAGCCATTCGGCGGAGTGTCGTAGTCGTGCCAGCAGGTGGTCAAAATCGCCCCACCACCAGCGACTTCGCACACCTGTACGATAGGATCGGAGCGACTCTGGTGCACGTTCAGTGGAGCATTGCAGCAGCAGCCTCGGGAAGTCGACACCTGAATCGATTGCCAGTTGTAGCGACCCCCAGAACCGCCCGTTGATTTCCATAATGTATGGCGTGCCGGTTGTCGACTCGACCTTGTATTCGACCATCGCTACACCCTGCCAGCGAAACCGCTCGAGCAGTGCGACTGACCGTTTCACGAGATCTGGGTCGGTTGAGATGCTCTCGCGGTAGACACTGACACCGCCTGATGGTGGCTTTTCACGCAGACGTCGGTGAGCGAACGCTGCAACGATCGCGCCCTCCCACAACAACAGAAAGATGCCGACACCAGGTCCCAGTATCCGCTGCTGCAGCATGAGTGGGTAGGCAGCCGACGGTAATTCATCCAGATACCTGTCCAGTTCTTCCCAATCCGCCGCATGTCGCACTCCCCATTTCGATCTCTGACCGTCTCGATCGGCCACCGAGCGCGCCGGCTTCATGACGAGCGGAAACTCCAAATCACTCGGATCGAGCGAGTCGCGTGATGTCGGTTGTTGCAGCATGGTCTGTCGGGGTACTGAAACACCGACTTCACGAGCTGCTTGTGTGACGGCAACCTTGTCGCACACGTGCTGAAATACGTCGAGGTCAGGAAACGGTACGACCACATCTGAGAAGGAGTCGCGAACAGGGAGCAGCGCCAACAGCGAGGCCTCCGTGACCGGTATCAATACGTCAATCTCTCGTTGTTGCAGCACGGCTGATACTGCGGCAGCAAATTCCTGTGAGGACTCGAGGGCATCAGGCACCCTGATGTCTGCCGCAGAGTAACGTGATGATCCGGCGAGGCATCTTGCACGCGATGAACACACGTACATAGTGTGCCCTGCACGACCCAAGGAACGAGTGATGGCGAGTGTGGCGCGCTGCTCCCCATCGGTCACGAGGATGGAGGCCATCAGCGAGCGCGCAATCCGCCCAGGCGTAGCGTGAGGCCGTGCAGTGAAACACCTGCCGGCACGTTCAGCCGTGGAAGGGCAAAGGTTGTGGGGTTTGTCTTCGGCACCCAGCCGCCGCTTACGCGGAACGCTCCGCGGTATCCGGCATCGGCCGCGGCTTGCTCGACGGCCGGCGATGCCAGTCCGTAGGGATAGGCGAGCCAGGGAACCACGTCAGCGAACCGCTGGCTTAGCCACTTACGGGGCCGAGTCAGCTCATCCACCAACGTCTCACGATCCAACCGTGTCAGATTGGGGTGGCTCCATGTATGCGAACCCAGCGTGATGCCGGTCTGCGCTGTGGCTTCACGGAGCTCCGCCTCGGTAGCAGCGACCGCGTGTTCGGGCAGCCCTTGTGGGTGTACGCGGGACGCAGCCCAGTCCCTGATCGTCGCGTCCCTGCCAGCCAACTCATCCAGGGCCCGTCGGCGAAAGTCACCCGTACCGTCGGCGACCAGCGGTAATACGTCATCCCACCAGAACGAGCAGCCGCCCACAAACGCCGGTACCACGAAAATGGTGGCCGGGAGCCCGCGGCTCACCAGTTCGCTCACGCCTGCCGTTACTGTACCGCGATAGGCGTCGTCGAACGTGATGGCCACCCTGGGCCGCCTGGCTTGCGTGTTGGGTTCTAGTACAGAATCCAACGGGATCACATCGCACAAGTTGAGCAGCAAGTCGAGTTGCGCGGCGAATTGTTGTTGTGGAAGGTGGAGTGAGCGATCGCCGGTGACTGACTCACCATGAGGCACGATGTTGTGGTAAGCCAAGACGAGTGTGCGATTTCTGTAGAACCGACGTGCCAACTGGACGGCACCACCGTGCACGAGCAAGGCTTCGACAGCCGTCTTCACTTGCTAATGGACGGGACGGGTCGTGCGTTTCGTAACCGCCTTGCCTCCCCCTTGCTGGTCGCCGACGCGACTGCATACCCCGGAAGAGCCTTGAGCTTCGCTTCCACCGCAACGTAGAGACCTGCCATGAGCGCCGCGAGAATATAGATCGGGTCCAAGTAGGCAAACGACACGAAGAACGAGGACACCGCGAACCCCACCAGGGCTACCGGGAGATACATCGCCGTGACGTAGAGGAACCGCTCCTCAGGGTCTCCGCGAGCCCAATATTTGGGCAGGCGCGATCGCAGCCGATGCATCTGGACGATGCCGCCAAAGATCAATATGACCCAGAGGGTCAAACCCGGGACTCCCAACTCCGCACCAATCTGCACGTACGAATTGTGTGCCGCCGCCCAGCGGATTCCGGTTCCGGCAACGTGGGTTCGTGACTTCTCGGACATGGTGCCCTCGGCCGTCGGAAAATTACTGATTCCCACACCAAAGAAAGGGCGCTGCATCATGTATCCCATGCCACGTTTGGCAACGGCAACCCGGCCGTCTACGTCAGTCCAGTTGTAATCCTCCGT
>JBDGXD010000292.1:0-5567 GCA_039584755.1 Gemmatimonadota bacterium
ACCTGCTCAACCAGGACACGTATCCGTCCTGGCTCTATCCGGTCACGATGGGAGCGACGACGATCTGGGAACGGTGGGACGGCATCAAGCCGGACACGAGCTTTCAGGATGCTGGGATGAACTCGTTCAACCACTACGCCTACGGAGCCATCGGCGAGTGGCTCTACCGCGTAGTGGCTGGCCTAGAGGTGGATCCGGAAGAGCCGGGCTACAAGCACATCCGCATCCAGCCCCAGCCGGGCGGCAGCTTGACGCACGCACGCGCCGTGCTCAACACGATGTACGGCCTGGCGGCCTCGGCGTGGGAGCTTAAGGACGGCCAATTTCACCTCGAAGTCACCGTCCCGCCCAACACGCGCGCTACGGTGCGCCTGCCCCATGCAACGTTGGCCCAGGTCACCGAAAGCGGCCAGGCCATCGACGACGCCGACGGGGTCGCGCGGGCTTTTCAAGAGGGCGATGCCGTGATCGTCGAGGTGGGCTCTGGGCAGTATCAGTTTGCCTACGACGCTTCGGATTCTGAATGAACCATGATCCGTAGCTCATGACCGTCAGCACGGCGCATGGACGAAGGAATACGTGATGGAAGAGACCTCCTAGATCAAGGCACCACGGCCAACCCACTCGGCGCTGGAGTTGATTCGTCCGACGGCGCAAATCCGAGCACAGACGCCGGACAAGTTCAATTCAGCGGTCACATCGGGTTCTGTGGCTCCGGAGACTCAGCCAGTGCGTTCTTACAGTACTCAACACACCTCTTTACCTCGGCCACGGCGTCTGAACCTTCGGGAACCTGATACTCGAGTTCAATATCCGCCGGGAACGTGTATTCATTTCGTTTCATCAATTGCAGAATCAGCCCCAGCGGCGTATCCCCTTCACCGAACGGCATGTTGAGACCGTTATTCACCTTACGGTCCTTGATGTGCAGGCTGAGAATGCGTCCGGCGTCGCCGTACTTTTCGATGATGGGGATAGGAGACTCGTTCGTTCCGGCGACATAGTGTCCGATATCGAGGTTGATGCCGAGATATTCTCCATGAGACAACGGCGCTTCCCAACTCGAGGCGTTAACCTGGGTATGGTTGTGGAAGCCGATCATGATTTTGTGTTCATCGGCGATTGGACCCAAGAATACGGCTTTCTCTTCGGAGATCTCGGTTGTGATGCCTCGTGCGCCGAGGGCCTTGGCGACATTGAAACAATAGTGCACCTCGTCTTCCGACATATTGGGACCAATGTTCCCAAACTTGACGATGTGGATGTTGACGCCGGCATCATTGTACTTCTTGCGCAGCACCTCGAATTGACCCATCGATGCTGAGGCGCGCCATTCGCTGGTTGCCGCGGCTTGCGCTTCGCGTGCCGCGCGGAATTGGGCGCGCTGTTCCGGTGTGATCTCCTCACCACGACGCGGCCAGGGCGGTTGTTCCAGAGTTGGGGCTCCGGCAAACTGTTCGGCTGGCTCACCCATGAGCTCGATTGAACTGATCCCGCACTGAACGAGGTAATCCAGAAGATCATCCGCTGTGCTTGGCATCGAGCGAAAGCTGTAAGTGATCGTACCTATTTGCACGCCATTGAACATGGAATCGGGCTTGATGCTCTGCTGATGGAACACGGAGCGGGGCACCAGAGGTAGTCCCGCCATGGCTGCCGTGTATCCGACGAAATCACGCCTGGTCATATGGCTTGCGCTTTGGCTTGGCTCTTTCATGGGTCGTCCCTCTAGGATCTGATTCTTGTTTTTTGTGCGATTGGCGACTGCTCTAAGCTACGACTTGGGTACGGAGACTGCCAGGCTGCAGGATGGCAAATGCTTCGTCAATAGCATCAATAGGATCTCGCACCTCTGATGAGGCTTTGCGAATAGCCGTGATCTCATGGTACTATCTGCACACAGCCCGCTCAATGAGAAGAGCATGACTTCAACTACAGGGGAGCCCGGAGAATGGACTTAGAATGATGCTGGAAAGGTCTGCCTGAGCTCCTCTCATGGATAACATTGCTACTCAGGAAGCTCCCAAGTCAGTCGGTGCCATACTTCGTCGGATAGGCCCGGGCCTGATCATCAGCGCCAATATTGTCGGCAGCGGTGAACTCATCGCGACCACTCTGCTCGGTGCAGAAGTTGGGTTCATTCTGCTCTGGTTCATCATCTTCAGTTGTTTCATCAAGGTGTTCATTCAGGTAGAACTGGGGCGTTATGCCATCTCCGAAGGCGTCTCCACGCTGGATGCCCTGAATTCGTTACCTGGCCCCCGCCTGATTGTTTCCTGGTGTGTGATCCTCTGGACCGTCATGTATGTAGGCACTCTGTTCCAGGTTTCCGGGATGCTCGGGACTGTGAGCCAGGTCTTTGACCTTCTTTTCCGGACCGATCCGGCTGCCTGGACCCATACTCTATGGGTCATACTCACCGCCGCTGCGATTGGCGTCTTGCTCTTTGTAGGTCGTTATAGACTGATTGAGCGCTTTTCGATAATGATGGTGGTGTTCTTTGCATTCACCACACTGGGAGCAGTGGTTGCTCTACAGACAACCGAGTGGAGTATCAATGCCGAACAGATTGGCAGCGGGCTGTTGTTTGGGCTGCCGGCAGATACTGCAATCGCCTTTGCCGTATTCGGTATGACGGGCGTGGGGGCTTCTGAACTAATCTATTATCCAATCTGGTGCCTAGAAAAAGGTTATGCGCGTTATGTCGGTCCACGGGATGATTCCCCGGCGTGGGTTGGACGAGCCCAGTCATGGATTCGGGTGATGAATGTGGACGCTTGGGTATCCATGGTGATTTATACGATCACCACCATGGCCTTCTATGTCCTTGGTGCGGCGGTGTTGCATGGCAGTGGCGCCGACGTCAATGATTCGAACCTGATGGCGCAGCTTTCTACATTGTATACGGAGACTTTCGGCACGTTGGGTTTCTGGGTCTTTTTGAGCGGAGCATTCATGGTTCTGTTCTCGACCATGTTTGTGTCAACCGGAGCGAATGCACGCCTGTTTGCCGATGCTTCGCGGCTTTACCGGATACTTTACTTCCGCACCGAAGAACAGCGCCAGAATCTCATCAAGTTTACCTGTATCGGCATCGTCATTTTCCTGTGCATCGTCTACCTGGGAACGGGCCAGCCGGTGACACTGGTTCTGATCGGTGGTTTTGCCCAGGCATTGATGCTGCCGTTTCTCGGCTTCGCTGCACTCTATTTCCGTTATCGTGTGGTCCACCCTCAGTTGCGGCCCAGTAAAACCTGGAGTGTGTTTGCCATCGTTTCTTTCCTTTCTTTCGTAGTCATTGGGGCATATCAGATTCTCGATCGTTTCTAATCATTCAAAACCAGCCGTTTCGCCACAATTCTCACTTGCGCGTGCGGCTGACTGCTATTGCTTGTCGTACACCAGACTGTATGGTCGGAAAGGACGGGTAGGTAGTCTGACTGCGTCACACCACCGCCAGCGGTCCGGATGCGCCGTGACTCATGACGCGCGATCCGAACCGTCTTGACCTCTCGATGTGGGCGAGGGTCGCCGCTCTAATACTGTTGCCAGACCCGCCTCACCTCCCGCGGCTCGTCCGCTCATCGATCTGCACCTGAGGCACGAGGACGTTGTGGGCCTGCTCGACGATCAATTCCTGAGGGAGATCAAACGTAGCCTCCTGCTCGATTGCGAGAGCGGAGGTTCCGACCTTCACGGTGTAAGTTCCTGCTTCTGCTACCCAGGCAGCACGGTCGGTGTCGAACGATGCGAGTTCTGCGCCGGCCAATGTGAAGGTGACGGTCTCCGACTCGCCGGGGTGCAACAGGCCCGTCTTCGCAAACGCCCGCAGTTCGCTCTCTGGTTTCTCCAACGCATCTCCCGGTGCGCTCACGTAGAGTTGGACGACCTCGCGGCCGGGCGTAGCACCAGCGTTGCTCACCACGGCGGTCACCGTGATCTCGTCGTCGAACTCGGGCGCACTCAGTCGCAGGTCGCTATAGGCAAACTCCGTGTACGACAAGCCGTATCCGAACGAGTACGCTGGTTCAACGTCGAATGTGTTGTAGTAGCGGTAGCCGACGTAGATGCCTTCGTCATACGTGACCTCGGTCGGCGCCCCGAACAGCGACGGAGCGTCCGGGTCGCCCTGACCGGGGACTACCTTGCCGGGAAAGTTGCCGGCGGACGGCACGTCGGCGTACGTCATGGGAAACGTCATCGGCAACCTGCCCGACGGGTTCACCGCCCCACGCAGAACGTCGGCGATGGCGTTGCCGCCTTCCTGCCCGGGCTGCCACACAAGCAGAATCGCGTCAGTGTGGTCGCGCCAGCTCGCCACCTCGGTCACCCCGGCCACGTTCATCACGACGATGACCTTCTTGCCCGCCGTGCGGAACGCCGCGGAGACGTTGCGTATCAGCGCGTGTTCGGTGTCGGAGAGGGTGAAGTCGTTGTCGACAACCCTATCGGTCATCTCACCCGAGTTACGCCCGACTGTGATGACCGCGATGTGCGCTACCTGCGCGAGCTGCGTGATGCGGTCCTCCTCCACCGCGAGTTCGGGAATTGGCGGGGTAGGGAAGAATGGCAACGGCGGCTCCGGTTGCTGCGCCCTCTGATCCGCAATGTAGCGAGGGTACTCGTCCTGGAGCGAGGCCTCGACGACGTATCCGGCGTCTGTCAGACCCGCGCTGAGCGAGACGGCATACGCTTGGTTGACGTCGCCGCTCCCGGTCCCTCCCACGATGAGTTCGTACGCCGCGTTCCCAAACAGAGCAACCGTGCCGGAAGGCGGTAGGGGCAACGCTTGGTCGTCGTTTTTCAGGAGCACCATGCCCTGCGCTGCCGCATGACGCGCGATTTGTGCGTTGGCCGCAAGATCAGGTTGGTCCGAGTACTCGTATCGTTTGAACGATGGTGACTTCAAGACTATTCGGAGCAGCCGCTCGACATTCTCGTCCAGTTGCGCTTCGCTTAGCGTGCCACTCGCTACGGCTGCGGTGATGTCGTTCGTCTGCTGCAGAGTTCCCGGCATGAGGACGTCGTTTCCGGCCTTCATCATTGCGACAGCATCGTTGCCTCCGAACCAGTCCGTCATCACGAACCCTTCGAAGCCCCACTCGTCGCGCAGTATGGTGACCAGGAGTTCACGGCTCTCGGGCGCGTACGTGCCGTTGATCAAGTTGTAAGACGACATCACCGTCCACGGCTGCGAGGCCCTTACAGCGATTTCGAATCCCCTGAGGTAGATCTCTCTCAGCGCCCGCTCACTGACCAAGGTGTTCGACTGCATGCGGTTGAACTCCTGGTTGTTCGCGACGAAGTGCTTCGGGGACGTCCCGACGCCTTCGGATTGCACGCCGTCCACCCAGGCGGCAGCGAGGCTGCCAGACAGCAGCGGATCTTCGGAGTAGTACTCGAAGTTGCGGCCGCCGAGCGGGTTGCGATGGATGTTCATCCCGGGAGCCAGGATGACATCCACGCCGTACTCGCGGGCCTCGCGACCGAACGCATTGCCGACAGCTCGAACCAGGGAGGTGTCCCAGGACGAGGCCATGAGCGTTGCAACCGGGAAGGCTGTTGCG
>JBDGXD010000293.1:0-5551 GCA_039584755.1 Gemmatimonadota bacterium
CGAACCGACAAAGTTGACGCGGCCCACAAACTCGCGACCTGGGAAGATGTCGAATGTCACCAGCGTACTGTCACGGCGCTGCACCGAGCGAGCGTATCTCTCGGGTACACCTGCGATGACCTTGACCCTGTCAATGGATACGACACGCACCACCGGTGCTCCCGGTACAGCCATCTCACCCGGTTCCAGGAAGTTGTCGTCGAAAACACCGGTGACGGGTGCCCGAATCACGGTCCGTTCCAGCCGCGACTGCAATTGCGCCAGGCGTGCGGCGGCGATATCCGACTGATACTTCCGTTGCAAGTACATGAGCTCCGTTCCGACACTGTCCTCTTCCCACAGCTGACGCTGACGCTCCCACTCTTCTTGCGCGAGTTGTGCGGCTGCCTGTGCTTCCCCGACCTGCGCAGTGAGAAAATCATCTTCCAGCTTGGCGATGGCCTGACCCTGACGGACTCTTTGACCCTTTTCCGCCATGAAACTCAGGACCCGTCCGGTCTCCTCCGCCGCGACGGTGATATCGTTGAGCGCCTCGACCTCACCCGTCACCCGGATGAAGCCCGTGAACTCTTCTAACGACACGGGCGTCACCTCCACGTTCACCACTCGGGCCCCAACCTGCTCGACGTCGCTGACGTCATCAGAGGTTCCTGCCTCGCCGCGGGCGCACCCGGTTGCCAACAGCCCGACGCCCAGTACTGCAAGCGCACCTGTCAGTCGCTGCTTCATTGTTCGATCTGTCATATCCCTCACCTGTTACTCCTGGATGCCAACGAGCCGGCCTCTTCGGGAGCGAGCCCCACCGCCAACTCCAGTTGGGCTCGCGCTACGAGATAGTCGTAAACCGCCTGAGCATAGTTGAATTCGGACTCACGCAGGGCCGTTTCGGCCTCTGTCGTTTCGAGTCGAGAGCCTATTCCAGCGTTGTACTGTGCCGAGGCGATTTCAAAACCACGCTGCGCTTGAGCTACGGCTTGCTTCTGACTCTCGGAGCGCTGCAGCGCCTCGGTCACGTTGTCCATCATTGTCCGTAGCTGATTGATGGCCTGGTTTTCCAGGCGTTCCAGGCGGTACTCGCTCTGGCGGATATTTGCTTTTACCTGTTGAACACGCGCGTCGCGAGAAAAACCGGTGAAGATCGGAAGCTGTACGGACAAAGCGGCGGTTCCGAAGGATGTTCGTTGGTTGGGAGTGTTCCCAAAGAAGGTTGGGCTCCCGTCCTGCTGTGCTTGAATACTGTAGTTTCCGATGAAGCTCAGCGTAGGATAGTACTCGGCCTTCTGGGCCTCGAGGTTGGCCTCTTCCAAAATGATATTCGACCTGATCTGACGCACATCGCTGCGCTGATCGAGCGCGATTCTCTGCACCTCGTCGAAGTTGACATCATCGGGCACACCCACACCCGATACCGTCAAGAGCGCCGCATTCTCGGGACTGTTCTGGCTAAAGTCGCTGAGGTCCACTTCGTCGAGATTTCCCTCCACCTCAATCGGTGTGTCCGGGTACAATCCCAGCTCCACGATCAAGTTCCGCAGCATCGCTTGGCGATCGAACTCAGCTCTGCGAAGAGCGGGCTCGAAGTTCGATAGCTGAACCTCCAGCAACAAAACATCATAGTCGCTCGCCATCCCGGCTCGATTCAGAGCCCGGGTCTCCCGCAGCGTTCGATTGATCCGCTCGAGGGAGTTCTCGATCAACCGAACGTTCTCGTCCGCCAGCAGAATGTTGAAGTATGCTATCCGAACAGCCGTTACCACCTCCTGCGCCGTGCCACGCACCCGTTCCTCCTGCAACGCCTCAAACCGCGCGGCCGCCCCAAGACCCACAACCGCAGTGTACTCGAAAATCGGCTGGGTCGCAGTCAATCCCGCCTGCCACGAATTGTCCTGTCCGACCTTTACCGCGATCAGCTCTCCCGCCGCAGCGCCGGGATCGAAAAAGCCAGCCGGCAAAAAGATCTGTTGTTGTATCACATTGCGCGTGTAGGAAGCACTACCCCGGATGTCCGGCAGTACGCTGCTCCAGGCTTCTCTCACCTGCTGCTCGGCCCGCTCCAGATCCATCTCCGTATCCTTGATGGTCTGGCTGTTGGCAAGTGCTACCTGTAGAGCCCGCGCGAGCGAGTACACCTCGGGCTCAGGAGTATGCTGGGCGGCGAGAGGAACAGCGGACGCCAGACCGGCCGCCAGCAACGCGCCAGTCATCTTCTTGTGCACTTTCTTCACACTCACTGTGACTCCCTCGTTACTTGAGCCACGCCATCGGAACCAACATTCGCTCCGATGCCATGGACGATGAAAGGCGTAATGGCTCGATACAGGTCGACGACAGATGGAGCACCTTCAACGTGACAGCGGGTCGAAGCACCACACAACGCGAGTGTGACCAGGCCATGGACCGTGCTCCACAGATACATCGAAACCAGATCCGGATAGGATTCGCAACCTACCGGGGTTTCCAGGTCAGCAAACTCGGCTGCGGTGGGCAGCCTTACGTTGCCCGCATCAATCGCGTCAGCCACGGCCCGTCGCAGTAGGTGGTAGCCGCCGCCTTCAGGCAGTTGTTCCAAGGCAGCGGGGTCACTTGCTTGCATGCTGAACATGATGCGGAAGTAGGCCTCGTTCTCGAGCGCGAATCTCAGATATGCCTCACCCAGCGCCCCAAACCGCTCCACCGATCCCTCCGGATGGGACGCCATGGCATCCCGCAGATAGGAACCAAACCTCTCGAAAGCCCGCACCACAACCCGATTCACAAGGTCCTGCTTGCCGTCGAAATAGTGGTAGATCGCGGTGGCGCTCACGCCGACCTGATCGGCGACCTGCCGCATCGAGAGCGCATCCGGCCCACCGATGGCAAGCAGGTCGCGCGCGGCATCTAGAATTGCCTGCTCGACCTGGGCCGATCCGTGCTTACCGGTCTCACCACCCTGTACTGCAGTCATAAAGCATTACCATTCAACCATTTGAGTATGTCGCTGACGGCCGTAGTAACCGTGCAACACCCATCCGACCCCACTCAACACCGTCAACCTAACGTTGTTAACCTAACACCGTTAACCTACGGTAGGTATACCGTTTAGGTTTCAAGCAAGAGTCGATCGCAAACCGGTGCTACAGGAGGGGTGACAATGGACGATGCCAAGCCGGCGCCGGCCAACGAAAGGGAGGACCGGGTGGCCCTGCTCCTTCCCGGGATGACATTGAACGCCACCATCTTCCCGGACCTGGGAATCCCAACTGTCGCCCCTGATTTCAGCTCGCTGAAACTGGGGAAGGACGGCTCTTGTCCAGAGCTGACTCAGGACGGCATGGCATTCTATGCAGGGCTGCTCGATGAGTTGTTGCAGCGGCAGGTTTGCTGGGAGTCGGCGCGCCGAATCGTGGTGGCGCACAGCTTTGGCGGAATGCTGGCCCTCAGATGGCTGATCGAACATCAATGCTCCGGCCTGGGGGAGATCTCAGGACTGGTTCTGATAGCCACGAGTGCCGGCCCCATGTATGACCGAGTCAGCCTGCAGCTGCTGAGGATACAGGAACTCGAATTACGAGTCGGTATCCGTTTTCTCATCCGGCTGTGGAACCGACCCGAAGTCACCCGTATCGTCAAGCGTCTGATCAGTGGTGGACGCACGGAGTCCCTGCAGGTCGACTTCCGTGCCCTCGACATCAGGTCAGACCTGGAGCTCGACATGGCAGGATGGAAGAACACCGACTGGCGCGCAATGCGCTCGTATCGGCTCGCGTTGACAGGTTTCGATGTGCGCGATCGGTTGCAGGAAGTCGAGGTGCCGACAATCGTATTGCACGGCACGCGCGACTCACTCTTCGAAATCGGAATCGCGCGTGATCTCGCGGAGGGGTTACCGCACGCCGAGCTGCGAATGGTTGAGGGTGCCGGTCACGCACTGCCATTGACGCACGGTTCCGCCGTGGTCGATGCTGTCAAAGACCTGGGCAGAGACTAGGCCTCCAAGCTCTTCCTCTCCTCGTCGTACACCGCTTTCTCAGCACGCTCTATTCCACGCCGAACGGAAACCACTAGCTCTCTCATGGGCCGCAACTTGGTCTGTATCGTTCCGCCACGTTTGGTTGCCAGAACCATTTGGTTCGCCTGATCCGCCAGTGGCCCATCGCCACTGCTCATGAAGACACGGCCGACATCCTGGGCAGCACGACGAATCTGGCTGAGGAACATGTCTTGACCCGTCGGTTGCGAACCACACTGCTCGACCAGCGAGTGGATTCGGTCCCATTTGCGTCGCGCCTCACTCAAGGCCTCGAGTTTGCGCTGAGCGTTCGTACTCATCTTGGCCATAGTCACTCCCACCTGAAGATCTTCAACGCTACCCCAAAGCTGGCCAATCCCCAAGCCATCATAATCGCCAGCAGTCCGACCTGAGATAACAAGGAAGCACCATCCAGAATCACACCACGCAAGGCGTCATTCAGCGCCGTGAGTGGAAGCGCCAAGATGATCGGATGCAATGTCTCTGGAAAATTCGAGTAGGCAAAGAAGATTCCGGAAAAAATCCACATCGGGACCATTACCAGGTTCATCAATCCCGATACACCCTCAACCGTCCGTGCACGGCTCGCGACCAACAGGCCTACCCCGGCGAACGTCATGGCACCCAGGAACGACACTACGGCAACCGCGGCCAATGAACCGCGTACCGGCACACCGAATACATAATGTCCAAACGCAAGCACCGCTGTGACCTCGAACACCAGGAATACCAACCGGGCCAGCACATGCGACAACATGTAGTGACTCTTGCGAGCCGGTGACGCCAGCAATCGCTTCAACAGTTTGTCTGTGCGGTGTTTCACGATTCCGTAGCCGACACCCCAGAGACCGGTACCCATGATGTTCATCCCAATCAGACCCGGAATGAGAAAATCGATGTAGCGGCTTCCCGGCTCATTGATGCGCCGATCTCGTACTTCCCAGACATCTCTGCGACCTGCAGCATCCTGGATCGCGTTGTTTACGACCAGACGAGCCAGGTTGCCCTCGCTACGAGTCGAGTCGTACATGTACTCGAGCGACTCACCCGGGCGCAGCACCAATGCGACACGGCCCTTGCGCAGCCGATCGCTGGCAACGTCTCGTGGCAGGGTAACCGCTTCAATCCCCGGCACAGAATCCAACGTCGATCGCAGCTGCTGCGCTCCCACCCCTTGCTCGACAGCGACGCGTACGGTTGCCGGGCCGCGGCTCTTGAATGCGATACCCAAGGCCAAAGCAAGTAGTATCGGGAACGCAAACACCCAGAACAGTGCCTCTGGCTCACGCAGAAACTCGCGGAAGCGCCACAGGGTGAGCTGCAGCAGGGGGACACCGCGTCGCCTACTCATCGCGGAGATGCCTCCCTGTAAGAGAGAGAAACACGTCTTCGAGAGTAGCGTGATGCGTTACGAGTTCACTGAGTTCGGCACCACGTTCTGTGAGCAGTCTCATGAGTGCCGGTACAGCCTGGTGCACCCTGGTCACAGTCAAAACGGTGCGGCCATCGTCTGAGTGGACCTGCTCCACTCCCGGCAAGGCG
>JBDGXD010000294.1:0-12875 GCA_039584755.1 Gemmatimonadota bacterium
CAGCCGAGCAAGAGCGTGTGTGTTGGCAGGAATTACCTGGAACATGCGGTAGAGCTGGGCAACGTGGTGCCGGAGCGACCCCTGCTGTTCATGAAGCCGCCGTCGGCGCTAATCGGTGATGGTAATGAGATCGTGCTACCCAGCGCGTCAGAGCGGGTCGAGCACGAAGGTGAGATCGGCGTTGTAGTGGGCAGGACCCTCAAGTCGGTGACGGAAGACGAGGCGTTGTTGGGTATCAAGGGCATCACCTGCATCAACGATGTTACTGCTCGTGACCTCCAGAAGACAGACAACCAGTGGACCCGCGCCAAGGGGTTCGACACGTTCTGTCCGGCAGGGCCACGGATTGTCGGGCTCACCGATCTACCGGACCTCGAATCACTCGAGGTTTTCTGTCGAGTGAATGGTGCCGAGCGCCAACACGGCCGCGCGGCCGACATGGCGTTCAAGATTCCGATGATTGTCTCTTACATCTCCCAGATCATGACCCTGGAAGCAGGCGATCTAATCGCAACCGGGACTCCGGCCGGGGTTGGGCCGCTGCTCCCGGGAGATGTGGTTGAGGTTGAGATCCCCGGCGTTGGAGTCTTGCGGAATTCGGTTGCTGCCGGCGACCGGTAACTATGGAATACCCGTCTGCCACTGTCGTTATGTAGTGCGGGATAGCCTCATGGGAACCCTACGACTTTTACAGGAGTCGTCACAGTGAAACGCCTCGGTTTGATTGTACTGTTGGTAGGTATGCTTGTCTCTCCCGTACGATCACAGCAGTTCATTCCTCTGATCGACCCGGAGTTGAGGGATCTGCTGCACGAGTCTTTGAGCGGCGAGGTAGCCAAAGATCATGTGATTCAGATATCACGCCATCACCGGATCCAGGGATCACGGGGATATCGAGACGCGGCCAACTACGTAGTGGCGCAGCTTCACGATGCTGGCTACTCTCGGGACGACGCGTTCATCGAGTCGTTCCCGTCGGACGGGAAGACCGCATACCAGACATGGCAATCCCCTTCCGGATGGGACATCGACTGGGCTGAACTCAGAATGGTGGAGCCATACGATGAGCGGATTGTCGGCTATCCCGAGATAGCGATGAGCTTGATTACCTATTCGAACCCGGGTGACGTGACTGCCGAGTTGGTGTGGGTAGGATCCGGTACACGGGACTCGGACTACGAGGGGAAAGACGTTGCGGGGAAATTCGTCTTGGCCACGGGGTACGGCGGCAACGTGCACCGTCTAGGCGTTTTGAAATACGGTGCGGCCGGTGTGGTCGCCTATATCGACGACGATCGGGCCAAGGAGTTCCCCGACATGCTGCAGTACACCGGCATGTGGCCACTGAGTGATGAGCTGGAACACGTGACATTCGGCTTCAACTTGAGCAACAGACAGGGTGAACGGTTGCGTGACATGGTGCTGGCAGGCCAGCAGGTGGTGATGCGCGGTGTGGTTCGTGGCGTCGGGCTGGAGTCGTATTTCATGGATGTGCCGGTTGCCCGTATTCCGGGTACCGACCCGGATGCCGGTGAGTTCGTGGTCAGTGCGCACCTGGACCATCCCAAGGAGTCGGCCAACGACAACGCCAGTGGATCAGGGGCAACACTCGACATGGCCGTGACCCTGAAACAGCTGATCGATTCCGGCAGGGTCGCACGGCCCAAGCACTCACTGCTGTTCATGTGGGTGCCCGAATGGAACGGGACTATGGCCTACATCGACGCTCATCCCGAAATGGTTGGGCCTGCCCTGGGTGGCAAGCACCTCATGAACATCAATATGGACATGGTGGGCGAGCACCTCGAGCTGCTGCACTCGCGGTTCATCATGACGCGAGTCCCGTATTCAACGCCCACGGTGGTGAATGACGTCGTTCTCAACATGGGACAGATGGTGGATGGCATGAACATCCGGACCGCCCGCGGGAGTCTGTCGAAGTTCAACTACCAGCTGGTGCCGTACTCTGGCGGTAGCGATCACATGATGTTCATCGATCGTAGAATCCCAAGTGTCATGTTCGGCCACAGTCCGGACTACACGCACCACACCTCAGATGACACTCCGGACAAAGTCGATCCGGTCGAATTGGAGCGTAGCGAGATCGTGGCAGCTGCAGCGATGCTGTATCTCGCCGATTTGACTGAGGAACAGGCGGTAGATCTCGTTTACCTCGTCGGTTCAGCCAGCGCAGCGAGGTTGGGAGCAAGCGGGCGCCGCGCCGCCAGGTTGCTGCTCAGTTCGGCTCGGCGTGAAGGTCCGGATGCGCATGCTTGGTACGAGACCGAGAATGTCGTGCGGCAGGTCGCTCAATGGGAATGGGAGGCTGTGAGTTCCGTGCTCCACTACAACGATACCGAACTGGTTCGGCAGACTGTGGGGGTGGTCCACCGCCAAATCGATGCACAGGAACGAGCGTTGCTGCAGGCACTGGAGAGTCAGGCGAGTTCTCTGGGTGTCGCGACGAGCAGCAACCGGCGAGCGACCGACGATCGTGTGCCGGTTCGCTCGACTCGTGGGCCGTTGGACTTTGGGTTGCCGGAGAGCAGGCTGACGCCAGATGCAGCGGCGTGGTATTCGTCTAGTGAGTTCACCCTAAGCGGGAACGAGAGGTTTGAGCTAGTGAACTTCGTTGACGGTGAGCGCTCTGTGACGGAGATCCGAGATGCGCTGAGTGCGGAGTTCGGACCAGTGCCACTTGAAGTCGTTGCCAGATACTTGGATGACTTGGCTCGGGTAGGTGTGCTGAGTTGGGAGCGATAGTTGGCTGAAGTCCCTGGACGCTGGGCCGAGAAATCCCTAACTTGCCGATCTTCGGACTGGCAAAGTGAATAGGAGAAAGAATGGCTCCGAAAAAGAGTGGTAAAACGGCAAGATCCACAAAGAAGAAGACCACGGCGAGCCGCTCCAAGAGCAAGAGCTCCAAGAAGACCACAGGGAAATCGCCTTCCAAGGCTAGAAAAGCCGTCAGTCGCGCGGGGAGAACTGTGAGCAGTACGGCAACCAAGGCCAAGAAGGCTGTAAAGCGCGCCACGAAGACTGCCAAACGCACGGCAAAGAAGGCCGGAAAGGGAGCCGCGAAGACGGCAAAGCGAACAGCTCGCAAGGCGAAGAAGGTCGCCAAGGGTGCCCGCAGGAAGGCAAAACGCACAGCGACCAAGGCAAAGCGAGTCGCTCGCCGTGCTACAAAGAAGGCAACACGCAAAGTGAAAAAGGCCGTCAAGCGGGCCACCAAGACGGCTAAGCGGGTAGCTGGACGGAAGAAGACCGCAAAGAAAGCAGCCAAGCGGACTGTCAAGAAGAGCACGCGCCGGCCGGCCGCAACCCGTGCAAGAAAGACTGTGAAGAGGACCACCAAGAAGACGACGGCAAAGCGCCCGGTCGGTAAAGCAAAGGCGCCGACAAGCCGCACTTCGAAATCGGCGCGGAGCCGCTAGGAGACTGAAATGGCAGCAATGATCAAGAAGCGCACCAAGACTCAGACGGCAGTCCGCAAGGCGAAGAAGGCTGTCAAACGTTCCAAGAAGAAGGCCGCGAAGAAGGTCAAGCGTGTCAAGAAGAAGGCTGCCAAGAAGGTCAGGCAGGCCAAGAAGGCAACAAAGCGGGCGACCAAGAAGGCTAAGAAAGCGGTGAGGCGTGTTGCGACCAAGGCCAAGAAGGCCACCAAGCGAGCGGTCAGGAAAGCGAAGAAGAAGAGGTAGGGCGGACTGTGAGTGGTGAGGGGACACGGGACCCCTCACCACCTACGACGTACCGGTCACCTTCTTCGCCGCCTCCCAGCCAAGCATTGCCTTCTTGCGAGCGGTGCCCCAGCGGTAATTGCCGTACTCTCCCGACTGTCGTATCACACGGTGACATGGAATCACGAATGCCACCGGATTGCGGCCGACCGCGTTGCCCACTGCCCGCACGGCCTTGGGCCTGCCCACGTGACGAGCAATCTGCTGGTACGAAGTCAGGTGGCCCGCTGGTATCTCGAGCAGCGCTTGCCAGACCTTGAGTTGGAAGTTCGTCCCGCTGAGATAAAGCTTGATCCTATCCGTATCGTCTGGCTCTTGGCGAAATATCCGCTCCACATAGTCGCCGGTGAACTCGTGGTCATCCCGCAACTCCGCTGCGCTCCAGTTCTGGTGCAGGCGTTGTACGCAATCGCTCCGCTCTCCAAACTCTAGATTGGTCACGCCCCTCTCGGTTGCGGCGATGAAGCAACTGCCGAAGGGGGTGTCGTGGAACCCATAAGAGATGGACAGTCCTGCACCCTTTGCCTTGTACTCGCCAGGTGTGACCGCATCGACAGATACGAACAGATCGTGGAGCCGGCCCGGGCCGGACAGTCCTGAATCGTAGCTGGTAGCCAAGACCGATCTGCCATTGCGAAGTAGGTCTCTGGCGTGCTCGACGGTCAGGAACTGGAGGAACCTCTTGGGGCTGATGCCGACCCAACGCTTGAATAGACGCTGGAAATGGTACTCGCTGAGGCCGACCGATTTGGCAGCGTCGCTCAAGGTTGGCTGGCTGCGATAGTTGTTCTCGATGAAGTTGATGGCCTGCTCAATGCGTTCGTAATCGCTGGACACCATGCAACGCCTCATTTAATGACGCTCGAAAGTTGGGCGTCCGGCGCAGATGGCTCAACCCGATTCTTGCTGTTGCTCGAGTGAAAGCCCTTGTGGCCCTCAGTCAGGTGGGAACGCTTCGATATCCAGCAGGCTCAAAGGACTTACCAGCACATCACCGTAGCGGGCGGTCCAGTGCAGGTGCGGACCCGTGACTCGTCCGCTTGCACCGACTCGACCGATGAGCTCCCCTCGCGCCACCGTGTCACCCACTGACACAAAGATCTCGCTGAGATGGAGGTACGCCGTCATCAAGCCAAGGCCGTGATCGAGGTAGACCAGACTGCCGGCGTAGTAGAAATCGTCCACCAGAGCCACCACGGCGCGGTTGGCGGCAGTTACCGGTGCCCCGACCTGTCCCGCGAGGTCGGTGCCCAAATGGAGACTGCGGACTTCACCGTTGAACTCGCGCCGCTGCCCGTAAGGGCTTGTCATCCGGGAGTCTCGCGGGAAGGCAAAGGTCTCGACCCACATACGGGGAGTCGCATGGGATCTACGGGTTACCCGTCTGACCGAATCGCGCTCCGCCGCGATGCGTACCAACAACGCCGAATCGGGCGGATTCACGAAACGGGGATCCACGCTCAGTTGAGTAGAAGAGAACTGCCCTCTCGCTACCGGGAGGTATCTCACAACCCGCTCACTTAAACCGGTCCGGTGAATCAACGTCAGCACCAGCTGGATGCTGTCGGTCACGTTGATGGGAATCCCGCCCAGAGCCTCGAACCCGCCAGCACCATCGGACTGGAAATGGAGCGCCTGGCGTGCCATCAGCCCCTTGACGGCGCTGATGTCTGCGGCCAGATCGAGCGTATCGGGCCGAACGGTCAAGCGTACAATGCTGCCTTGGACCGGCCGTGACGGCGTCCAGCTCAGGTTGAGTGCGGGCACCGTGGTCGCGGACCGCCAAGACGAGCAGCAACAGGGCGGCCAGCAGATGTCTCATCTTAACAAGTTAAAACGTCTAGCAAGGGCTCAACCTTGGTCGGCCTAGTCGGTTGAGGTGTGGTGGGAAGGGGGGTAGGTTGGGTGTGGTTGGGGAGGGTTGGGAACGAGACCGAACTGCAATGTCCCCCGGTACCCGTCGGAGACAGAATGATGCGCAACATCCACCGGATTAGCCCCCTGATCATGGCCGCTGCTCTCATGTCGCCGTTCACAGCACAGGCACAACAGAAGCGGTCCCTCGATCACGATTCCTACAACATTTGGAAGACAATCGTAGACTCACGGATTTCGGACAACGGACAATGGATCTCATACGCCCTCAACGTGCGCGAGGGCGATGCCGAACTGCAGGTCCACAGCTTGAACTCTAGCACGGTCTACACAGTGCCGCGCGGCCGTCAGGCGCAATTCACCCACGATGGGCGGTTTCTAGTATTCGTCATCAAGCCTGAGTTGGAGTTGGAGAGGGAGGCCAAGAAGGAAAAGAAGAAACCCGAACAGCAACCCAAGGACTCGCTCGGCATCATGGACCTGTCGAACGGTGAGGTCTTCAAGGTCGAGAAGGTGAAGTCTTTCAAGGTGGTCGAGGAGGGGCCGAGTTGGGTGGCCTATCTGCTGGAGAAGGCAGAAGAGACGCCTGATAGTGCGGCGGAAGCGGAGGCTGTTGAGGAGGAACAGGTGGAGGAGGAAGCAGAGGAAGAGGAAGAGAAGAAGGAAAAGAAGCCCAATCAGATTGGGACCACTTTGGTGTTGCGTGACCTTTCGTCCGGTGCCGAGCAGCGCTACGAGAGCGTAGTGGAGTACGTGTTCTCAAAGAGTGGTAATCGTCTTGCCCTTGCAGCTTCGAGCAAAGACGGCACCGCGGATGGACTGATGGTCCTGGCGGTCGGTGATGACGAAGTCACGACACTAATGACTGGTGAAGGGATCTACAAGAGCGCTGCGTTCGACGAGGCCGGGGAGCAAGTGGCGTTCATGTCCAACCGGGATGATTACCAGGCAGATCAACCGGCCTTCAACTTGTACCACTGGAGGGCCGGCCAAGCTGAGGCGAGTCAGGTGGCGATGGAAGGATCCCCCGGGATCGCACAGGGTTGGTGGGTCAGCGAAGGTGGCGCTGTGGAGTTCTCGGATAACGGTCGTCGGCTCTTCTTTGGCACGGCGCCACGTCCCGACCCGGAACCCGAAGAAGAGACTCCTGAGTGGGAAAAGGTCGAGCTAGATATCTGGAACTGGAAGGACCCACTGCTGCAACCCATGCAGCTAGTGCAGCGCCAAAGGGAGCTGAACCGCACCTACGAAGCGGTCATTCATTTGGACAACGGACAGATCGTGCAGTTGGCAGATGTGGATCGGCCCTCCGTGATTGTCGGGTCAGACGGAAATGCCGACATTGGCCTGGCCGTCACCAACATGCCGTACCGGCAGGAAATATCTTGGGATTCCCCCGGATATAACGATGTCTATGTGGTCGATGTGGAGACGGGAGCTTCCCGGTTGGTCCTGGAGCGGCTGCAGGGTTCGGCCCAGCTTTCACCGGATGCGAAGTTCATCACTTGGTGGGATGGGCATCAACGAGCATGGTTTGCCATCGATGTGAACGGAGGTGAACCGGTCAATCTCACTAGTCAGATCCCCTACCCTGTGCACGACGAATTGGCCGATCGCCCCCAGATACCCAACGCCTATGGCCGTCAGGGGCCTGGCTGGACCGAGGACGACGAGCTGTTCCTGATCTACGACAAATATGACATTTGGGCCACCGATCCGACGGGCCAAGACGCTCCCAGAAGCATCACTGAAGGAACAGGCCGTCGCGACAACATCGTATTCCGCTACGTGCGCTTGGATCCGGAGCAGGACGCGATTTCGGAAACCGAGCCGATGGTGCTGCGTGCACTCGACTGGGCCACGAAGAATGGCGGTTTCTATCGAGACAGAGTCCGTGGTGACGGCACTCCAGAACGGCTCGTTATGACGGACCGTTCATTTGGCTCGCCGCGGAAGGCCAAGGATACTGATGTTCTGATGCTCACCCGTGGGAGTTTCCAGGAGTTCCCCGATCTATGGGTCACTGATCCGTCGTTCGACGAAATGAGCAAGATCAGCGATGCCAATCCGCAGCAGGCGGAGTACCTATGGGGTTCTGCGGAGCTGACGTACTGGAACTCGACAGACGGTCTGCCGCTCACGGGAATCCTTTACAAACCGGAGAACTTCGATCCATCACGCAAGTATCCGATGATGGTGTCTTCGTACCCGATATCCACTATCGCGACGGGTATCCTGGCGAGAGCGCACTCAAGTGTGTTGTACCTGGCGTATTGAGTGTGTTGGCGCAGGGTTTCGTGGATCCCGAGCGAGTGGGTGTTCAGGGGCACAGCTGGGGCGGCTATCAGATAGCCTACCTCGTTACGCAGACGGATGTCTTTGCCGCTGCCGAGGCCGGCGCCCCAGTGGTGAACATGACGAGCGCATACGGTGGCATTCGTTGGGGCACGGGGATGAGCCGGATGATGCAGTACGAGCGAACCCAGAGTAGGCTGGGCGGTTCACTCTGGGAGGTTCGCCCAAGGTACATAGAGAACTCGCCGCTGTTCTGGGCGGACAAAATAGAGACTCCGGTGCTGATGTTGCACAACGATGAAGACACTGCGGTTCCCTGGTACCAGGGCATCGAGTTCTTCGTAGCGTTGCGCCGATTACACAAGCCTGTTTGGCTACTCAACTACAACGGCGAGCCACATGGACTTCGCAAGGACCAAAACCGCCTGGACTGGACGATCAGAATGCAGCAGTTCTTCGACCGCTACCTGATGGATGCGCCTGAGCCAGTCTGGATGGCGGAAGGTGTTCCGGCCGTCCTCAAGGGTAGAGACCTTGGATTGGGGTTGGTGGGTGAAGAGAAACCGGCGACGACGGGTGGCGGTGGCAGGTAACACCTCAACGAATCCGGCTGCAGCAACTTGGGCCCCCCCCGGGGTCAATCGTTTAATAGTTACATTTGACTGTTGTCTTGCCTTGCGGGCAACCCTCATTGTGCGAGCCCACATTGAGTCTGCAAAAGACTTCTGAAAACAACCCCGGAGAGTCAGAAATGAAACGCTATGCCTGCTGCGTGCTTGCCGCCCTGCTATTCGCGCCGGCACTCGCGAATGCCCAGTCAAAGAGGATCTTGGACCACGACGCGTACGATATCTGGAGAGGCATCGCCGGTCAGGCGATTTCCAACGACGGACGCTGGATCCTCTATAACCTGACCCTGCAGGATGGCGACGCCGAACTAGAGGTCACCGGCCTCGCGGCGGACGTGAATTACAGCGTACCAAGGGGATCTTCAGCCCGGTTCACAAGCGACAGTCGATTCGTGGTTGTGCTGTTAAAACCAGAAAAAGCTGCAGTGAAAGAGGCTCAGCAACAGAAGAAGAAGCCCGATGAGCAGCCGAAAGACTCGCTGCTGATTCTCGACCTCGCCGGCGGCGACATGTTCAAGGTCGGTGGCGTCAAGGGGTTCGAGATACCGACAGACGCGGGTGATTGGGTCGCCTACTTGCTGGAGAAAGAACCGGAGCAGGGTGATGAGACGGAGAGGGGGCAGCAGGGGGAGGAGCAGGAAGGAGAAGAAGAGGGGAAGGAGAAGAAGCCAAACCAAGTAGGCACTAACCTGATAGTCCGTGGTCTGTCGACCGGTACGGAGCGGAGCTACGAGAGTGTGATGGAGTATGCGTTCTCAAAGGATGGTGAGAGGATGGCATACGCCGCATCGAGTGAGAGCGGGACAGCGGATGGCGTGATGCTAGTGGAGCTGGACAATGGGGAAGTGACCTCGTTGATGACGGGCGAGGGGATCTACAAGTCGGTGGTGTTCGATGAAGAGGGAGAGCAGGTTGCGTTCCTGTCAAACCGGGATGACTACCAAGCAGACCAACCATCGTTCAGCCTCTATCACTGGCAAGCCGGTCGGGACGCGGCGACTGCAGTTGCCAGCGAGGGCGGCACTGGGATGCCGGATGGGTGGTGGGTGAGCGAACGGGGTGCGGTGAGCTTTTCGGACAATGGCGCGAGGGTGTTCTTTGGAACGGCAGCTAGACCTGCGCCAGAGGCAAATGACAGCACTCCGGAAAGTGAGCGGGTCAAAGTCGATATCTGGCATTGGCAGGATCCGCTACTGCAACCGATGCAGCTGTTGCAGGTCAATAGGGAGAAGAACCGTAGCTACAGTGCCGTGGTGCATTTACGCGACCGACGCTTGGTACAACTGGCTACACCGGAGGTCCCGTCGGTCAATGTCGCTGTGAAAGGAGACGCGAGTTTGGCATTGGGCAACACGGGTGTGCCCTACCGCATGTTCAGCTCGTGGGAGTCACCTGGATTCAACGATGTCTATCTGGTGGACGTGAACACTGGAGAGCGCAACCGACTAATCGAGAAGCTGCAGGGCAACGCCAACCTGTCGCCCGGTGGCGAGTACGTGTACTGGTGGGACCGGCAAGACCTGGCGTGGTATGCCCGCAAGACTGATGCGACTGCCGCAGTCAACCTTACTTCCCAGATTCCCTACCCAATGTTCAACGAGGATCATGATTCGCCCTCTTTACCGTCCGCATACGGCACTGCTGGGTGGACGGAGGCCGACCAGGAGTTCCTAGTGTACGACCGGTATGACGTCTGGGCGGTCGACCCAACCGGGCGCAAGGCTCCGCGCAACGTCACCGACGGCTTGGGTAGGACGGACAGTGTGCGGTTCCGCTACGTTCGCTTGGATCGCGAGGCAGAATCGATCTCCACCTCCCAACCCATGTTGCTGTCGGCTTTCAACTTGTGGACCAAAGATGCAGGGTTCTATCGAGATCACGTGGGTGGTGAGCGGGCTCCAGAGCAACTGGTTATGATGGCCCGCCGATTCTCCAATCCAGCCAAGGCCCAAGACGCCGATCTGTTGTTGTTCACCCGCTCGGATGTACGGGAATTCCCGAATCTCTGGGCGAGTGACCTCGATTTCGCCGACATGCATCAGGTCAGTGATGCCAACCCGCAGCAGGCCGAGTATCTGTGGTCATCGGTGGATCTAGTACAGTGGCGGTCTACTGATGGCAGGCTATTACAAGGTCTGCTGTACAAGCCGGAGGACTTCGATCCGTCACGCAAGTATCCGCTGATGGTGTATTTCTACGAGCGGGATTCCCACAACCTGCACGCTCATTACGAACCGATTCCACATCGATCGGTCATCAGGCCAACCTTCTACGCCAGCCGAGGATACGTAGTTTTCATCCCCGATATTGTGTATCAGGTTGGATATCCCGGTGAGAGCGCCATGAAATGCGTGATGCCCGGGGTGCTCGAACTAGTCGATCAGGGATACGTGGACGAGGCGAACATTGGTGTTCAGGGACACAGTTGGGCCGGTTACCAAATCGCATATATGGTTACAAAGACAGACCTCTTCAAGGCGGCTGCCGGCGGCGCACCAGTGTCGAACATGACGAGTGCCTATGGCGGGATCAGATGGAGTTCCGGCATGAGCCGGATGTTCCAGTATGAGAGGACACAGAGTCGGCTTGGTGCGACCCTATGGGAGGCTCCCATGCGGTACATCGAGAACTCCCCGATTTTCTGGGCTGACAAGGTTGAGACTCCCTTGCTCATGTTGCACAACGATCACGACGGTGCAGTACCGTGGTATCAGGGTATCGAGATGTTTGTTGCCCTGCGCCGACTTGGGAAAGAGGCGTGGTTGGTGAACTACAACGACGAGCCCCACTGGCCAACCACCTATGCCAACAAGAAGGATTGGAATGTCCGGTTACAGCAATACTTCGACCACTACCTGAAGGGCGCGCCGGCGCCGGTGTGGTTGGCTGAGGGAATACCGGCCCTGGCGAAGGGGAAGACCCTGGGGTTGGAGCTGACGGGTGAAAAGGCAAGTGAGGCGACCAGCGGAGGTGGAGGAAGGTAGCTAGAGAAAGAGGGGCTGAGCTGGGCTGGGTGGCCGATGGCACTCCGGGTGATTGGGGGTGTAGAGCCTCAAGCCATTATTCGGCACTACGCAAAACGAGGTCAAGAAAAGGCAGTCTATGAAGTCCAGATTCGCAGCCCTAATGGGTCCGTTTCTCCTGTCCGCCTTGGTCAGCGGCAGCGGTTGGGCTCAGCTCAGCAGTCCCGAGCTAGACCGACTGTTACCGGTGGATGATCTGGTCAAGGTGGATACCTTGGAGAACGGTCTCATCTACTATATCCGTGTCAACAAGCGACCCGAGAATCGCGCGGAACTGAGGCTCGTTGTTAATGCGGGCTCAGTGCTAGAGGACGGTGACCAACTCGGCTTGGCCCATTTCGTGGAACACATGGCATTCAATGGGACGGAGCGCTATCCCAAGCAGGACCTCGTCGATTACCTAGAGCGGGTTGGCATGCGGTTCGGGCCGGACATAAACGCCCAGACTAGCTTCGACGAGACCGTGTACATGCTTCAGGTGCCGACTGACTCGGCCGCCATCGTTGCTACGGCGTTCCAGATCCTCGAAGATTGGGCCACCAATCTGCTGTTCGATCCCCAGATGGTTGATGGTGAGAGGGGAGTAGTGGTTGAAGAATGGAGGCTGGGCCGCGGAGCTGACGCACGCATGTTCGACAAGCAGTTCCCGGTCCTGTTCCAGGGCTCGCAATACGCTTCGCGACTGCCCATCGGCGATACGAGTGTCATACAGAATTTCGAGTATCAGACACTCGAGCGGTTCTACCAAGACTGGTACCGGCCCGATCTCATGGCGGTGGTGGCGGTTGGCGACTTTGAGGTGGAAGCGATCGAGCGATTGGTGCGTGACCATTTCTCGAGTCTGCCAGGTCGGTCCAGCCCGCGAGAGCGGACTGTGTTTCCAGTCCCCGACCATGATGAGACGCTGGTCACGATCGTAACCGACCAGGAGGCAACTGAGTCAGTAGTCAGCATCTACCACAAGCAACCGCTACGGCAGGTGCACACGGTGGGTGCGTTCCGACAGCTCATCGTGGAACGGCTCTACAACAGCATGCTGAATGACCGGCTGTTCGAACTGACACAGCAATCGGAGCCGCCTTTTCTGTACGGATCTTCCGGCCAAGGGCGGCTGATACGATCGAAGGAAGTGTATATACTCGGAGCCGTGGTCGAGGACGGAGGCGTGGAGCGCGGTCTAGAGGCGTTGCTCACGGAATCCGAGCGAGTGGCGCGGCACGGGTTCACCGACAGTGAACTGGAGCGACACAAGGTCGAGCTACTGCGCTGGATGGAGAGAGCCCATGCGGAACTGGAGAAAACTCATTCTTCCG
>JBDGXD010000295.1:0-5468 GCA_039584755.1 Gemmatimonadota bacterium
CGCTCAAGGTAATTCCCCTGCAGCGGGGCATGGCTCCCGACCTCGCTCGATTCCAGCGCGAGGCTGCCGTCGCTGCTTCCCTCAGTCACTCGCATATCGCCCGGGTACTCGGCTTCGGCAAAACGCGGGCGCTGTTGTGGTACTCGATGGAGTATGTGAAGGGTCACACCTTGGCCGACCTGATGCGTGACTCAGGACCACTCGATCTGGAAACGTGCCAGAAGATCCTCGAGCAGGTAGCGAGTGCCCTCGACTACATGCACCGCCGTGGTGTTACCCACGGAAACCTGAAGCCCTCGAACATCCTGGTGGATCGGGAGGATTGGGCCCGTGTCAGCGACGCGTGCATAATGGGTGCGTTCAGCGAATCGGGGAGTCGCGACCGCGGGGTTGGTGGTTCCCCGGAATACATGGCGCCGGAACAATTCCGCGGTCGTGCGGTGGGTCCCAGCGCCGACCAATACGCCATGGGTGCAATAGCATATGAATGTCTCAGCGGAAACCTGCCTTTTGTCGGTGATGCCCCCGAAGAAATGGAGCGGATGGTCCTAGCCGAGGCACCTGCAGGACTGGAGCAGTCAAGGGACGATCTTCCGCCCCACGTTCGAGAATCGGTCCATCGGGCGCTGAGCAAGACCCCGGCACAGCGGTTCCCGATGGTCCTGGATTTCGTGGCTATGCTGCGAAAGGATTGGGTGCCGCCAGGTGGTGAGGCTTTTGCCACAGCGGGCAAGGCTGGCAGCCAGTCACAGGTGTTTGTGATCGACGGAGACAAACCGAAATCTCGTTTTGTCCCGGTGGCCTGGGCTGCGTTGGCGTTACTGGTGATTGCGTTGGGGTCGATTTGGCTGAAACCGTGGGAATCGATCGTCGGATCGCTGAACGAGACCGGATCTCCTCCACCACCTTCAGAGAGCCAAGTGCAGGGCACACCAACGCAGCTGCCTCAGACCCAACAGCCAGTGGAGCGGCCGCGGTACGAGCCGCTGAATCGCACCGAAGAGACTCCACAGGCTCCGACGCAGCCGGCAGCGATAGAAGCCCGTAGTGAGGCGCCCGCTACAGTGACGACTCCGCCGGTCAATCCTGGCAAGTTGTTCGTCAATTCTACTCCTTGGGGTCAGGTCTACATCGACGGTGAACTCATAGGGAATACACCAAGAGTGATGACGCTTTCGGCGGGAACGCACAGCCTGAGGGTTGTACGCGATGGCTTTGAAGCGTTCGAACTCGAGATCCAGCTAGCAGAAGGACAGCAGCTCAGACTCACTGACATCACGCTAAGGGCTCGCAGACCATGACACGACGTCGTGCACTGATCCTCGCGAGTCTTCTCGCGTTCACCGTGTCCTGGCATCCAGCCCAGGCGCAGACTGCAGTCAGTCTACTCGAGCAAGGGATAAATGCGTACCAGGATCTCGAGCTCGAAGCGGCGATTGGATTTCTCCAAGGGGCGCTTGATCCGGCACTGGCGCAGCAGATGGCCGATCCCGCTGCGGCGCGTGTGTTCAGGGTGCGTGCGCTGACTTACCTGGCTGCCGCCGAGGCGCTGCGGGGCAACACGGATTCAGCCCTGGCAGTCTTCGGCCGCCTCGTGAGACTGGATACGCGTTACCGCCCGGACCAACTGATCTTCCCGCCCGAAGTCACGAACATTTACGACGCGGTGCGGCGTGAAATCAAGGTCGTCACGGTGGATGCACCGCAAGTGACGAGGCTACGCTTGGGCCAGGGCCTGTTCTCGCTCAAGCTGTTCGCCAGTTCGTATCACGACGTGACAGCCGACATTAGAGACCGAGACAGCATAAGAGTGCGTTCGCTCTATCGCGGACCGATCGTCGATAGCCTGGAATTGGAGTGGGATGGCCGCGACCCGGAGCGATTGGTCGTCCCGTCGGGTGCGTACGATCTCTGGGTAAAATCGCAGGACTCCACTGGAAACACGGTCAGGACCTTGCGATTGCCGCTGGACATCCAAGTAGAATCACCGGATACGCTGTTCTTGCCTGTGGAACCGGCGGACTCACTCATTCTCCCGGAGCAATTCAGCAACGGGCCGGGTGTGCAGGCACTAGCGGGCGGGTTGCTGATCGGGGCGGCGGTTGCGGTGCTGCCAAGCATGATTTCTTCGACTGACAGCGATCTGATGGGTGGGCGCTTCGTGGTGGCCGGGACGATCAGCATTGCAGGTGTTGCCACATTCTTCCGGCTGCGACCCGGAAAGCCCATACCCGCAAACATAGAATCGAACCTCTCGCTATACCGTACTTGGCAGGACTCGCTGGCCATCGTCTTGACCGAGAACGAGCAGAGAAAATCAGACGTACAACTAGTTATCAGGGTGGCCCAGCCATCAGCATACGAGGTACCCGGACGGTGAAAGTGAATCGATTTGCGGTAGCAGCAACAGCCGTCCTGATCAGTCTGTTCGTTGGCGGCGCTGTCGAGGGACAGACCGGAGTGGGCCTCACTCTGAGTTTGGCGCCCACGCCGGTACAGGTCACCAAGATCAACGGATCAGGCGACGCGGCTTCTTCCCGCTACAGCGGAATGACAATCGGCGGTGCACTCGCTGTCAGGTTGCGCAAGCTGCGGCTCGATTTGCGCTACCTCGAGGGTGGTCTGTCATCGGATGCCGATCTACCTGACCAGGACATCGTCGAAGGCGAACTGATGCTCGGTTTTGCCCCGTTTTCGTGGCTAGTGGTCAAGACTGGGCCCCATATTCGCAGCTTCGTGACTTCACAGGGGACTCAGCGCTGGGTCTTCTGGGAGGGACGAGCCGCGTTAGGGGCCAAGCTGGGGTCTCCCAACCTGGTCACATACCTGGAAGCCTGGCACGTATTCGCGTCAGATGTGGACGCTGTCGAACCGTTCGGCAGTGGCAATGGAATGGAAGCAGGTATCAGCTATGCCCTGAGCCGACTGCCATTCATGGCTAAGTTGGCCTACCGAATTGACAACAGCAGCCTGGGTGAAGGTACCAGCTCAAATACCGTTGAACAGCTGGTCTTTGCGATTGGCTGGTTGTTGCGCAGGTGAGGGAATCGAGGCGCCGGGACTGAGATTCAGGGCAGTAGACTTCTGACTACAAACCAGACGTTGGCCGGTCGCTCGGCTAGTCGCCGCATGTACCATCTAAACCAGGCAGATCCATAGCTTATCAGCACCCGGATACTGAAGCCCTCTTGCATCAACCGGGTTTGGTGATCTCGACCGATCCCATAGAGCATCTGGAACTCGAACGCCTGCTTCGAAATGCCCAGTTCCGTCGCGTACTGTTTGACAGAACGCACCAGAGTCATGTCATGCGTGCCGAACGCAGGAAAGCCCACCCGTTCCGCCGCCACGTGGTCCAACAGACGTCTGGCAAGCTGCAGGTAGCTGGCGTCTACGTCAGTCTTTCGCTGGATCGCTAGATCAGCAGGCTCCTTGTATGCTCCCTTAACCAACCTCACCGGCACACCGAGTGCCAGCAGCTGACCCAAATCGCTCTCGGTACGGTGAAGGTATGCTTGTACACAAACCCCGACGTTCTGATGTGTTTGCCTAACGCGGTCAACGAGATCCAGTGTTCTCTGTACGTAGGCAGAGCTTTCCATGTCCACCCAAACTAGATGACCCGATCCCCCCACGTGCTCGAGCAGAGTAGCGAGCTGCTCCAGGCAGACCTCGCCATCCACGTCCATACCCAGCTGAGTGGGTTTCACTGAAAGCTGACAGTTTGATCCACGTGCCCGGATCTCGTCGAAAGCTACCGTGTACTGCCGCGCAACCGCTTTGGCTTCGTCCACTCCAGTCACGTTTTCACCCAGCAGCGTAATCAGGCCGACGATTCCTCTCTCTTCCAGATTGCGTACGGCGGCAAGGGCGGATTCGAGGTTCTCTCCCGGGAGAAATCGGCGCGAGGCGCGGCGGGTGAAGGCCCAGGTTTGACACTTTCTTGCCAACCATTCGCTCTGCGAAGCCCAAAGCAGAGACCGACGAGCCATTCCCATAGTCGATCTGTCCCCGCTATGACCGCATGAGTTGTCTTTGCTCGACGGATGCGCTGCGGACTGGTACTAGCGTGATACCCGCTGGAGCGAGCTTGCCGGTTGCGGCATCGTTTGTCCAGTCGCTCATTCTCTCGCCAACTCTCCGGCAGGGGGCTGCTCCAACTTCACTATCTCATCGCGCACCTCGACAGGCAAAGGCACCTTGGAGAGTTTCTCATAATCAAAGGAGACCACAACCCCGTTACCTTCGGCGATGATCTGGTTGGTGGTCTGGGAGACCACCCGGTATGCCATGGTGAATCGGTCTGTTTCAATCAGTGTCACTCGGGCACCTACTAGAACATCATCGGGGTGATAGAGAGGTTGGCGAAAGGTGCATTCTGTCGAGCGAAGGATCGCACCAACCTTGTTTACGTTGTACGACTCGAGGAATCGGCAGCGGTCCAAATACACCATACGGACGGATTCGAAGTACCGGAAAAACACTGCATTGTTGACATGGCCGTAGGCATCCAATTCACCCCATTGTACGGGGATCCGGATGACGATCGGAAATCCGGTGAGCTGCAAATGCGTTGAGAAATCATGCATCGGGAAAATCTAGCCGTCCGGCCGGATAGCCGCTAAGCCCTGGGAGGTTTGCTGGGGCGTAGGTCGGCTGCCCCGCCTTGATGACAGGGCCGCCAGGTCTCTCGGTCGGCCAGGTGAAGCTGACGGAGAGGGTGGGATTCGAACCCACGAGACCCAAACGGGCCCACCGGTTTTCGAGACCGGCTCCTTCAACCACTCGGACACCTCTCCCAGCCGTGCATTATAGAGTGGTGATGGCCTACTTTCCAGCCACAGGACCTGCGATCCGACGTCGACCGAGCAGATTTCGCCGCTAACGCGTTGACTGAGGTAGCAGGGACCTCTAACTTCCGCGGCGACATGAACTCCCACCAAAGACATACCCTCCTGGATTCTGGTGCTATCGCCGAGGCACTCAAACGAATGTCGCTCGAGGTCGTGAAGCTGGCGGGTGGAACCGAGAATCTCGCGCTGATCGGTATCCAACGTCGCGGTGTTGAATTGGCAGAACGCGTGGCCAGACTCATCTCGGACCGGGAGGGCGCCGACGTTCCGCGCGGAGCCATGGACATTACTCTCTATCGCGACGATCTCCAGACCGTGGGCCCGAGACCAATAGTGGGTGAGACACGGATACCGTTTGACATGGGAGGACTCTGTGTGGTGATCGTCGATGACGTGTTGTACACCGGGAGAACCGTGAGGGCGGCGTTGGACCAACTTGCCGATTTCGGACGGCCATCCCGCATTGGTCTGGCGGTCCTAGTGGACCGAGGAGAGCGGGAGCTACCGATCCAGGCCGATATCATAGGGCAATCCGTCAACGCGCCAGGCAAGCGAGTGGACGTCTTGGTGTCGGAGCTGGACGGCCGGGATGCAGTCGAACTCGTGGAGGAGGCG